>JBCBEP010000034.1:0-30631 GCA_038528605.1 Pseudomonadota bacterium
GTGATGATCGCCATGGCCCTCGCCAACCGTCCCAAGCTCCTGGTGGCCGACGAGCCCACCACCGCGCTCGATGTCACCATCCAGGCCCAGATCCTCGCGCTGCTGGCGGACCTTCGCCGCCGCGAAGGCCTCGCCATGCTCTTCATCACCCACGATCTCGGCATCGTCCGCAAGGTGGCGGACCGGGTGGCGGTGATGGAACAGGGCCAGATCGTCGAGACCGGCCCCACCGAGCAGGTCTTCGATGCCCCCGAACACCCCTACACCCAGAAGCTCCTCGCGGCCGAGCCCACCGGCCGGCCGGACCCCGTGGCCGAAGACGCGCCCACCCTCCTTGAGGGCGAGAAGATGCGCGTCTGGTTCCCCATCCGCTCGGGCTTCTTCCGCCGCACCACGGGCCATGTGAAGGCGGTCACCGATATCGACCTCACGCTCCGCGAGGGCGAGACCCTCGGCATCGTGGGCGAGAGCGGCAGCGGCAAGACCACGCTCGCCCTCGCACTCATGCGCCTCATCGGCTCCGAGGGCTGCATCGCCTTTCTCGGCCGCGAGATCCACGCGCTGCCGAAGCGCGAGCTCCGCGCGCTCCGGCGCGACATGCAGGTCGTCTTCCAGGACCCCTACGGCTCCCTCTCCCCCCGCATGTCCGTGGCCGAGATCATCGCCGAAGGCCTCGGCGTCCACGGGCTGCAGGGCGATGCCGCCACCCCGCGCGAGGCGGTCGCCCAGGTCATGGCCGAGACGGGGCTCGACCCCGCCACCATGGACCGCTACCCGCACGAGTTCTCCGGCGGCCAGCGCCAGCGCATCGCCATCGCCCGCGCCATGATCCTGAAGCCCCGCTTCGTGGTGCTGGACGAGCCGACCTCTGCCCTCGACATGACCGTCCAGGGCCAGATCGTGGAGCTCCTGCGGGATCTCCAGCGCCGCCACCGCCTCGGCTACCTCTTCATCAGCCACGACCTCAAGGTGGTCCGCGCCATGGCCCACCGGGTCATCGTCATGCGCCAGGGCGACGTGGTCGAAACCGGCCCCGTCGAGCAGATCTTCGAGGCGCCCCAAACACCCTATGCCCGTGGCCTCATCGCCGCCGCCCTCGATCTCGAAGCCAGCGCCGCCGTCGCGGACTGAGCCCGACCCGCCCCCGACACCCCGAAGTAGAAGCCTACGCCCGACGCCCGGAGCCCCGTGTCAAGGATGGCACCGCCATCGGCGAAGCCCGCGCCAAGGCGTCCCTGAGACGGGTCCCGGGCTGCAAGAAACTCGGCGAGGCGCCCCTGCGGCGCCTCCCCTGCCCCCTTCGGTCATCGCAGCCGGGCCCGCTCCCGCCGGAGCGCCCCGCCCCCCATGCCGCAGAGACCACGAACAAGCATCGCGCCGACCAGGCGCGATTCCGCTTGGTCCGTCGCCCCAACCTCTTGCGTTCCCCCTCCGTTCCGGCAATCCTGCCCGCTGGAGGACCGCCCGATGCGCGACGATCTCGAGACACCCGCCCCGCCGGCCCCCACGCTCCCGGCGCCTGGCCACAGGCTCGCCCGCGGCGTCCTCTCGGCCCTCCACGGCCTCGGCTACGAGGCGCTTGCCGAGTTCCCCGCCCCCAAGGGCCGCCGCATGGATCTCTGCGCCCTCGGCCCCAAGGGCGATGTCTGGTGCGTCGAGGTGAAATCCAGCCGGGCGGACTACCAGTCCGACGCGAAATGGGAGCACTACCTCCCCTGGTGCGACCGCTTCTTCTTCGCCGTCCCCCAGAGCTTTCCCGACGCGATCCTGCCCGCCGCCCACGGCCTCATCCGCGCCGATGACTGGGGCGCCGAGATCATCCGCACCCCCCCGGCGCGCCCTCTGGCCCCGGCGCGGCGCCGCACGGTCACGCTGGCCTTCGCGCGCCTCGCCGCGCAGCGCCTCGCCGCAACCCGCGGCCTGGTCGGCGAAGCCACAATCCTCTCCTGAGGCCCGCACCGCCCAGCCACGCCGCGCATCAGAGCCGCCAGAGCACCGCACGCTCCGGGAAAAGAAGGCCGATCTCCCGCACCTCGCCGCGCGCGACCACCTCGAAGCGCGCCCCGGCGGTCGCCGCATAGGCCGCAAGACCCGCGAGCGCTCCGTCGGGCGCCGATGGCAGAAGCTCCGCCTCTCCGGTCGCGCCCGGCACGCCGGTCGGACAAGGCGCCGCCGCCTCATCGCCTTCCGGAACGGCCCCGCGCCCAAACGTAACCTCAAGGCAGAGCCGGAGGCCCGCATGCTCGCGGGCCTCGATGCGCCCGCGCACCTCCCCGCCCGCGCCCGCGGCTTCCAGCGCCACGCCGATGGCACCTTCCAGCGCACTCCAAAGCGCCGCTGCATCGGCGAGCACCGAAACCGGCGGCGCCGCGTGCGCGCCCGCATCTGCCTCTCCTACAACCGCTCCCGGCAGTACGAGCCGAACCTGCCGCCGCGCCGCGTCACCGGCGGCGAGCCGCATCAGCCGCGCCAGCAGCCGGACGGGGTCGATCTCCGATGGCGCCGCCCCGGCCCCCGGCAGCGGCAGCGCGGCAGCGGCCGCGGCTTCGTCCCCTTCGGCAAGCCGCGCCCGGCGCGCCAGTTCCTCCGAAAGCCCCATCACCCGCCACACCCCCGCCAGCGCGTCCTCGACCGCGAGGCGATCCGCCCGCTTCGTCGCCCGGCGGAGCGTGTCGAGCACATCCAGCACCGCGCCGGCGGACCGGCTGAGGAGCGGCGCGTACCGCTCCCAGGGCATCCGCCCCGGCGAAGGAAGCGCCGGCGCCTCCGCGCCCGACGCCGCAAGCGGTGCGGCGGCCACCACGGCGGCAGCGCCCACAGCACTCTCCGGCGCGATCGCGGCAACCACGCGGATCCGCTCCCCGCCCCGCTGGCGCCAGAGGCTGACCCGGCAGCCCATCGGGCCCCCGGCGGTCTTCAGCACGGCCCAGCTCTCCGCCGTCTCGTCCTTCACCGCGCGCGAGAACAGCCCCTGGCCCAGATGCCGGTCGACAAATCGGTCGAGAAAACCGTCGCCCGCTGGGCCGAACAAGGCGAGATCGGCAGGGCTGCGCTCCCGGCAGCGGCCGTTCACCGTTACGGCCAGCAGGGCCACCGGCAGCGCATCTGCCCCGCCGCCAACCCCGCCCGCCCCTGCGCGCGACACCCCGGTCGGCGCCCCCTCTCCCCCAGCAGCCGCGCCATCAACCTTCTGGCCAGCGCTGGCGCCTTCGGCGCGCGCGGCGCCGCCGTCAGCCTCGCCGCCCGCGGGCGTGCCATCGCCATCCGGGCCACCGCGCCCCGGCCTGCCGGACGCCGCTGCAATCTCTGCATGACGCTGCACCGGGGATCACCGGTCGCCGGGCCGTCGCCGGCCGCCGGGCTGTCGTCCCGACCCGGCGCCGCCCCCCCGCCGTTCCGGCGCATCACCGCCGGCCTTCTTCCCGGCCTTGGCGCCTCCCTGCGCCTTCCGTGCGCCTTTCCCGGCCGCAGCATCCGCCGCCGCTCCCGCCGCCGCCGCCGCCTGGCGCAGTTCCTCGGCAATCTCCAGCGCTTCCTCGGGGAAGAAGTCCATGGGCAGCTCGACCCCGTCGGCCTCCACATAGACACGCACCATGCCCTCGGTGGTGGGCCCGATGGTCAGCGTCGCCGAGACATCGCTCTCGCTATTGATCCCCACGGCGCCTCCCAAAAGCTTCTTTTTATGACAACACTGCGAACAGCCCGGATGCTAAGGATTTGCCGCAGCGTGGCCAGCCAAATCCGCAACGCCGCCCCCTGGGGCAGCCCCGGCGCGGCATGCTCGCCGCAGGCCCGGACCAGCGTGGCACGAAGCGTCCGGCTGCGATACAGGCCCCGCAGCAAAGCGTGCCCGGGCCGCTTGAAAATCGCGGCCACCGCCGCTAAACCCCGCTGCACCACGACGGTATGCCGACGTAGCTCAGTAGGTTAGAGCACTAGATTGTGGATCTAGGGGTCCCCCGTTCGAGCCGGGGCGTCGGTACCACCCGCTCTCCAAGACAGTAGCGATTGCTTCTCCGCGCCCCTTCCCGTGGCCCACGCACCGGCTTATGCCGGTCCGAAAGGCCGCCAAGGGAGAGATGCCATGACCGATACCTTCGTCAGCCACCTCGAATGCTCGCTCACCGGCAAGCGTTACGAGGCGGGCCGCCCGCAGGGGCTTTCGGAGGCGGGGCGCCCCCTCCTCGTGCGCTACGATCTCGAGCGCATGAAGGCCACGCTCGACAGGGACGCGATGCCGAAGGAAGGCATGGCCGACGGCCCCGCGGGCTTCTGGCGCTACGCAAGCTTCCTGCCCGTCGAGAAGCCGGAGAACCGCGTCTCCCTCGGCGAGGTCATGACGCCCATCATGCCCCTCACCCACAGCGCCGCCAGCATCGGCGCGAAGCCCGGCAAGGTGCTGGTGAAGGACGAGGGGCGCCTGCCCACCGGCTCCTTCAAGGCCCGCGGGCTCTGCCTTGCGGTCTCCATGGCCAAGTCCTTCGGCATCACCCACATGGCCATCCCCACCAACGGCAATGCCGGCGCGGCGCTGGCCGCCTATGGCCGCAAGGCCGACATGAAGATCACGGTGCTCTGCCCGGAGGACACGCCGGACATCAACATCCGCGAGATCCAGGCCCAGGGGGCGGACACCTACACGGTGAACGGCCTCATCAACGACTGCGGCAAGCTCGTGGGCGCGGGCAAGGAGAGCATCGGCTGGTTCGATGTCTCGACCCTGAAGGAGCCCTACCGGATCGAGGGCAAGAAGACGATGGGCCTCGAGCTCGCCGAGCAGCTCGGCTGGAAACTGCCAGACGTCATCTTCTACCCCACCGGCGGCGGCACCGGGCTCATCGGCATGTGGAAGGCCTTTGCCGAGCTGAAGGCGCTCGGCTGGCTCGAAGGGCCGATGCCGCGCATGGTCGCGGTCCAGGCCACCGGCTGCGCCCCCATCGTGAAGGCCTGGGAGGAGGGCGAGGAGCACGCGCCCCTCTGGGAAGGGGCCCATACCGTCGCCGCCGGTATCCGCGTGCCGATCGCGGTGGGCGATTTCCTGATCATCCGCGCCGTCCGCGAGAGCGGCGGCTTCGCCATGGCGCTGCCGGATGACGAGATCATGGCGGTGCGGGACCGGATCGCGGCGGAGGAAGGCATGCTCCTCTGCCCCGAGGGTGCCGCCACCGCCGCCGCCTATGCCCGCGCCCGCGCCGAGGGCAAGGTGAACGCGGACGAGACCGCGGTGCTCTGGAACTGCGCCACCGGCCTCAAATACCCGCTCCCGCCCGTGATCAAGCGGCTCGACAAGGGCGCCACGGTCACGCCTGACCTCTTCGCCTGACCGTGACCCTGGGCCTGACCCTCAACAAGAGCATGAGCGGCGGGGAGCCGGCGCGCGACAAGGGACAATAGTCGCGCGCCAGCATGGGCATGCCAACGGTCCATCCGGCATGCCGCCGCAGGCGCCACCCCACACGCTCGCCTGCGCCCGGGTCGCGGCGTCAAAACCGCACCCGTTCATAGGTGCCCTTCAATGATGGAAAAGGTTCATCGCACCTCGTAGAAACGCTGCGACAGGGCCGGTTTATGGTCGGCCGCGCCTGGGCTGGAGGATGGGATTATCGACGGCTCGAAGGACAGCGGCGCCTCGGAGGGCGAGCTCGATACGCTCCTGATGCTCACCGCTGACGGAGACAACCGGGCCTTCGCCACGCTCTACGGCCTCATGGCGCCGAAACTATTCGGCCTCTGCCTGCGCATCACCCGCAAGAGGGAACTGGCGGAGGATGCGTTGCAGGAGGCCTTCGTTCATATCTGGCGCGAAGCCTGGCGGTTCGACCCCGAGCGGGGGCGGGCGAGCGCCTGGGTCACGGTCGTGGTGCGCAACCGCGCCGTCGACGTCCTGCGCAAGCGCGGCCGCGGCGTGCTCGGCCGCGAGGTGGGGGACGACGCGCTCGCGGTCATCGCCGACCCCAAGGCCGTCACCGATGGTGGCGTCGAGCTCATGGCGCTCGCCCGCTGCCTCGGCCGGCTCGACGACCGCGGCCAGGAACTCGTCCTGCTGGCCTATTACGAAGGCTGGACCCGGGAGGAGCTGGCGGAGCGCATCGGCGCACCGGTTAACAGCGTGAAAACCTGGCTGCGCCGCGGGCTCGCCATGCTGCGCCTGTGTCTGGAGGAGGTCGGCCGTGGCTAAGCGTCCCTCCAAACGCGAGGAGGCCCGGTCGCTCGACGCGGCCGAGCGCGCCCTCGGCCTCGTCCGCTTCGGGCGGGAGACCAAGCGCGATATCGTCCTGCGCGAGGAATGGGAGCAGCGTTTCTCGGGCCTCGGCCGGCTGATCCCGCCGGTGGAGCCGCCCGAGGGCCTCTTCCGCGCCATCGAGGCGCGCATCGAGACGGATGAGGCAGTAACCGCCGCCACCGCCGCCACCGCCCATGCGGGCCGCTGGCGCGCCGCAGCCTTCGGGCTCGGCGGCATCGCGGCCCTCCTCGCCCTCTTCATCGCCATGCCCCAGCCGGACACGGGCGAGCGCTTCGTGGCCGTCGTCTATTCCGACACCGAGGCCACCCGCCCCGGCATGATCGTGCAGTTCGACACGCTGGCGGGGGTGGCCACCATCATCCCCATGCCGCTGGAACGCCAGACCGGCACCTCCTTCGAGATGTGGCAGCTGCCGGAGGGGGCGGAGCGGCCGTTCTCCCTCGGCCTCCTGCCCGATGCGCCGCTCACCAGCCGCCAGATCCGCGCGCGCCCCGGCGACATCTTCGCCATCAGCCGGGAGCCCGCCGGCGGCTCGCCCAGCGGCCAGCCCACCGAAGCGCTCTTCCACGGCACGGTCACGGCGGTGGAGTAACGGCAGGCCCCAAACGCAAAGCGGCCCGGGATCACCCCCCGGGCCGCCATGCCTTGCGTGCGCTAAGCCGCGGTCAGACCCAGGCGCCGAAGAGCAGCCCCGCCGCCATCGAGCCTACCAGCGCGAAGCCGAGATAGAGGGCGAAGACCGGCAGGCGGGCCAGCGCGAACACCGCAATCGCCGCCGGGATGGAGCTCACGCCCCCGGCCACCAGGAAGGCCATCGCCGCCCCCGGCACCATGCCCTGCTCCATCAGCCCCTGCACCACCGGCAGCGCGGCATAGCCGTTGAGATAGGCCGGCACACCGACGAAGGTGGCGATCAGCACCGGCATCACGCCCTCGCCGCCAACCACGGCACCCACGGCCTCGGCCGGCACATAGGCGAGCATCACGCTCTCGAGCAGGAAGGCCAGCGCGAGCCACTTGAACAGGAACATGCCCGAGCGATACGCCTCGCGGCCGAACTTCTCCCGCCGCTCCTCCTCGTGCCAGAAGCGCCAGACCGGCGGCTTCGGGTTGCGGATCTTCGAGCCACCGCAGCCGCCATTGCCCACGCCCGGGCGCAGCGGGTCCGAGAGGAAGCCGAGGCGCATCAGCGACAGCGTCGCGAAGCCGCCAAAGAGGCCGAGGCTCACTGCCGCGATGGTTTTGGCCACTGCGAAGTCGAAGCCCAGCGTGCCCACGGTCATCACGAACTGCGCGGGGTCGATCACCGGCGAGGCGAGCCAGAACGCCATCACCGGCGCCAGCGGCACGCCCATGGCCAGCAGCGCTGCAATGAGCGGGATCACGCCGCAGGAACAGAACGGCGAAAGCCCGCCGAAGAGCGCGGCGAGCATGATCATCATGGCCTGATGACCGGAAAAGATCTTCGCGATCTGCCCGTCCGCCCCCGTCGCCGTGGCGTAGGCGGCCACGAGCACGGAGAAGAGGATGTAGGGCCCCGTCTCGGCCAGGGCGCCGAGCGTGAAGACCACGCCCTCCTCCGCCTGCCCGAGATCGACCAGTGCGAGCACCAGCAGGATCAGCGCAAAGGCCAGCCACACCCGGTCGATACTGAACCCCTCGCCCCAACGGCGGAGGGTGGCGATTGCTGCAGTCATCTCTGCGCTCCAATCAGGCGGCGCTAGGGCCGCGTTATCGCACCTGCGGCGCTCAGGCCGCGTTATCGCACCTGCGGCGCTCAGGCCGCGTCATCATCACCAAGGCGCACGCCCTGGCAGCATTCCGTCACCACGTAGCCGAGCACGGCATTCATCCGGTCGAACTCGGCCCTGTTCATCACGCTCCGCCCGCGCTTCTCCTGGCTCACCAGCCCCACCTCCACCAGCGCGCGCAGATGATGCGCAAGGGTCGAGGGCGCGAGGCCCAGATGCGCCTGGATCTCGCCGATCGCGAGCCCCCCCGGCCCCGCCTTCACGAGGAGCCGGAACAGCCCGAGACGGGCCTCATGGCCAAGGGCGGCAAGCGCCGGGGCGATCTCTGCATCGTTCATGATCGCTAACATAACTACAAAACTAGTGATGTAAAGCGAAGATCGCCCCGCCCCCTCAGAAACCTCTGGATACGCCCCCCGCCCCGCGGAAAGTCGCCACCCGCCGGTTGAGACCCCGCCGCCCATGCGCGAGGGTCCGCCCCAAGCAGCGCGGTCAAGCGCCACCACCACGGAGGAGACGACCCATGCGACCCGAGATCCCCACCAATCTCAGCCGCGATGCCATGGCCTTCATCCTCGCCGGCGGCCGCGGCTCCCGCCTGCGCGAGCTGACCGACCGGCGCGCCAAGCCCGCGGTGCATTTCGGCGGCAAGGCCCGGATCGTCGACTTCGCGCTCTCCAACGCCGTCAATTCCGGCATCCGCCGCATCGGCATCGCCACCCAGTACAAGGCCCACAGCCTCATCCGCCACCTGCAGCGCGGCTGGTCCTTCTTCCGGGCCGAGCGGCGCGAGCAGCTCGATATCCTGCCCGCCTCCCAGCGCGTGGACGAGCGCAACTGGTATCTCGGCACCGCCGATGCGGTGACCCAGAACATCGACATCATCGAGGGCTACGAGCCCAACTACATCGTCATCCTCGCGGGCGACCACATCTACAAACAGGACTACGAGCTCATGCTCCGCCAGCATGTGGAGAGCGGGGCAAGCGTCACCGTCGGCTGCATCGAGGTCACGAAGGCCGAGGCCACGGCCTTCGGCGTCATGGCGGTCGACGATACGGGCAAGATCACGGACTTCGTGGAGAAGCCCGCCGATCCCCCCACGATCCCCGGCCAGCCGGACACCTCCCTCGCCTCCATGGGCATCTATGTCTTCGACACGCCCTATCTCATCGAGCTTCTGAAGAAGGACGCGGCGGACCCGGCCAGCGAGCACGATTTCGGCAAGAACATCATTCCCGCCGAGGTAGCGAAGGGCACCGCCCAGGCGCACCGCTTCTCCGAAAGCGCCGTCTCGGGCGACAATGGCAGCCCCTACTGGCGCGATGTCGGCACGGTCGACGCCTTCTGGAAGGCCAATCTCGACCTGACGGACTTCAAGCCCGATCTCGACATCCACGATACCGAATGGCCGATCTGGACCTATGCCGAGCAGACCCCCCCGGCGAAGTTCATCCATGACGAGGAGGGACGGCGCGGCTCCGCCGTCAGCTCCCTCATCTCCGGCGGCTGCATCGTCTCGGGCAGCCAGGTGCACGAGTCGCTTCTCTTCACCGGCGTGAAAGCCAACAGCTTCTCCGAGCTAGACAGGGTGGTGGCGCTGCCTTACTGCGACATCGGCCGCCACGCCCGCCTGAAGGACGTGGTGCTCGACCGCGGCGTGAAAATCCCCGCAGGCCTCGTGGTCGGCGAGGACCCGGAGGAGGACGCAAAGCGCTTCCGCCGCACCGAGAACGGCGTGGTCCTCATCACCCAACCCATGCTCGACGCGCTCGGCTGAAGGCCCCCATGCGCGTCCTCCACGTCGCCTCCGAATGCGCCCCGCTGGTGAAGACCGGCGGGCTTGCCGATGTGGTCGGCGCCCTGCCCGGGGTGCTCGCGGCGGAGGACGTGTCCGCCAAGATCCTCCTCCCCGGCTACCCGCAGGTGATGGCGGCGCTCGAGGCCTCGCGCGAAATCGCGCTACCGCAAGGCCTCGAGGGCGAGCTTACCGGCGGGCCCGCGCGCCTTCTCGCCGCCACCGCAGCGGGGCTCGACCTGCTGGTGCTCGACGCACCCGCCCGCTTCCGCCGCGAGGGCGGGATCTACGAGACCAACGGGCGGGACTGGCCGGACAACGCCTACCGCTTCGGCGCCTTCGCGAAGCTCGGCGCGCTCATCGCCTCCGCAGGCGCCGATGGCTGGCGGCCGGACATCCTCCATGCGCATGACTGGCAGGCAGGCCTCGCCCCCTTCTATCTCGACCTGATGGGCCGGCCCGTGCCCTCGGTCATGACCATCCACAACATCAGCTACCAGGGCCTTTTCGAGCCCTCGGTGCTGACCGCCCTCGGCATCCCCCAGGCCGCCTTCACGCATGAGCGACTAGAGTTCTGGGGCCAGGTCGGGTTCCTGAAGGCGGGGCTGGTGGCGGCCGATGCGATCACCACCGTCAGCCCCGGCTACGCCCGCGAGATCTTGACGCCGGATTTCGGCATGGGGCTGGAGGGCGTGCTGGCGGCCCGGGCCAGTGATGTGAGCGGCATCCTCAACGGCGCGGACACCACCGTGTGGAACCCCGCCACCGACCCGCATATCGCGGCCCCCTACACGGCGCTGGAAGGCAAGGCCGCGAACCGCGCCGCCCTCCTCCAGCGCTTCGGACTGGACGAAGGCGAGGGTCCGCTCCTCGGCCTCGTCAGCCGCCTCACGCGCCAGAAGGGCATCGACATCCTGCTGGAGGCTTTGCCCGGTTTCGTCGAAGCCGGCGGCCGCGTCGCCCTGCTCGGGTCGGGCGAAGCGGCTCTGGAGGCCGCACTTACCGCGGCCGCCGCCCAAAATCCGGGCCGCGTCGGGGTCTTCATCGGCTATGACGAGGCGCTCAGCCACCTCGTTTATGCGGGGTCGGACGCTGTCGCCGTGCCCTCCCGTTTCGAGCCCTGCGGGCTCACCCAGCTCTATGCCCTCCGCTACGGCGCAGCCCCCGTGGTTGCCCGCACGGGCGGCCTCGGAGACACGGTGATCGATGCCAATCCTGCCGCCCTCGCCGCGGGTGTTGCCACAGGCTTCGTCCATGCGCCCGGTGATGGGCCGAGTTGCGCACACGCACTGGAACGCCTCGTAACCGCCCATTCCCAAAAGGAAATCTGGCATCAGATGTTGGCAAACGCCATGGCCCAGCCGGTGGGCTGGGGACCCAGCGCCGCCGCCTACGCGGCGCTCTACCGGCGCCTGAGCAACTGAAACTCAGCGGCCCCTGAGGAAAGCGATGACGGCGCCGAGGCGCGTGGCATACCGGCGTGCGCGGCGCGGGCATGGGGGCACCTTCGGTGCCGCGAGGCGCTGGGGGGCGGGGTCGTTGCGGGTCGCCGTCATGAAAGTTATCGCCAGAACTCCGAGCATGACGCCCTCCTTGTAAGTGACTGCGATTGAATGGATGATGCCGACCCATGGCCCGTTATACGAGCCAGCATTTCTCGCAAACTAGTAGCTGAGCTTACAGATGGACTGGTCCGCCCTGCCCCCGCTCTCCATGATCCGCGCCTTCGAGGCGGCGGCGCGCACGGGCGGCTTTTCGGCTGCCGGGCGCGAGCTGAACGTCACCCATGCCGCCGTCGCGCAGCAGGTCCGCGCGCTCGAGGCCCGGCTTGGCCTGCGCCTCATGCGGCGCGAGGGCCGCGGCGTGGTGCTGACACCCGAGGGCCAGCGGCTGGCGCAGGGGCTCGGCCGCGGGCTCGAGACCATGCGCCACGCGCTCGGCGAGGCGGCGCGCGATGCCGCCGGCCGGCCCGTGCGCCTCACCCTCACCCCGAAATTCTCGGCCTACTGGCTGATGCCCCGCCTCGCCCGCTTCCGCGCCGCACATCCGGACATCGAGCTGCTGGTGAGCCCCACGCCAGAGCTCGTGGACCTCACCACCGGTGCGTTCGACCTTGCCATCCGCTTCGGCGAAGGGGGCTGGCCGGTGGTGGAGGCGGAGCTGCTGGTCCCCTCGGCCCATGTGGTGGTGGCAACGCCCGCGCTGCTGGATCGACACCCGGTGCACGAACCCGCAGACCTTCTCGACATCCCCTGGGTCCAGGAAACCGAGACGGATGAGTGGTTTACCTGGCTCACCGCCCATGGCGTCACGCCGCGGCCGAAGCACGACGTGCTGCACCTGCCGGGCTATATGGCGCTCGCCGCCATGCGCTCGGGCGAGGGCGCGGGGCTCACCGCGCGCAATTTCGTGCAGGCCGAGATCGAGGCGGGCAGTCTCGTCGCGCTCTTCGACGAGCCGGGCGCGCCGGAGACAGGCTACTGGCTGATCCAGGCGCCCCATCCCGGCGGCACACCGCGCCAGACCCTGCGCGCCGTGGTGGAATGGCTGCGCGCCGAAGCGGCAGCGGAGCGGGCGGGCGCCGGCATGCTTGACGCAGCGCCGCAAAACGGCAGGTAGAAGGCTCCCGCCCGTCCAGGCTCCCGGAGACCGCCTTTGCCCCGCACCCGCCGCGCCACGAAAGCCGCCCCGGCGGTACCGCAGGAGGCCGATCTCGGCCCGGGCTCGCCCGCGCGCCTCGGCGTGCATCTGGCGGGCGACGGGGCGAATGTCGCGGTCTTCTCGGCCAATGCCGCGCGCATCGAGCTCTGCCTGTTCGACGCGGCCGGGAACGAGACGGCGCGGCTCGGCCTGCCGGAGCAGACCGGCCCGGTCTGGCACGGCCATGTGCCGGGCATTGCCGAGGGCCAGCTCTACGGCCTGCGCGCCCATGGGCCATACGCGCCCGAACGCGGCCACCGCTTCAACCCGAACAAGCTGCTGCTCGATCCCTATGCCCGCCGCCTCGCGGGCCGGGTGACCGAGGCCGAAGCGCTTTACGCTTATGACCGGCGCGACGCCGAGGCGGACCTCTCCTTCGACGCGCGGGACAGTGCGCCCTTCATGCCAAAGGCGGTGGTAACGGCGCCCGCCGACCACAGCGCCCGCCCGCCCCGGCCCCGGCGACCCTGGGGCGAGACGGTGATCTACGAGGCGCACCCGAAGGGCTTCACGCGACGCATGCCCGGCCTGCCCGAAGGCATCGCGGGCACCTGGGAAGCGCTGGGCTCCGACACGGTCATCCGCCATCTTGAGAAGCTCGGGGTCACGGCGCTCGAGCTCCTGCCGGTGCACGGCTTCGTCGACGATGCGTTTCTGCTGAACCGCGGGCTCCGGAATTATTGGGGTTACAACACCTTAGCCTTCTTTGCGCCCGCACCGCGCTATCTCGGCCCCGCGGGCGAGGCCGGCATGCTCTCCGCGATCGACCGTCTGCATGCAGCGGGCATCGAGGTGATCCTCGACGTCGTCTACAACCACACGGCCGAGGGCGGGGCGCTCGGGCCCACGCTCAGCTTCCGGGGGCTCGACAACCTCTCCTACTACCGGCTGATGCCCGACGAACCACGGCACTACGTGAACGACACCGGCTGCGGGAACACGGTGAACGTCGCGCATCCCTTCGTGCTTCGCATGGTGCTCGACAGTCTCCGCCACTGGGTCGAGCACTACCGGATCGACGGCTTCCGCTTCGATCTCGCCACGGCGCTGGGGCGCGAGACGCATGGCTTCGATCCGGAGGGCGGGTTTCTCGATGCGCTGCGCCAGGACCCCGTGCTCTCGGATGTGAAGCTGATCATGGAGCCATGGGATATCGGCCCCGGCGGCTATCAGCTCGGCGGTTTTCCGCCGGGCACGGCGGAGTGGTCCGACCGGTTCCGCGACGATGTGCGCCGCTTCTGGCGGGGGGATGAGGGGGCGACGGCCGGTTTGGCCGCCCGCCTGCTCGGCTCCGCGGATATCTTCGACCATAATGGTCGGCCCGCCTGGTCGAGCATCAACCTCGTCACGGCGCATGACGGCTTCACGCTGGCGGACGTCACCGCCTACAACGCCAAGCACAACGAGGCGAATGGCGAGAAGAACCGCGACGGGCACGGCGAGAACCTGTCCGACAACATGGGCGTGGAGGGCGAGACCTCGGACCCAGCCATTGCCGCGGCCCGCGCCCGGCGGCGGCGCGCCCTGCTGGCCACGCTTTTCCTCAGCCAGGGCACGCCGATGCTGCTGGCGGGCGACGAGCTCGCCAACACCCAGGGCGGCAACAACAACGCCTATTGCCAGGACAACGTGACCGGCTGGGTCGACTGGGAGACGGACGACCCTGATCTTGCAGCAGTCGTGGGCACGCTCGCCCGGCTCCGTCGCGAGCACCCGGTGCTGCGCCAGACGCGCTTTCTGCACGGCCAGGTCCGGGCGGCGGATGCGGCGCCGGATGTGGCGTGGTTCGGCCTCGACGGTGAGGCGCCGGCCTGGGACGATCCCGGCCTTTCGGCGCTGGCGGTGCGGCTGCGCGGCTCGGCCGAGGCTGCGCCGGGTGCAGGCGTTGCTGGCGACGTGCTGATCGCCGTGAACCGTGCGGGCGAGGACGTGGCGCTGACCCTGCCGAAGCCGCCGCACGGCCAGTCCTGGCGCCGCCTCTTCGACAGCGCGGAGATTGCCGCGCCCGATCCCGCCGCAGCGCCGCCGGTGGAAGCGGGGCCGACGGCGCGGCTGGCTGCGGGGAGCGTGACGCTCTTCGCCCCGGGCAGCTGAGCGGAGCGGGCCGTTGGCGGACGCGCTCCTCGCCCTCGCCCGTGCCCGCGGCATCCTGCCCGAATGGCGCGATCTCTCCGGCACGCTGCACGTCACCAGCCCGGAGACGGCCCTTGCCCTCCTCCGCGCGATGGAGGCCATCGATGGGGCGGAGGAGGCGGTGGACCGTCTTGCGGCCCTGGAGGCGGCGCGCGCGGCGCGTGCCCTGCCCCCGGTGCATCTGGCCACCGCCTGGGCGCCATCCCTCCTCCGCGCACCGGCCAAGGCGCGCACATGGCGGCTGACCTTCGAGCAGGGCGCCACGGCGGAGGGCCGGGCCGACGGGGCGATTGACCTTCCCGCCCTCCCGCCCGGTCTCCACCGCCTTACCCTCGACGACGATGGGGCGGACTGTCTCATCGTCGCCGCGCCGGACCGTGCGCCCTCGCTCGCGGACCGGTTGGGGCGGGACCGGAGCTGGGGCGTCACCGGCGCGATCACCGCGCTATGGCAAGGGGCGGCGGCGCCGGGTGCAGCCACCATCGGCTGCTACGCAGACCTCGCGCGGGCGGCCGAGGCGCTTGCGGCCCATGGGGCAGCCTTCCTCGGCATCAATCCGGTCCACAGCCTCGGCCATGCCAGCACCGGGTTCAGCCCGTATTCGCCGGGCCATCGCGGCTTTCTGGATACGCGCCCCCTCCTCTCCACGCCCGCCACTGAGGCAGAGCCCGAGGGCCTCATCGACTTTGCGGCGCATCGCGAGCACCACGATACCGCCCTGCTCACCCGGTTCGATGCCGAGTTGGCGGCGCCCGGTATGCCAGGTCGCCTCGCGGCTTTCCGGGCGTCCCATGGCACAGCGCTCGAGCATTTCGTGCTGTTCGAGGCGCTTTCACAGCGCCTGGGCGCGGACTGGCGGGGCTGGCCTGCGGGCTACGAGCATCCAGAAGCACCGGCCGCCCGCGCCTTTGCCGCTGCCGAGCCCCGCGCGCTTGCCTTCCATGCCTGGGCGCAGATGCGGGCGAGCGAGGCTTTGGGCGCCGCGCACCACCGGGCGCTGCAGGCGGGCATGGGGCTGGGGCTCTACGCGGACCTCGCGGTCGGCGTGCGCCCGGATGGCGCGGAGGTCTGGGCGCGCCCCGGTGTCTTTGCGCGGGGGGTGAGCCTCGGCGCGCCGCCGGACATGTTCGCGCCGGAGGGACAGTCCTGGGGCCTCGCGCCCTTCTCGCCGCCGGGGCTCGAGGCAGACCGGTACACGGCCTTTGCCGAAACCATCCGTGCCGCCGCCGCCCATGCGGGCGTGCTCCGCGTCGACCATGTGCTGGGGCTTGAGCGCACCTTCTGGGTGCCCGAGGACGGGACGCCGGGCGGCTATGTACGCTCGGACAGGGAGGTGCTGCTCGCGATCCTGCGGCTCGAGGCTGCGCGGCGCGGCACGGTCATCGTGGGTGAGGACCTCGGCGTGGTGCCGGAGGGCCTGCGAGACGCGCTCTCGGCCAGCGGGATCTATGGCTGCTCCGTTGCGATGTTCGAACGCTGGGAGGGCCGGCTCCGCGCGCCCTGGCATTTCCGGGCCGAGACGCTGGCAAGTTTCGGGACGCATGACACGCCGACGCTAAAGGGCTGGTGGCAGGGCCGCGATATCGACTGGTCGGAAAAGCTTGGCCGCGCCGATGCCGGGGAGGCCGCGCAGCAGCGGGCGGCGAGGGCGGAGGATCGGCGGACGGTGAGCGCACTCCTCGCCGAGGCCCGGATCCTGCCGGATGGCATCGACCCCGCGCAGCCGCCTGAGGAGGCGAGCGCCGCACTGCTGGAGGCGATCCACGCGCTCATGGCGCGCGCGTCCTCCGCGCTGGTGGCGGTGCAGATCGACGACGTGCTGGGCACGCTCGAGCAGCCCAACATTCCCGGCACGATCGACGAGCACGCGAATTGGCGGCGGCGTCACGAGGCAGCGGCGGAGAGCCTCGCGGCCCATCCGGGCCTTCGCCGCATCGCCGCGGAGATGCGAGCCTTCGGTCGCGCCTGAGCGCGGTCGTCAGGCACCCTCGGCGATGCCCCTCACGCCGGCGTCGATGACCAGGGCGATCATCCGGCCTTCCGCCCCCTCTGCCGCGTCGGGGAGCCGCCGTGCCACCGCGAGTTCCACAATGCCATGCACTGCCGCCCAGAGCGCGATCAGCGCCTCGTCGCTTGGGCCCGGGCCTGCGACGCGGCGGAGGAGCGCGAGAAGCGCGCCCAGCTCCTCAGGCACCGCCTCCGCCGGTGTCTCGAGCCGGTAGCGAAAGAGCAGCTCCCACCGCGCCGGATGGGCGAGCCCGTAGGCGAGATAGGCACGCCCCAGCGCCTCGAGCCTTTCGGCGCGCGGGACGGCGTCGCCCGGATCCGCCCCGTTCAGGGACGCGGCGAGGCGCTGCATTGTCTCGCGGTTGAGGCTGCGGACGACACCGTCGAGATGGTCGAAGAGGTTGTAGAGCGTGCCGACGGAGCACCCCGCAGCCGCCGCGAGCCGCCGCGCCGAAAGCGCCCGGGCGCCCTCCCCCTCCACCAGCCGCCCTGCCTCCGCAAGGATCTCGGCCCTCAGTTCCTTGTGCGGCTTGCGCATCTCACCCCTTGAACATCGTTCATGATTCGGCTATCCAGTGTTTGAACGGCGTTCAATATCGACAGCCCGACCGATCATGGTCGGGTTTTCATTGGCCCGAAAGTGAACGGCGTTCAAGAGGAGGATGCATGTTGAGAACCCTGAGAACCCTGCTCCGTGCCCGGTCCGCCGAGGCGGAGGAGGCGCTGGAGGCGGCGGAGGGCCCGCGGATCTTGGCCCAGCACCTGCGCGATGCGCAGCTCGACCTCACCCGCGGAAGACACGCCCTCGCCCAGCTCCTCGCCCAGCAAAAGGCCGAGGAGCGGCGCGCTGAGGACGCCGCGGCCGAGATCGCCCGCCGCGAGGCGGAAGCCCGCAAGGCCCTCGAAGGCGGCGCCGAGGCGCTGGCGGCGGATCTCGCCACCCGCATCGTGACGCTGGAGGATACGCGCGAGCGGGCGGAGAAGGCCGCCGCCGCCCTTTCCACGCGGGCGCAGACCCTGCGCGACCGGCTCTCGGAAGGCGAGCGCCGGCTCTCCAAGCTCGCCGCCGATCTGCGCGCAGCGCGCGCGGCACGCCTGGATATCGGCATGCGTCGGCGCCTCGGCACCGACGCCCTGCCCGCCGCCCCACCGCTGGCCGAAGCCGAAGCGCTGGCCCGCCGCCTGGCGGAGGGCACGGACGCCGCAGAAGATCTGCTCGAGGCCACCACCATGCCGGCCGATGAAAGCGCCGACCTCGATGCCCGCCTCAAGCAAGCCGGCATCGCCGATGCGGCCCGCAACCGCCGCGACGCGATCCTGGCCCGCCTTTCCCCGAAGACTGCACCCACCAAGACTGAACCCACCGAAAAAGGAGACGACGCATGAACGAACACGCCCTCAACTCTCCCGCCTGGATCGCCTTTACCTACATCAACTTCTTCATTGGCATGAGCGTCACGCTGTTCGGCATCTGGCTGATGGAGGTGACGCTGACGATGAAGGGCTTTCTTGCCATGGGCCTCCTCCTTTCAGTCAGCGGCGCCTTCAACCTCGCCAAGACGCTGCGGGACGAGCACGAGGCGAAGCGCTTCCACAACCGGATCGACGAGGCGCGGACCGAGCGCCTCCTTCGGGACGTGGACGCGGCCTGACGCAAAGGCGTCCCGCTTCGCGACGAAGTGGCAATTCGCGGCTGGCGGGCTTCAAACCGCCTGCCGCACTGCGGTAGAAGACTTCTCCGCGGGCGCACAGCCCGACGCAGTGGAGAAGATCATGAACGAGATGGACAGGATGCCGGCGCTCGGCCAGGCAAGCGCCCCGAGCGCGGCGGAGCTGCGTGCTGCCATCGAGTATCACCTGACATTCACCATCGGAAAGGATCCGGGCGCCGCGGTGCTGCAGGACTGGCGCCTGGCCCTCAGCCGCGCGATCCGGGACCGGGTGATGAAGCCGTGGTTCGAAACCGTCCATCGCGTCTACGCGGAGGACCGCAAGCGGATCTACTACCTCTCCATGGAATTCCTGATCGGCCGCCTGCTCGAGGATGCCGTGATGAACCTCGGGCTGGAAGAAGCGGCGCGCGAGGCGATGGAAAGCCTCGGCCTCGACTACGACGCCACCCTGAAGAACGAGCCGGATGCAGCCCTCGGCAATGGCGGCCTCGGCCGTCTCGCGGCCTGTTTCCTCGACTCGATGTCCACCGTGGGCGTGCCCGCCCATGGCTACGGCATCCGCTACGATCACGGCCTCTTCAAACAGCGCTTCCACGACGGCTGGCAGGTGGAGGAGCCGGAGGACTGGCTCACCCAGCAGCACCCCTGGGAATTCGAGCGGCGCGAAGCAGCCCACCCCATCGGCTTCGGCGGCCATGTGGAGAACGGCGACAAGCCGGCGGAGTGGCACCCGGCCGAAACCGTGGTGGCCGCGGCCTACGACACGCCCGTGCCCTCCTGGGGCGGCGGATGGGTCAACACCCTCCGCCTCTGGTCCGCCAAGCCCACCCAGGTCTTCGATCTCGAACCCTTCAACCGGGGCGATTTCATCGGTGCCGCCGCGCCATCGGTTTCAGCCGAGACCATCAGCCGCGTGCTCTACCCGGACGACACGACCCCTCAGGGCAAGGAGCTGCGGCTGAAGCAGGAGTATTTCTTCACCGCCGCCTCGCTGAAGGACATCCTCCGCCGCTTCTTCGCCCATCACGACGATGCCGGGAAACTGCCGAGCCTCGTCGCCGTCCAGCTCAACGACACGCACCCCGCCATCGCCGGGCCAGAGCTCGTGCGCCTCCTCATGGACGAGCGCCGCCTCAGTTTCGAGGATGCCTTCGCCATCGCACGCCAGGTGCTGAACTACACTAACCACACGCTCATGCCGGAGGCGCTGGAGCGCTGGTCGGACGATGTGATGGGCCGCATCCTGCCCCGCCATCTCCAGCTCATCGAAGCGATGGACCAGGCCCACAAGGCCGAGTGCCGCGCCCGGGGCCACGACCGCCCGGAAAGCGCCGCCGCCCTCAGCCATGGCGAGGTGCGCATGGGCAACCTCGCCTTCATCTCGGCGGCCCGGGTAAATGGCGTCAGCGCCCTCCACACGGAGCTCATGAAGCGCACGGTCTTCGCCGAGCTTCACAAGCTGCACCCGGACAAGATCCTGAACCAGACCAACGGCGTCACCCCCCGCCGCTGGCTGAAGGGCTGCAACCCGGCGCTCTCGGCGCTGTTGGACGAGGCCATCGGCACCGGCTGGGTCACGGATCTCGACGAGCTCGACCGCCTGAAGCCACTGGCCGGGGACGCCGCCTTCCGCGAGCGCTTCATGGCCGCCAAGCGCCACAACAAGGAGCGGCTCGCCCGCTGGTTCGCCGACACGCACGGGATCGCCGTCGACCCCGCCGCGATGTTCGACATCCAGATCAAGCGCATCCACGAATACAAGCGCCAGCTGATGAACATCCTCGAGACGGCGGCGCTCTACAACGCGCTGAAGGCGGATCCGGGGATGGAGACGCCGCCCCGCGTGCGCCTCTTCTCGGGCAAGGCCGCCCCCGGCTACGCGATGGCAAAGCTCATCATCAAACTCATCAACGATATCGGGCGGACGATCAACGAAGACCCGGCCATGAAGGGCCGCCTGGCCGTCCTCTACCCGCCCAACTACAACGTCACCCAGGCCGAACGGCTCATCCCAGCCGCCGATCTCTCGGAGCAGATCTCCACGGCGGGCATGGAGGCCTCGGGCACCGGCAACATGAAGTTCGCCATGAACGGCGCCCTCACCATCGGCACGAACGATGGCGCGAATGTCGAGATCCGCGCGGGCGTGAGCGACGAGAACATCTTCATCTTCGGCCTCGAGGCCGATGAAGTGACCGCCCTCCGCGAGAAGGGCTACGACCCCGGCGCCCATGTGGCCGCCAGCCCCCGCCTCTCGGAGGTGGTGAGCCAGATCGCCGAGGGCGCCTTCTCGCAGGGCGATACCGAGCGTTTCCGGGGCCTTGTCGACAATCTGACGGGCCATGACTGGTTCATGGTCGCCGCCGATTTCGACGCCTATTGGGACGCTCAGCGCCGGGTGGACGCCGCCTGGGCCGACAGCGCGGGCTGGGCCAGCAAGGCGGTGCTCAACGCCGCCCCCATGGGCTGGTTCTCGTCTGACCGCACCATCCGCGGCTACGCCACCGAGATCTGGGGCATCCAGCCCAGCCGGTGAGGGCATTGGGGGCACTGTGGGCACTGGGGGCACTGGGGGCTGGCTGGCGGGTGGGCGGCCGCGGAGACCGCCTGTCCGGAGGGACAGGCGGGCGAGGAGGCCGGGCACTCGTCAGCCAGCCCCTCCCCGCTACCTCCCCGGACACAGCCATCGCGCCGCCGCACGGGAGCCCGCCATGACCGCCTGGGACAGTCTCCACACCGAGGCCGCGCGCCTCGCCCCGATCCATCTCAGGGATCTCTTCGCGTCGGACCCCACCCGCGTCGCGGCCCTCTCCTACGCGCTCGACGATCTCACGCTCGATCTCTCGAAGGAGAAGCTCGACGGCGGCGCCATGCGCGCCCTCCTCGCCCTCGCCCGCGAGGCCGGCGTCGAAGCGCTGCGGGACCGCATGGCGGCCGGCGAGACCGTCAACAACACCGAGAACCGCGCCGTCCTCCACATGGTGCTCCGGGGCAGCATCGCCCCGGCGGTCGAGGGCGTCGACGAGGTCGCCCCTATCCTCGACCGCTTCCTCGCCTTCGCCGAGGATGTGCGCACCGGCGGCTTCGCCCTCGCCGGCGGGCAGGTACGGGACGTCATCAATATCGGCATCGGCGGCTCCGATCTCGGCCCCGCCATGGCCGCCCGCGCGCTCGCACCGGATATGGACGGCCCGCGCCTCCACTTCGTCTCGAACGTCGACGGCGCTCACCTGACGGACACGATCAGGCATCTCGACCCCGCGAGCACCCTCGTCATCGTCGCCTCCAAAACCTTCACCACGCTCGAGACCATGGCCAACGCCGCCTCCGCCCGGGCATGGCTCGCCGCAGCCGGCCTCGATGCGGGCGCCCAGATGGCCGCGGTCTCCACCAACCTCGAAGGCACCGCCGGCTTCGGGATCGACCCCGCCCGCGTCTTCGGGTTCCGGGACTGGGTGGGGGGGCGCTACTCGGTCTGGTCCGCGATCGGTCTGCCGCTCGCCATCGGCATGGGGGCGGACGGTTTCCGCGCCTTCCTGAAGGGCGCCGCCGATATGGACCGGCATTTTCTCGAAACCCCGCTCGAAGCCAACCTGCCGGTGATCTACGCGCTCGCCGGCATCTGGCGGCGCAATGCCCTCGGCTATCCGGCAACCGCCCTCATCCCCTACGACCAGCGGCTCGACCGGTTTGCCGCCTATGTCCAGCAGCTCGACATGGAGTCGAACGGCAAGCGGGTGAGCCGGGCGGGCACACCGGTGCCGCATGCCACGGGCCCCGCCATCTTCGGGGAGCCCGGCACCAACGCGCAGCACTCCTTCTTCCAGCTCCTCCATCAGGGCACCGACGTGATCCCCGTGGACTTCATCGCCGCCGCGGAGGCGCGCGAGACCCTCGGCAACCACCACGCCCTGCTGCTCGCCAACTGCCTGGCGCAGGGCGCCGCGCTGGCCTTCGGGAAGACCGAGGCGGAAGTGCGTGCCGAGATGGCGGCGGCGGAGAAGTCGACCGCCGAAATCGATGCCCTCGCCCCACACCGCACCTTCCCCGGGGACCGGCCGTCGACCACCATTCTCCACCGCCGGCTGGACGCTTATGCCCTCGGCCGCCTCATCGCCCTCTTCGAGCACAAGGTGTTCGTCCAAGGCGCGATCTGGGGGGTGAATTCCTACGATCAGTGGGGCGTGGAGCTCGGCAAGGCCTTGGCCAAGGGGCTTATCCCCGCGCTCGAAACCGGCACGCCTGTCGAGACCGATGTGTCGACGGCTGCACTCGTTGCCCGGATCGCGGAGCTGCGTGGCTGATCATCGCGCTTGGGGTACGCCAGCGCCGTCATCAGCGGATGGGCCACCGGGTCCTTCGCTCGAAAGAGATAGGCGGAGAAGATTTCGCCGTAGGAGCCGAACCGGTAACCCCGGTTCCGGCGCAGGATCTCCGCGCGGCGCACGCGATAAAGCGCCGGCAGGCGGTACCAGGCCACCCGCGGCGCGGCGTGGTGAAGGGCGTGCAGGTTGTTGTTCAGGAAGAGGAGCGCCAGCGGCCCGCCATCCTCGATGATCACCGACCGCCCGGCCGCCCGCTCATGCGCCCGGTGCTCGAGAAAGGTGCGGATCCGGAGGATCGAGAGGCCGCCATAGGTCCCCAGCGCCACCACCCAGAGCGGCGTGCCGACGGCCAGGAGGAACGCTAGCACCGGCAGCACTCCCAGCCCATGCTGCAGCCAGGCATGGCGCACTGAAGGCTCGCGCCACGCGCGCAGGTCGTCGCTCCAGAACCGCGCCATGCCGATGGCGGGCCCGAAGAGCATACGCCCCGCCAGCGTGTTGTTCGCCCGCAGCACCCAGCGGAGCGGCAGCGCCAGTCCCGACCAGTCAGCCGGGTCGAGAAAGTTCGATTCCGGGTCCTCGTGCGGGTCCGTCAGCCGCTCGTCCCGGTGATGCGCGAGATGCGTGTCGCGGAACCGCTCATAGGGCACCAGCAATCCGATGGCAGGCCAGACCAGCGCCTCGGACCACCGGCGCGATGGCAGCGGGTGGCCATGGGAGACTTCGTGGCTGAGCGATGAATGCAGCGCGGTCGAGAGCGCGATGAGCAGGGCCGCGAGGCTTCCCGCCATCAGGCCTTCCACCAGCCCCCCCAGCACGCAGGCAGCCGCCCACACCGCGTAGGCGAGACCGATCAGCAGGATGGTGGGCCATTCGGGAGCCGTAACGCCGGGGTTGCGGTCATCAAGCCTTTGGGCGGCGATACTGTCGGGCGCATACGCTGAGTTACGGGTCATATCGCAACTGTGACGTTACGTATGGGCAGCGCGATAGCCTGGATTTCTACGCGTGGAAACGAAAATTCGCCCTGCTAGCGATACAGGTGTAGCACATCCGCACGATATGCGTATCTCTACCCTAATGGACAAACGAGAGCTCAGCCGACTGTTTGCCGAAAGGCTCCGTCAGCTCGTCGAGCGTGAGGCCGGCGGTCTTGCCGCCTTTGCGCGCGCGACGGGGCTCGACCGCTCGGCGCTCAGCGAGTTCCTGGCCCCCGGCTCCACGCGCCTCCCCCGCGCGGAGGCGCTCAGGCGCATCTCGGCGCATGCGGAAGTGAGTGCGGACTGGTTGCTTGGCCTCTCCTACAGCGAGGAGGGAGAACGCCGCCTCAGCCGCTCGCTCGACATCGAGGAGGCGGAGAGCGCCGAGGGCGAGACCCCGATCCTGCGCTGGCACCGCGAGGCCGCGGGGCACAAGATCCGCTACGTACCCTCCTTCCTGCCGGACCAGCTCGCCAGGCCGGAAGTGCTGGCCCATGTGGCGGGGGCCCGCGCCGGTGCACCGGTTCCGCGTGCGGAGGGCAATCTGGGTGAGGTGATCCTCGGGGAGACCGACCTCGAGATCGCGATGGCCGAGCATGTGCTCGCCGACCTCGCGGCGGGCACGGGCGCGTGGCAGGGCCTCCCACGCGCCGTACGGCAAGGCCAGCTCGAAGCGATGGCCGCGCTGACTGCCGAGCACTACCCCACCCTGCGGCTGCATCTCTACGATGCGCGTCGGAGCTTCGCGGCGCCCTTCACCGTCTTCGGCCCGCTCCGCGCAGCCCTCTATCTCGGGCCGGACTATCTGGTGCTTACCGGCGCGGAGGATGTGCGCCGGATGGCCCGGATCTTCGACGGGCTGGTGCGCGCGGCGGTCGTGGGGGCGGATCGGGCGAGCGCGCACCTTGAGGAGCTTGCCGGCTGCGTGCGGTGAGCCGCTTCAGCCCTTGAGCGCGAGCGGCAGGCCGGCGGCCACGAACTCCACCCGGTCCGCCGCGGCGGCCACCTGCTGGTTCAGCCTGCCCTGCGCGTCCCGGAACGCTCGGCCGAGGGCGTTCGTGGGCGCCAATCCCATGCCAACCTCGTTGGATACGGCGATCACGCCGCCGGGCGCGTCTGCGATGGCGGCGAGAAGCGACGCGGCCGCAGCCTCCGGCGCCCGCTCATGGTGCATGAGGTTCGAGAGCCAGAGCGTCAGGCAATCGATCAGGAGCACGCGCCCGGCCGCCGACTGGGCGGAGACTGCGTCGGGGAGGTCCAGCGGGCATTCCACCAGCGCCCATCCCGCCCCGCGCTCCGCCTTGTGGCGGGCAATGCGGTCGGCCATCTCATCGTCCAGCGCTTCGGCCGTCGCGACGAAGACCCGGGCGGCCGGCGCCGCCGCAGCTTCGGCCAGCGCAAGTGCACGGGCGGATTTCCCCGAGCGGGCGCCGCCGAGGACGAGGGTGAGATGGGCCATGGAACCTCCTCTAGCGCGCCTGACGGACGGGGACCTTCAGGAAGATCGGCGTTGCATAGGGTACCTGCGCCGCAAAGGCACCATCGAAGCCAATGCCCTCGCACAGCATGCGCGCGGCGCGGATGGGCCCGGCATGCGTGACGATCAGCGCGCCCATGGGCGCCGCCGTCAGCGCCTCCGCCACACGATCGTAAAGCGCGCCGAAAGTCTCGCCCCCCGGCGGGGCGCGGCGGTGCGGGTCGGCGGCCCAGGGATCGCTCTCCGCACGGTCGATCTCGGACCAGAGCCGCCCCTCCCAAGCCCCGAAATCCAGCTCCTGCAGGCGGGGATCGACTTGCAAGGCCACACCATCCCGCGCCGCAAGCGCCTCAGCGAGCACACGCGCGCGGCGGGCCGGGCTTGTCAGCACCGCTGTGCCGCGGGGCGTGTGGGCGAGGGCTGCGGCGATTTCCACGCTGGCATCGGGGCCGGGCGGGATGTCCTGCCTGCCATAGCAGAGCCCCGGTTCCGCCGCCGGTCGTGGATGACGGAGGAGGATGAGGCAATCGGCAGAGACAGGCGCGGTCATGCCTGAGCGCCGAGAAGGGCGAGGAGAACCGCGAGTTCCGCCGCCACAACCGCCGCACCGAAGATGTCACCCGTCATACCCCCCAAGCGCTTGAGCGCCAGGCCCGCGACGAGGAGGGTTGCGAGCGCAGCGGCCATGAGCGCCACGAAGAACGGCACGAGGCCAAGAATGGCGAAGGCGACACCGCCTGCGAGGCATACAGATGCCGCCTCACGGCCTTGAAGCGCCATGCCCTCCGGCGGCGCGAGCATCACGCCGAGGCCACCGCCACGGGCCATCGGCAGCCCTGCGAGCGGGAGGAGCGCGGTGCGCGAGAGCAGTCCAGCGGCGGCGATCGCCGCGACGGCACCGGAAGCTGCTGCCGCCAGATGGGCGAAGGCCACCCATCGCAGCCCCAGCGCCACGATGAGGGCGGCCGCGCCATAGGTGCCGAGGCGGCTGTCCCGCATGATCTCGAGCGCGCGCTCCCGGGGCGTCCCCGCGCCGCCCAGACCGTCCGCCGTGTCCGCCAGCCCGTCCTCATGCAGGGCCCCGGTGATCCAGAGCCCAAAGGCGACGGCAAGGCCGGCCGCAATCGCCGGCGGCAGCAGGAGCGCCGTGGCGGCAAGGGCCAGCCCCTGCGCGAGGCCGACCGTGAGCCCCACCAGCGGGAACCAAGAGAGCGCGAGACGCAGCCGCCCCTCCTCCCAGCCAGCCGCCGGGAGGGGCAGGCGGGTCAGGAACTCTGCGGCGGATCCCAGGCGGGCAAGCTCGCGGGCTATCGTGCCTGGCGCGCGCGGCATCCTCATGGCCCGGCGATCCCGGCGCTCTCGAAGGTCGCCATCTCGGCCATGACCGCGGCCGCCGCCTTCAGCAGCGGCAGGGCGAGGAGGCCGCCGGTCCCCTCGCCCAGCCGCAGGCCGAGATCGAGAAGCGGCTCGGCACCGAGATGGTTCAGCATCAGGCGGTGCCCCGGCTCGGCGGAGCGATGGGCGAAGATGAGGCTCGGGCGCAGCTCGGGCCGGGCCGCGAGGGCCAGCAGAGCGGCGGTCGTCGCAATGAAGCCGTCGACCAGCACGGCGGCGCGACCGCTCCCACCGGCGATCATGGCGCCGGCCATCGCTGCGATCTCGAGCCCGCCGAAGGCCACGAGCGCCGCCTCCGCGTCGAGCCGTCCGGGGCGACGGGCTACAACGCGCTCCAGCACGGCCCGCTTGCGGGCAACCCCCGCCGCATCGAGCCCCGCGCCGGGCCCTGCGAGGGTGGCGAGATCAAGCCCGCCGACCGCATGGGCCAGAAGCGCAGCCGTGCCCGTGTTGCCGATCCCCATCTCCCCGGGCGCGAGCACGAGCGCCCCGCGCGCCAGCGCCGCATCGGCGGCATCGGCCCCGGCCTCGAGCGCCCCCTGCACTTCGGCCGGGGTCAAGGCGTCCTCCTCGGCGGCGTTCCGCGTGCCGGCGCGCTGGCGGGCGTCCACGAGATCCGGCAGCGGGACGCGGTAGGCACCAGCCACGCCCACATCGACGACCGTGACGCGCGCATCGGACGCCCTGGCGAGCACCGGTGCTGCGGCGTCGCCCAGCACCAGCCGCTCCACCATCAGCGCCGTCACGTCCTGCGGCCAGGCGGAGATGCCGGCGGCGACCAGCCCATGATCCGCAGCGAAGACCAACGCCTCGGCCGGGCCGCCCGCGGGCACCTCGCGCCGCTGCGCCACCCCGAGGGCGATGGCCAGCGCGCCGAGCTTGCCTAGGGCACCGGGCGGCATGGTCTTGCGCGAGAGACGCGCGGCCAGCGTGTCGGCCAGCCCGTCCGCCGGGGCTTCGATCACCCTTTCCCGCAACATGCTTGCCCCTTCCCTGCCTGCGCCTCTCCGTCTCAGCCGCCCAGCCTTCGCGCGCGGCGGCGCCCGGCGCAAGCGGCGGCGGCCCGTGACAGCGTAGCCAGGGCCGTGCAGAGTGCCACGCATGCCGCAGCCGCTCTTCGACCGTTGGATCGTGGTGGACTGGTCCGCCTCCGCCGTTCCGAAACGAGGCAAGGACAGCATCTGGATGGCCGATCTTGGTGCCGAAGGCCTGCACCTCGACAATCCGCCCACCCGGGCCGACGCCATGGCGCTTTTGGCCGAGCGCCTGCGGGCAGGTGCCGCGCGGGGGCATCGCATGATAGCGGGCTTCGATTTCCCCTTCGGCTACCCTGTGGGCGCCGCGGCCCGTGTGTTCGGCGCGGCGCCGGGGCGCGCGCCATGGCGCCATGTCTGGGCGCATCTCGAGCAAGGGCTCGAGGAGGGGCCGCGCAACGCCAACAACCGGTTCCTGCTGGCCGAGCGTCTGAACGCGGCTTATGGCCCGGTCGGCCCGTTCTGGGGGCGGCCGGCGCAGCGGAAGCTCCCCGCCCTGCCCGCGAAGCGCCCCTCGGGCTACGGCGCGGTGCTGCCCGCGGAGCGTCGGCTGGTGGAGACGCGCGTGCGGCGGGCGCAGCCTGTGTGGAAGCTCGCCTATGCCGGCGCTGTCGGGAGCCAGGCGCTCACCGGCATCGCAGCACTCGAAAGGCTCCGCCACCAGCCGGGCATCACGGCACAGGTCTGGCCGTTCGAGACGGGGCTCGGCCTATCGCGCGTCCCGCAGGGCTCGGTCGTCCTGGCCGAGATCTATCCCAGCCTCGTCGATGCGGCGGTGCGCCAGGCGACGGACGCCGTCAAGGACGCGGCCCAGGTTCGTCTCCTGGCCGAGGCCTTCGCGGCGCTGGACAGGAAAGGAGCACTCGGCCCCCTCTTCGCCGCATGCCCGGCAGGCTTGCCCCCTGACGAGGCGGCGCAGGTTGTCGCGGAGGAAGGTTGGATATTGGGTGTCGGGTTCGAGGCCGCGCTGATCGAGGCGCTTCAGCCGAAGACGTAGCCCCAGGCGAAGGCCAGCAGCCAGAGCACCGCGGCGATGGCCACCAGCAGCCCCCACGCTTTCCAGAGAAGGGTGACCGAAGCGCGGATATCCGCGGGCCCAGGGTCTTTCCGGCCCGTGGGGTGCAGGAACGGGTCGTCCGTCAGCTGGCCCGCATAGTGCCGCGGACCCGCAAGGGCCACGTCCAGCGATGCCGCCATCGCCGCCTCCGGCCAGCCAGCGTTAACGCTGCGATGAAGCCAGCCATCCCTGAACGCCACCTGCAGCGGCTGGATGCCCTTTCCCGATACCGCGGAGATCAGCACGGCACTGAGGCGCGCGGGCACGTAGTTCAGGGCATCGTCCAACCGTGCGGCCGCCCAGCCGAAGCGGGCGTAGCGGTCGCTCCGGTGGCCGATCATGCTGTCGGCCGTGTTCACCGCCTTGTAGATCACGATGCCTGGCAGGCCGAGGATCAGGAACCAGAAGGCGGGGGCGACGACACCGTCGGAAAAGTTCTCCGCGCCCGACTCGATCGCCGCCCGCGCGATCCCCGGCTCGTCCAGCACCGTCGTGTCGCGCCCCACGATCTGGGAGACCGCCTTGATCGCAGCCTCGCGCCCCTGCCCCATCGCCTCCGCCACGCGGCTGACATGATCGACGAGGCTGCGATGGGCGAGGAGAATGGCGGCGAGGATCAGCTCGAAGATCCCCCCGAAAACATCGATGCTGAGGAGGAGTGCGGGCGCCCCGGTCACGACGATCAGCACGAAGACCGCGGCGACGCCTCTGAGATACCGGAAGCTGCCATCGTTCAGCCCTTCGTCGAGCATGTCGACGAGCCGCCCCATCAGCACCACGGGATGCGGCACCCGCTTCCAGAGCGGCTCCGGCTCGCCGATCACCGCGTCGAGCACCAGGGCGAGGGCCAGCATCATGCAACTCCATGGCAGCGGTGCCCGGATGCGGGCGGTGTCGGACGGTCACGCACACCACGGATGCGCGGGCCCGGAAGCACCGCGCGGCAGGGAGATGTCAGCGTCAGTCGAGCCGGACGCTGCTGTCCTTCTGATAGACCTGCGCGCTGGAGAAGCCCATCTGGTTGAGGGTGTACCAGGCGCCGACCGAGATCAGCGCCGCGGCCAGGATGGCGGCAACCATGGCATTCATCGACGTCTTCTCCCCGCTGTTCATTGTCTCACTTTCATTGTTGTTGAGCCGGAGCCTTCGCGTCAGCCCCCGTCTCGCGCCTTAGATAGTCTATCAGGTCGCGCCGGTCAGCCTCCCGCGCGATGCGCTGCACCGGCATTTTCGAGCCGGGCGTCACCACGTCCGGCCCTTCGCGGAAGAGCGCGGCGATGGTCTCGTCGGTCCACACGATCGGAGAGGACACCAGCGCGTCGGAGTAGCGATAGCCCTCCAGCGTGCCCGCCCGCCGCCCGAAGACACCGGCGAGGCTGGGCCCCGCCTTGCGCCCGCTTTCCTTCTCGAGGCTGTGGCAGATCGAGCATTTGCGCATGAATTGCCGCTCGCCATTCGTCATCTCGGCGGGGTCCGTGTGGAATGCGCGCGGGCTGCCGTCGAAGAGCGCCGCCTCCACGCCCCCCTCCTCGAACACCGGCCAGAGCGCCGCTTCGTCCGCGATCCCGCCGGCGAGCAGGCGGCCGGGCCCGCCCGTCCCATCCGGTGCCCAGGCAAGCGCCCAGATCGGACCGCGCAGCGCGGCGCGGAAGTCCCGCTCGATGGTCCAGCGCTCGGTATCGATCACGGTGATGTATCCCTCGCCGTCCCCCGTCGCGAGGAACCGCCCGCCCGGCGCCCGCACAAGGGCGAGGATGGGCCGGCGCTCGGTGGAGAGATCGGCAATGGTCTCGCCCGTCGCGAGATCGATCGCGCGCACCGCCCCGTCGAGCGCGCCGTACGCCAGCCAGCCCCCCGCATCGTCGACGACGAGATGGTTCACGCCGAAGCCGTGCTTCTTGAGCGTGACGGGAATGGGCGCGGCCTCGTCAAGCGCCCAGCGGCGCACGGTACCGTCATAGGAAGCGGAGAAGAGCAGGCGGCCATCGGCGCTGAAGGCAACATCGTTGACGTTGGCGCTGTGCCCCTCGAGCCAGCGGACACTGCCATCCGCCAGC
>JBCBEP010000035.1:0-30056 GCA_038528605.1 Pseudomonadota bacterium
GGCACGATGCTGGATGCGCCGGCGTTGCGCGCCCTGATCGCTGACTGTGCGGCCCACGACACGGCGCTCATCGTCGACGAGATCTATCATGGCATCACCTATGGCGAAGGCGCGGTCTCGGCCCTGGAGATCGACCGGGACGTCATCGTCGTGAACTCGTTCTCGAAATACTATGCGATGACCGGCTGGCGGATCGGCTGGATGGTGGTGCCCGAGGCGCTCGTGCGGCCCCTGCAGAACCTCGCCCAGAACCTCTTCATCTGCGCTTCGCACCCGGCGCAGGCCGCTGCCCTCGGCGCACTCTCGCCCGAGGGCGAGGCGGAGGCCGAGAGCCATATGGCGCACTACCGGGCGAACCGGGAGGTGGTGATCGCAGCACTCGCCAGCCTCGGCTTTCGCGATATCGCCCCGGCCGATGGCGCCTTCTACGCCTACGCGACGCTGCCCGAGGGGTGGGATGACAGCATGGTCTTCTCGAAGCGCCTTCTGGCGGAGCATCACGTAGCCGCCACCCCCGGGCTCGATTTCGACCCCGTGCGCGGCGGACAGACCATGCGCTTCAGCTATGCGCAGGCCCCCGCGGTGGTCGCGGAGGCCATGGAGCGTCTCGCGGCGATGCTCGACCGCGGCCCCTGAAGGCTCAGCGCCTCAGCGACCACCAGCCACGACGCTTCGGCTTCGCCGGCTCCTCGGGGACCGGTTCGGGGACCGCGTCGGCGCTGATCCCGGCGGCTGCGCGGCCAGCCTCCGCCGCTGCAACCTCGATGGGCACATCGGGCGTGGGATCGGGCTCTGGCTCCGGCTCGGAGGCCGCCGCGTCGGCCGGGGCAGGGGTCGCCGCCTCTGGCTCTGCCTCTGCCTCTGGCGTGGGCTCAGGCATCGGTTCGACGTCGGCGGTTTCCGTCTCAGTCTCTGGCGCTGCGGTTGCAGGCTCGCCCGATGTCTCGGGCTTTGCCTCAGGCGCAGTGCTCGCCGCTGTGTCGGCGCCGTTGGCGACGGGAGCCTCGTCCGCCGCTACCGGCGTATCGGCATCGTCCCGCTCGGCCGCGTCATCCACGGCGCTCTGCTGCGTCTCCTCGCGCTCGCGGTCCTCGCCATTGCCGCCGCGCCGGCGCCTGCCACCGCGCTTGCCCCGGCGGCGCTTCTTGCCGCCGCCCTCACCGTCGTCCCGCGCATCGTCGCCGCGCGCCTCGGAGCGTCCGTCGCCACGGCCTTCCCCGCGACTGTCGCCGCGACTGTCGCCGCGACCCTCACTCCGATTGTCCCGCTGGCGCCGGCCTTCGTCACGTCCGCCGCCGTCGCCTTCGGGCACCTCCACGATCTCGGCATCATCGATCAGGTCCGCGCTGCGCTCCGCGCTGATCGCGCTGGCCTCGGCCCGTTCGGGCCTGCGCTCCGCGCCCTTCACGCGCTCGATCCGGAACTCGGGGCTGACCAACGCCGGATCGCCCAGGAGCTGCACCTCGACGTCGTACCGCGTCTCGATCCGGGCGAGGTGCTGGCGCTTCGAGTTGAAGATGAAGTTGGCGATATCCATCGGCATCGTGGCCATGAGCTGGCTGGCCCGGCCCTTCACGCCTTCCTCCTCGATCTCACGGAGGATGCCGAGCGCCATGCTCTCGTCGGACCGGATGAAACCCTGGCCATGGCAATGGGGGCAGGGCTTTGTGGTGGCCTCAAGCATGCCAGGGCGCAGGCGCTGGCGGGACATCTCCATGAGCCCGAAGCCAGAGATGCGGCCGACCTGGATGCGCGCCCTGTCGTTCTTCAGCCGGTCCTTCATCCGCTTCTCGACCGCGCGGTTGTTCCGGCTCTCGTCCATATCGATGAAGTCGATGACGATAAGCCCCGCGAGATCGCGGAGGCGAAGCTGCCGTGCCACCTCGTCGGCCGCTTCGAGATTGGTCTTCGTCGCCGTCTCCTCGATCGAGCCTTCCTTGGTCGAGCGCCCGGAGTTCACGTCGATCGCCACCAGGGCCTCGGTGATGCCGATCACGAGGTACCCGCCCGACTTGAGCTGCACCACTGGGCTGAACATGCCGTTCAGGTAGCTTTCCACCTGATAGCGGATGAAGAGCGGCGTATGATCCTGATATTGCTGCACGTTCTTGGCGTGGCTCGGCATCAGCATCTTCATGTAGTCCTTGGCTTCGCGGTACCCCGCCTCGCCTTCGACCAGGACCGCGTCGATCTCCTTGGAGTAGATGTCCCGGATCGAGCGTTTGATGAGGCTGCCTTCCTCGTAGATGAGGCATGGCGCCGAGGATCGTAGCGTGAGCTCCCGGATCTGCTCCCACTGGCGGAGCAGGAACTCGTAGTCGCGCTTGATCTCCGCCCGCGTGCGCTCGGCCCCGGCCGTGCGCACGATGAGCCCCATGCCCTGCGGCACCTCGAGCTCGCCGACGATCTCCCGCAGGCGCTTGCGGTCGGAGGCGTTGGTGATCTTCCGGCTGATGCCGCCGCCGCGCGCCGTGTTCGGCATGAGCACGCAGTACCGGCCGGCGAGCGAGAGATAGGTGGTCAGCGCAGCGCCCTTGGTGCCGCGCTCCTCCTTCACCACCTGCACGAGCATGATCTGGCGGGATTTCACGACGTCCTGGATCTTGTAACGGCGGCGGCGGATGGCGCGGGCGGCCAGATCCTCTTCCTGCAGGTCCTCGGCGCCGACAGTGTCGATCTCACCGTCTTCAGCCCCGCTTTCGCCGCTGCCGTCGTCATCTGCCTTGTCGGCATCGCCCGGCGTGTCGTCCTTCCGAGCGTCGGTGCCAGCCGCAGCGTCCGCCGTCTCGTCGGCAGTCTCGGCGGCGGCGGTCTCCTCGGCCTTCTTGGTGCGTTTGCCGCCGCGCCGGCTGCGGCGTGGCTTGGCCGGGGTTGCAGTCTCGCCCCCGTCCTCCTCCGGCGCGGCGCTGGCCGGTTCCGGCTCGGCAGGAGCGGCATCGGCGGACACTTCCGCCTCTGCCGGCGCCGCAGCCTCTGCTGGCACCGCAGCAGCCTCGGCCGACGTGTCTTCGGTGGCGACAGGGGCTGCCGCACCGGCTTCCGCTTCGCCCTTCGCGGTTTCATCCGCCGCTGGCTCCGTCGCATGCGCTTTCGGCTTGCGCGGGGCGCGGCGGCGCTTTGGTTTGGGCTTCTCCGCCGCCTCCGCGTCCTCCGCTGCCGGCTCCGCTGCGTCGGAGGGCACGTCGCCGCGCACCACATCGTCCTCGCCCTCGAGGCCCGCGCTCTCCGCGATCGAGCGGGGAGGGGTCTCGCTGCCATCCTCGCTCTCGGTGGTCTCGCTCGTCGGCTCGACCACGTCGGGCTCGGGTGCCGGCGCGCCCGCAGCGGCTTCAGGCAGGGGATCGGCAGGGCCATCATCCCCACTCGCGGCCACCACCACGTCCTTGTCCGCCTCGTCCGATGGCGCGGCATCGTCTCCCGCAGTCACCGCTTCGCTCTCGGCAGCGTCAGCCGGTGCGTCCGGCGCTTCAGCGGCCACCGCTTCGTCGGCCGGTGTCTCCGCTGCTCTTTCCGCTGCTTCTTCCGCTGCATCGCCCGCCGGCTTCTCGCCCGCGCCGCTGTTCGGTTCCGGCGCGCCGTCGAGCCCGCCGCCCTCGGGGTCGATCACGCCGAAGCCCGCGATGCCGTTATCCTCCGCCACAGGCTGGGCGGAGCGCTTGCCTCTCCGGCCGCGGCTGCGGCGCGACCGGCCACCGCGGCTCTCTTCGCCGCCGGCATCGCCGTCCTCGGCGCCGTCTCCGGTGCCGTTGGACGCGCTCGCCGCCTCGCCCGACGATGCCTCTTCGCTCTCGGAAGCGCCTTTCGAGCGGCGCCCGCCACCGCTCCGGCGGTTACGCCCGCCACGGCGGCCCTCATCCTCGTTCTCGGCCTCGCGCGCCGCGATGGCCGCCTCCTCGGCGATCAGCGCTTCGCGGTCGGCCACGGGTATCTGGTAATAATCCGGGTGGATCTCGGCGAAGGCGAGGAAGCCGTGGCGGTTCCCGCCATAGTCCACAAAGGCGGCTTGCAGCGACGGCTCTACGCGCGTGACCTTCGCGAGGTAGATATTGCCGGCGAGCTGCTTCTTGTTGACCGACTCGAAGTCGAAATCGTCAACCTTGTTGCCGTCCACCACCACAACCCGGGTCTCCTCCGGGTGGGTGGCATCGATGAGCATTTTCTTTGCCATGGGATCTCATGCGCCCGGCCTTGCCCGGCGCCAGCGCTTCGGCTGCGCGGACGGGCAGGGGGCGAACTCTCTCTCGTGTTGGGCGGGCGAGCGGCCCTGCGCCTCTTGCCGCGCGCCGGCCCGGGGCATTGTGCCGGGGGCCTTGCTGCGGGGCGTTGGGGGCTTTCGGGTCTCGGCTCGTCATCGCTGTTCCGGTGCGGCGCCCGGGAAGGCGCCAGGGGGTGACGTCGCGCAGCGGCGCCGTCCTGTCTCAGGGTACCGCCGGACCGGATTTCAGGAAGGCTCGAAAGGGAGCACGCCATCACCGGGCCGGGGTTTGCGGCCGGCAGAAAGGCGTGGTGACCTGCCTGCGGCGTCACGCTCGCCTTACCAGCGCGCAAGGGGCCTGACAAACGGAAATTGCCCGAAGGGTCCGTGCGCGGGCACGATGGTTGCGTAAGCACGTTCGTGCTATGGTCCAGCATCGAGGTCGCGGCACAAGCGACCCGTGACAGGCACGAGGCAGAGATGACCATTTGGAGACCAGCGCACGCGGCGGGCGTGCATCTCCCGGCCATGGTGGCGGGGCTCGCGATGACGTTTTCGGCGGGCCTGCCGGTCGGCGACGCATGGGCGAGCGACGAGCCGCCGGCGCCGCGGCTCGAGCGCGCCGTGTTGACCGAAGGGCCCGACTATCTGCGCCTCGGCCTCACCATCGCGCCCTCCTACCGCGCGGAGGTGGATGTCGCTGCCGAAACGGACCGGGTGGTCCTCGCGCTGCCGGACCTCGTGGGGGACGCGGCGGTGCTGGAAGGGGCTGGGCTTGCCCTTGCTTCCGCGGAACAGGGCGTGCGGCTGGAGATAACGGGCAGCGCTGTCGGAGCGCTTCCGGACCTGCGCGCTCTTACCCCGGCGCTGGGCGAGAGCATGGCCTTCGCCATCGGCGCGCCGGACGTGCTTGCCGCCTTGCCCGCGCTGGTGCCGCTGCCGCGGCCGCGCCCCGCAGGGCTCGCTGCCGCCGTCATCGATGCGGCGCGGCCCTTCACCATCGTCATCGACCCCGGCCATGGGGGGCACGACCCCGGGGCGGTGGTGGAAGGGGTGATCGAGAAGGAGCTGACGCTGGTCTTTGCCCGCCGCCTCGCCCTGCGGCTCGCCTCGCTGCCCGACACCCGGGCAGTACTGACCCGCGAAGGGGACCGCTTCCTGCCCCTTGGCGCGCGCCTCAGGCTTGCCATCGCCGAGGGCGCGGATCTCTTCCTCTCCCTTCACGCGGATACCGTTGCCGAGGGCGATGCATCGGGTCTCTCGGTCTACACCCTCACGCCGAACCGCCGCGAAGCGGTGGCTGCCGAGATCACGGCGGAGGCGCCGAGGGACGCGATCATCCGCGGCGTCGATCTCGGCGGGGCAGGGGACGATGTGACCCGCATCCTCGTCGATCTCGCACAGCGGCGCACGGGCGCCGAGGGCGAGCGCGTGGCCACCGCCATCCTCGAAGGCATGGGCGAGAACGTCCCTCTCCTCACCACACGTCCGCACCGCAACGCGAATTTCCGCGTGCTCCACAGCGTCGATTTCCCAGCCATCCTGGTGGAGCTCGGCTTCCTCTCGAACGCGGGCGACCGCAAGCGGCTCACGGATCGGCGCTGGCAGGCGATGGCGGCGGACAGGATGACTGCGGCCATCGATGGGTGGCGCCGCGGTCTCGCCACAGAAACGGGTCAGGAGTAATCGTGCAAAGCGATGGTGAGACTGCCTGCGCAATTGTTTTCGGGCGGTGGAATCGCGTACATCGCGTGCTGCCTGGCACGGTGGCGAAACCGCCTTCGTGCTAGACGGTCGGGATCGCTCGGGAAGCGCCCAGCATAGGAGAGTGTCTTGCTGCTTCGTCTGATCGGCACCGTGTTCGCCAGCCTCTCGATCGCCGCCGTGTTCGGCGTGCTCGGCATGGCCGGGCTTGGCCAGATCTATGGCGGTGACCTGCCGGACCACGACGAGCTGGTGAACTATCAGCCGAAGCTCCTGAGCCGCGTCTACTCCTCCGACGGTCACCAGATCGCGGAGTACGCCACCGAGCAGCGCATCTTCGTGCCGATCGACGAGGTGCCGGATCTGGTGAAGAACGCCTTCATCTCGGCCGAGGACAAGAATTTCTACGAGCACCCCGGTGTCGACGCCGTGGGCATCGCCAAGGCCATGGGCCGCTTCGCCCAGGCCCGGATGGAGGGGCGGGACGCGCGGATCGCCGGCGCATCGACCATCACGCAGCAGGTGATGAAGAACTTCCTGCTCGACAACGACCGCTCGATCGAGCGGAAGATCAAGGAAGCGATCCTCGCCGTGCGCATCGACGGTGCGCTCAGCAAGGACCAGATCCTTGAGCTCTATCTCAACGAGATCTTCTTCGGCGCCCGCGCCTACGGCATCGTCGCGGCGGCGCAGACCTATTTCGGCAAGCGGCTCGACGAGCTGAACCCCGAGGAGGTCGCCTACCTCGCCGGCCTGCCTAAGGAGCCGTCAAACCTCCACCCCGTGCGCAACTACGACGCCGCCAAGGCGCGGCGGAACTACGTGCTGCGCGAGATGGCGGAGAACGGCCACCTCACGCGACAGGAGGCCCATGCCGCGCGCGAGCTGGCGCTCGAGACACTGCTTGGCCAGCCCCCCGCGCCTGAGCCGGAGGCCGAGGAAGGTCCGCCAGAGGTCGCGGGGCTTGGCTTCTTCAGCTCCGAGGTACGCCGTCAGGTCATCTCCGAATTCGGGCGAAACGCGCTCTACGAGGGCGGCATCACCGTGCGCGCCACGGTCGACCCGCGCCTCCAGACGCTGGCGGGCAACGCCCTCCGCCGCGGGCTCTACACCTACGACCGCCGGCAGGGCCTGTGGCGCGGACCGGTGGCGCAGGTCGAGATGCCCGATGGCGACGTGCCGGACTGGGATGCCGTGCTGAAGCAGGTCGATGCGCCGAGGGACATCGAAGGCTGGCGCCTCGCCCTCGTGCTCGACGTGGACGATGAAGCGGCGACGATCGCGATCGAGGGCATCGCCGAGCCCGCTCGCCTGGAGCTCAACGGGGAGCGCTGGATCAAGGCGCGGCTGATCGACGACCAGCGCGCCGGCGCCCCCCGCCGCGGCGGGGAGCTCTGGGCCCGCGGCGATGTGGTCTACGTGGAGCAGGACGCCGAGGACGCGGCGGACTGGGACATGCGCCAGCTGCCGGAAGTGCAGGGCGCCTTCATGGCCATGGACCCGGAGACGGGCCGTGTTCTGGCGCTCTGGGGCGGCTTCTCCTACCAGCAATCGGTCTTCAACCGCGCAACGCAGGCCCTCCGCCAGCCCGGCTCGTCCTTCAAGCCCTTCGTCTACGCCGCAGCACTCGATGCGGGCTACACGCCGGCAACCGTGGTGAACGACGCGCCCGTGGCCGTGCGCCTCGCGGGGGAGACCTGGCGGCCGAAGAACTCCGACAACCGCTCCTATGGCCCGATGCCCATGCGCCGCGGGCTTGAGCTCAGCCGCAATCTCATGACCGTGCGCATCGCCCAGCAGGTCGGCATGCGCAGCGTCGCGGATTATGCGGAGCGGTTCGGCGTCTACGAAGACATGCCGCTCCACCTTGCCTTCTCTCTCGGCGCGGGCGAGACCACGCTCTACGACATGGTGGCCGCCTACGGGATGTTCGCCAATGGCGGCAAGCGCGTGCGCCCCACCGTGGTGGACCGGATCCAGGACCGGCGCGGCCGCACGATCTACCGCCACGACCCCCGCTCCTGCCGCGGCTGCACCCAGCCCCAGCTCGCCAGTGCGGAGGAGCCGGAACGCGCCAGCAACGCGGCCGTGGTGATCGATGCCCAGCCCGTTTCGAACGTCGCGACGCTGCCGGTGCTCTTCGACGAACGTCCGCAGATCATGAACGCCTCCACCGCGCGCCAGATCGTCAGCATGCTCGAGGGCGTTGTAAACCGCGGCACAGCGAACAAGACCGTGGGCGGCACCGGCCTCCCGCTCGCGGGCAAGACCGGCACGACCAACGATGCGCGCGATGCCTGGTTCGTCGGCTTCTCGCCCAACCTTGTGGCGGGCTGCTTCATCGGGTTCGACCAGCCGCGCTCGCTCGGCAAGCGGGCCTATGGCGGCACCCTTTGCGGGCCAGTGTTCAAGGAGTTCATGGTCGCCGCGCTGAAGGGCATGGACAATCTCGGCACCTTCGAGGTCGAGACCTATGACAGCGAGTTCATCACGGTGAAGATCGACCGGGAGACCGGCGAGCGCCTGCCCGATTACGCCGTCGGCCCGAACGTGGTCACCGAGGTCTACCGCCGCGGCGAGGAGCCGACGCTCTACGCCGCCGCCCCGGTGCTGCAGAGCGACGCGGCCCTCTTCGGGTCCGACTTTGTGGGCGGCGCGCTGCCCTACAGCCTCGACGAGCCTATCGAGGAGGACACCCCCACCACCGACGCCTCCGGCAACGACCGCCCCCGCCGCCCCAGCCCCCCCTCCGGCGGCACCATCGGCCTCGGCACCGGCGGCCTATACTGACGGTTAATGCGGACTGTTGCCATATGTGCTGTGGCACTGGCCTTCCTTGGTGTCCAACTCATGCAGTGGGTCGGCAGGCTCTCTGCCGAGGCCGAGACCGAGCATTTTCGTGCAGTTGGAGCGCTTATCTACTTATCAGCACAGCAGGCTTGCACCACCATTGACCATGTCGAGGCGGCAGCGGTCGCGCTTGGACAGCGCACCCAGCGTCTGGTGCCAATGCAACCCGCACATATGCGTATTCCGCCGCGCCCGACCACACTCCGCGTATGGGTCGAACCACCCAACCGGGGGACGCCGAGCAGCGGTGGCTTTGACGGGTCAAGTTACTCAGATTTCGTCACCTTTGTGTTCGAGGATGATGGATGCCTGATGTCACCGCAATCCGATCGAGGAAGGCGTTGGGGCGGCCCGCAGATGCACGGATACTTTTGACGTCCACACGCTCTCTCGCTATTCCCATGCCCTCACCGGATAGGAGCTGAGAAGATGCGCGCCGAGACGCAGGCGATTGTGGCCGATATCGAGAAGTCGCTGGGGCTCCTGCGCCAGCGCATCGGCTGGGACACGGCCGAGGCGCGGCTCGAGGAGTACAACGCCTTCGCCGAGGACCCCGATCTCTGGAACGACCCCACCAAGGCGCAGAAGCTGATGCGCGAGCGCCAGCAGCTCGCGGACGCGATCGACGGCTACCGCTCCCTCGCGGACGGGCTCCAGGGCAATGTGGAACTCATCGAGCTTGGCGAGATGGAGGAGGACGAGGAGGTCGTCGGCGAGGCCGAGGCGGAGCTTGAACGCCTGCGCACCCAGGCTGCCGAGCGCGAGATCGAGGCGCTGCTCTCCGGCGAGATGGACGGCAACGACGCGTTCCTGGAAGTGAACGCCGGCGCCGGCGGCGTGGAGGCTTGCGACTGGGCGCAGATGCTCCTGCGCATGTATCTCCGCTGGGCCGAGGCGCGGGGCTTCAAGGTCGAGCTGCAGTCCGAGACCGAGGGCGAAGAAGCGGGCATCCGCTCCGCCACCTACCAGATCAAGGGCCAAAGTGCCTATGGCTGGCTCAAGACCGAGAGCGGCGTGCACCGGCTCGTCCGCATCTCGCCCTTCGACAGCCAGGCCCGGCGCCAGACCTCCTTCGCCAGCGTCTGGTGCTACCCGGTGATCGACGACACCATCGAGATCGAGATCCCGGACAAGGATATCCGGATCGACACCTATCGAAGCTCGGGCGCCGGCGGGCAGCACGTGAACACGACCGACTCCGCCGTGCGCATCACCCACCACCCCACGGGCATCGTGGTCACGTCGTCCGAGAAGTCCCAGCACCAGAACCGTGCCATCGCCATGCAGAGCCTGCGCTCGAAGCTCTACGAGCTGGAGATGAAGAAGCGCACCCAGGCGATCCAGGACCAGCACGACGCGAAGGGCGAGATCGGCTGGGGCAACCAGATCCGCTCCTACGTCCTCCAGCCCTACCAGATGGTGAAGGACCTGCGTACGCGGGTGGAGACGACCGACACCCAGGGCGTGCTCGACGGCAAGCTCGACGCCTTCATGGCCGCCGCGCTGGCGCAGGACGCCACCGGCAAGAGCCGCGCGGATTTCGAGGACGACGATCTGGACTAGCCGCGGGCGGACAGGGCAGGGGCGTCATGCTATGCTGCCCGCCGCGCCCCATGGGCGCGTGGCAGCATCGCGAGGCCCAACCCATGCGTCCGACCGCCCTGCTCCTCTCCGTGCTCATCGCGCTTGCGGCGCTTCCCGCTGCGGCCGGCCCGCCGCCGGTGCCTCGGCCAGCAACCCTCCCGGCGGAGACGCGCGACGCGCTGGACGCACTGCGCGCGAGTATCGAGAAGTACCGGGACTTCGCTGTGGCCGAGGAGGAAGGCTGGCGGCCCTTCGGCGATGAGGAGCCGCTGATGGGCCGGCACTACCACCTGCCCGACGGTGTCGACTATGCGGGCCCCGAGACGCGGCCCGACCCCACGCGCCCCTCCAACCTCATGTACAGCACCATCGGGGGCGAACAGGTGCTGACGGGTGTGGCCTTCGGTATCCGCATCGCGCCCGGCGAGCCGTTGCCGGAGGGGTTCGCGGGCGATGCCGATATCTGGCACGTGCACAACATCCCCGCCGTCATCACCGCCGCCACGGCGGAGCGTCCGATCCTGCGCCTCCTCGCCGGCCTCTGGCTCGAGCACGGCTTCAAGGGTACGGAGGACGGGCGGGACCGGCTCGCGATGGTCCATGTCTGGGCGACGCTCGACAATCCGGACGGGGTGTTCGCGCATCACAACCGCCTCGTGCCCTATCTCAAGCACGCCCTGCCGCCGCATTTCGCCGATGGCGCCTCGGAGGCGTCGGCGCGCGGCCTCGCCATCGCGGCACCCGAGGGGTGCCACAAGAGCTTCGACGGCCGCCTGTGGGTCGCCGCCGCCGAGCGTTGGCAGCGCCGCGCCATCCTCGCCGCCTGCGAGACCGAGGCGGAGGCGGTGCGCGCCGCCGTCGCCGCCTGCGGACCGGATGGGGCGGATTGGCTGAATGCGATCGCCGAGGCCGCATGGCTGCGGCTCGAGACGACGGCGGCACAGATCCTGACCCCGGCGCAGCAATCGCGCATCGCCGCGCTCAACGAGCACACCGAGGCCCATGCGCGTACGGTCGGCTCCCGCGGATGGCAGTTGCCCGATGATCACCCCGCCGCGGCACACCGGCACTGATCCCCCCGCTCTCGGCCGGTTCACTGCGGATTGAGCGGCGCTTGATTGGTCTGCCGCGCCCAAGCCCCGACATCCCCCACAGCAGCGGCACTCCCCGTGCCGCGCAGCAAGGGAGAGACGAGATGCGGAAGATCGTACTGGCTGCCATGGCGCTGACGCTCGCCGGTATCGCGGTGGCGCCCGAGGCGGATGCGAAGCGCAAGCGCGGCGGGCGCGGGGACAACGCGGTCAGCCAGGCACAGGCAAGCGTGAAGGTGGAGTGGGCGCGCGCCCGTGCCGTCGGCGGCTACGGCAACCCGTTCTCCGCCCTTGTCGACGCGTTCACCGGGCGCGAGCGGCCGGAGCGCCCCGGCCAGGTACAGCGCGTGATCACCCCCCAGGAAGCCCTCGACATTCGTGAGGGGAGCATCCTGCAGCTCTTCTGAGCCCGCTTGACGCCTCCGCCCTGCCGCGCATGTGTTGGTCGCGGCAGGGTTGGCCCGATCGCAGGGCAGGGAGGCGGCCATGGCGGAGACGAAGGAAGGCGCGGCGCTCGAGACGCTGACGCTCGAGGAGGCGGAGGCGGAGATCGCCCGCCTCTCACGCGCGGTGGCGCGCCACGATGAGGCTTATCACGGCCGCGACGACCCGGAGATCCCGGACGCCGAATACGACGCGCTGAAGCGCCGTCTCCTCGCGCTCGAGACCGCCCATCCCGAGCTCATGCGGGCCGACAGCCCGACGCAGACCGTGGGCGCCGCGCCTGCGGAGGGTTTCGCGAAGGTGCGCCACCGCGCGCCCATGCTCTCCCTCGGCAACGCCTTCACCGATGACGATGTGGCCGAGTTCGCCGCCCGCATCCGCCGCTTCCTGAGCCTCGGCGAGGACGTCGTGGCACTCGTGGCTGAACCGAAGATCGACGGGCTGTCGCTTACCCTCCGCTACGAGGGGGGCAGGCTGGTCGAAGCGGCGACGCGTGGCGACGGGGCCGAGGGTGAGAATGTCACCGCAAATGCCCGTACCATCGACGATTTGCCGGATACGCTCCCGAGCGATGCGCCCGAGATCTTCGAAGTGCGCGGTGAGGTCTACATGACCCATGCCGACTTCGCAGCCCTCAATGCGCGGCAGAGCGAGGCGGGCGCGAAAGTGTTCGCCAACCCGCGCAACGCCGCCGCCGGATCGCTGCGCCAGCTCGACAGCAGCATCACCGCCGCCCGCCCCTTGCGCTTCTTCGCCTATAGCTGGGGCGAGACCAGCGCTCTGCCGGCGGACACGCAATGGGGCATGCTGGAGGCTCTCCGCGCCTGGGGCTTCTCGGTGAACGACCACGCCAAGCGCTTCGAGACGGTGGAGGCACTGATCGCGCATTACCGGGAGATCGAGAGCATCCGCGCCTCCCTCGGCTACGATATCGACGGGGTGGTCTACAAAGTCGACCGGCTCGACTGGCAGCAGCGCCTCGGCGCGCGCTCGAACCAGCCCCGCTGGGCCATTGCCCATAAATTTCCAGCTGAGCGGGCGCAAACGGTGCTTGAGGGGATCGACATCCAGGTCGGCCGCACCGGCGCCCTCAGCCCCGTAGCACGGCTGCGGCCGGTAACTGTCGGTGGCGTCGTCGTCTCGAACGCGACACTCCATAACGAGGACTACATCGCCGGGCGGGGCGCGAAGGGAGAGCCGATCCGCGACGGGAAGGACCTGCGCATCGGCGACACGGTCACCGTCTACCGGGCGGGCGACGTGATCCCGAAGGTCATCGACGTTGACCTCGCGCGCCGGCCCGCGGGCGCCGAACCCTATGTCTTCCCCACCGTATGCCCCGCCTGCGGCTCCCCCGCGGTGCGGGAGGAGGGCGAGGCGGTGCGCCGCTGCACCGGCGGGCTCGTATGCCCCGCCCAGGCCGTGGAACGGCTCAAGCACTTCGTCTCGCGCGGGGCCATGGATATCGAAGGCCTCGGCACAAAGCAGGTGGAGGCCTTCTGGCAGCTCGACTGGGTGAAAGCGCCGGCCGACATTTTCACGCTCCAGGCACGCTTCGGGGCGGAAGGCACTGAAATCCAACGCCTTGCAGCGCTTGAGGGCTGGGGTGAGCGCTCCGCCGAAAACCTCTTCGATGCGATCGAAGCGCGCCGGGTCGTACCCCTGCATCGCTTCATCTTCGCCCTCGGGATCCGCCATGTGGGGGAGACGACCGCGAAGCTCCTCGCCCGAAGCTATGGCAGTTGGGCAGCCTTCGCCGAGGCCATGACGGCAGCGGCGGAGGAAGCCGAGGCGCGCGAGGCTCTGCTGGCCATCGACGGCGTGGGCACTGTGCTCGCAGATGCCGTGATTACCTTCTTCGGTGATGAGCACAATCGCGCTGCTTTGGAGGCACTTATCACGCATGTCTCACCTGCCGATGAAGCGACACCGCAAGCCAGCGATAGCGCGGTTGCTGGGAAAACCGTGGTCTTCACCGGCAAGCTCGAGCGCATGAGCCGGGACGAGGCCAAGGCCCGGGCGGAGACGCTTGGCGCCAAGGTCTCCGGCAGTGTCTCTGCAAAGACCGATATTCTCGTGGCAGGCCCCGGTGCGGGCTCAAAACTGAAGAAGGCAACGGAGCTCGGCATCGAGACGCTGAGCGAGGACGATTGGCTGGCGCTGATCGGGCAGGCGGGCTGAGCGTGGATCGCAGTTTCCTTCCCATCGCGTCGATGAGCCACGACACCCAGGAGACGCTCCGGGCTCTCAACAACGCGAACTCGGAAGCGACGTCCTTCCTCGACACTGCGGGGTGGGAGGCGCTGATCGGCATGGCATCGCTTGCCCTCGCCCCGGCCAACGCCGACGCGCTGCTCATCGCCTTTGGCCCTGGGGCGGCGTATCCAAGCCCGAATTATCGTTGGCATACAGAGCGGTACGAACGCTTCCTCTACGTCGATCGCATCGTCGTCTCCGCCTCGGCTCGGGGCAGGGGCTATGCCCGGGCGCTCTATGCCGCGCTTGCCGATGTGGCGCGCGATCAAGCGCTCGAGCGGATCGTGTGCGAGGTCAACCGCGTGCCCGCGAACCCGGGCTCGGATGCCTTCCACGACCGCTTGGGCTTCGTCGAGGTCGGCAGGGCGCATCCATATGGCGACGCCAAGCTGGTAAGATACCTAGCGCTGGAGCTTGATGGGCCAGAAGGCAGCGTGGCACCGCGTTGACGCCACGCAGGTGAGAGGCGATGGAAGGGCATGGCGCGGCCCGAAATTCTCTTCCCCCTCTTTGCCGGTCTCGATGGTCTGAAGGGCGTCGGCCCGAAGGCCGAAAAGGCGTTCGAGCGGCTGGGTCTCACGCGCCAGCGGGACCTGCTCTTCCACTTGCCGACGGGCGTGGTGGACCGCCGCCCGGTTGCGAGCCTCGAAGGGCAACGGCCCGGCGCGACGGCCACCCTCACGGTCACGGTGCAGCGCCACACGGCGCCACGGCGGCGCGGCGCGCCCTACCGCGTCGGCGTTGAAGGGGGCGGGACGCTCTTCGAGCTCGTGTTCTTCCGGGCGCAGGGCGACTGGCTCGCGAGCCGCCTGCCGGTTGGTGCCCGACGCGTGGTCTCGGGCAAGCTCGACCTCTATGATGGCACCTGGCAGATGGCCCATCCGGACCTCGTTCTCACGGAGGAGGAGGCTGCCGGCCTGCCCCCTTTCGAGCCGGTCTATGGCGTTGCCGAGGGCCTGACGCAGGGCGGCGTGAACCGGGCGCTGGCACAGGCGCTCGAGAAACTGCCGCCCCTGCCGGAATGGCATGACCCAGCGCTTCTGAAACGGGAGGGCTGGCCGGGCTGGTCCTCCGCGCTCCGCACGGTCCATCAGCCCTCTGGCAGCATCGCTTCGGCGGATCAGATCGCGGCCCGGCGCCGCCTCGCCTTCGACGAGCTCCTGTCGCATCAACTCGCGCTCGCCCTCGGCCGGGCATCGATGCGGAGGGGGCGCGGGCGGGTGAATGTGGAACCTCAAGGGCAGGGTCTAACCCATTCTTTAGGAGAGAAGTTCGGCTATCCACCAACAAGCGCTCAGGCGCGAGCGCTGGAGGAGATCAGGGCGGATATGGCGGGCGAGGAGCGCATGATGCGGCTCCTGCAGGGCGATGTCGGCGCGGGCAAGACCTGGGTTGCCGCCATGGCGCTGGCCATTGCCGCGGCGGCCGGTGGGCAGGGCGCGCTGATGGCGCCCACCGAGATCCTTGCGCGCCAGCATGCAATGGGTCTCGCGCCGATCATGCGGGCGGTGGGGATCGAGACGGTCCTCCTGACGGGGCGGGATCGGGGCGCGGCGCGGGCCGAAAAGCTCATGGCGGTGGGCGAGGGGCGCGCACAGCTCGTGATCGGGACGCATGCTCTCTTCTCCGGCGACGTGGCCTTCGCGGATCTCCGCCTCGCCGTGATCGATGAGCAGCACCGTTTTGGCGTCCGCCAGCGCATGGAGCTTTCCGCCAAGGCCCCGCGCGGCTGCGACCTGCTTATCATGACCGCCACGCCCATTCCGCGCACGCTGGCCCTTGCGGGGTACGGCGATCTCGACATCTCGGTGTTGGACGAGAAACCGCCGGGGCGCACGCCGGTGGATACGCGGCTGATCGCGGCGGAGCGGGTCGACGATGTGGTGGCGCGCCTTGCCGCAGCCCTGGCCGATGGGCGGCGCGCCTATTGGGTGTGCCCCGCGGTGGAGGATCGCCCGGAAAGCGATGCGGTCGCCGCCGAAACCCGGGCGCGCATGCTCGCCGCGAAGCTCGGGCCGGAGAAGGTGGCCCTGGTCCACGGCCAGCTCGGCGCCGAGGCGAAGGACCGGGCCATGGCGGAGTTCCAGTCCGGTGCGCGGCCGCTGCTGGTGGCGACGACGGTGATCGAGGTCGGTGTGGATGTGCCCGAGGCGACGATCATGGTGATCGAGCAGGCGGAACGCTTCGGCCTCGCGCAGCTCCATCAGCTGCGCGGCCGCGTGGGGCGTGGGGCAGGGCAGTCGCATTGCCTGCTGCTCTACGAGAGCCCGTTGGCCGAGACGGCGGCGGCGCGCCTTGCCGTGTTGCGGGAGAGCGAGGACGGCTTCCGCATTGCGGAGGAGGATCTGCGCCTGCGTGGCGCGGGGGACATGATCGGTACCGCGCAGTCAGGCCTGCCGCGCTTTCGGCTGGCGGATCTGGAGCGGGACGGCGCGCTGATGGAGGTCGCGCGGGACGATGCACGCCGCATCCTCGCCGTCGATCCGTCCCTCGAGGGGGCGCGGGGCGGGGCCTTGCGCGTCCTCCTCTACCTGATGGAACGTGAGGCATCGGTCAGATTGCTTACCAGCGGGTGAAGGCCAGCTTCGCGCTGTTCCAGAAATGTTCTTGCGACTCGCGCGAATTTATGGTGAACATAGCATCAACGAAGCGATGACACCGGAGAGATGCCATGACCGTTATCCGTGAGGCCCGCAAGTTTCTCGTGAACTCCCCTGCCGAGGCTGCGGCCGATGTGGCGGGTTTGGCTGGCATTTGCGCCGTCGTGTTCTGCGGCTTCGTTCTGCCGGTTCTGCTCTGAGGGGCAGGCTGCGTCTCGCCCGCGGCGCTGCTGCGGGCGGCTTTCGCCCGGCCGCTGATCGGTCGCGGCGGGGACGGTTCCGGTCCCACCCCTGATTCCGATCCGTCCGGCCGCTCTGCCAGGCCGCCACCTTCGCCGGCGTCCTTGTGGCGCCGGCGTTTTTTGTTCGATTGGCTGGGGCAGGGTGGGCCGACTGGCTGTTCTGGCAGCCTTCAGTGGCCCCCGGCGGCTGCTGTCTTGTCCCGCCATTCGAAGAGGTGCTCACGCCGGCGCTTCTGGCCGTTGCCGAAATCGTGGCCGCCGGCTTCCGCGGCCTCGGCCCAGTCGAGCGCCGTGATGCGTGCATCCTCCGATATCCCCGCAAGATCATCACCGAGCCCAGCGCGCAGCCGCGAGACGAGGGAGAGCACTGCATCGAGCCGGTGGCCCTGCAGCGGGCGATTGGCGAGGGCGCGGTCGAAGGCGTGAATGCGGGTCTCAGCCGCGGCCCTGAAGGCGAGCACCGCATCTTCCTTCGCTTCGGTCATGGCATGGCGCGAGGAGGCGAAATACGAGCGGACAGCGGCGTTCTGCTCGCCATTCCGCTGCAGCTCATAGAGGGCGCCCTCGAAACCGTCATGGCTTCGCCCAGCGGAGGCCGGGACGCTGACGGCGCCACGGAAGAGATCGATGGTGATCGGCGTGTGATCGGTGCCCGCCGGGCGGACCATCAAGATGTCGAAATCGCCCGACACCTCTAGGAACTCGAATGCTCCGAGGGTTCTGCAGAACTCAAGAGCAGCGCCGAACGCATCCATCTCGGCGCTGTCGACCATTCGCGTCGGGCTCGTCTCGTCCAGCGCTTCCATCGTGTCTGCGCCGCTCTCCGTATTCGCGAAGGTAAGCGTTGCGGAGCCGTTTTTGCCAATTGCCCGCCGCGCAACCCCGCGCAGAGCATGAGGCACAGTGAGGAAATGCTGATCCCGACCCTCGGTCCAGATAGCGCCGGTTTTGTTCTCGCGTGCGCGGATGGTCACGGTAACACCGGGAAACCCACCACCTCTTACCGCTGCAAGGTGCCGGGACAGCTTCAGGTCGAAATCCGTGAACACGTTTCGCGAAACCACATGCGAGATCACGCAGGGGTGGTCATCCACAACATCTTCATACTGAACGTCCATGAGCGGGATGCGCTCAACGCTCGGCTGAACCACTGTTTCGAAAAGAGTAAAGTCACGCATCAGCACACCACACTCGCCACGATCAAATGGTGCCGCACCCTACGTTACGAAAGAGTGAACGCAAAGTGAGGTTTCTCACCATCCGAGCATCTTTCGCCCGCCTCAACCACTGCGCGCTATACCCAGAAGCAATATTATGTTCGCGAAATGCTATTGGGCTGCGAGGCTATCCCTTCGAGTCACATGAACATCCTCGGGAAAGGCTTTGCGGAACTGAAAGAATTCCCGCTCGGTGATCTCCACGGTGAGATGAACGCCCTCGGCCGCATCGTCGCGGCCCCGAACATCGGCGTGGCGATAGAGCCACGCCACCGCCGCGCCGCTCTCATGCCCGAGCATCAGGCCGAGCCGCAGGCGGCGTGGAAAGAGGCATTCTTCGATGGTTTCCAGCAATGCGTCGATGTTCTCACCGGAAACCGCCGATACGCCGACAATCGATTCGCTGAAGCCGCGCGCCGTGCGCCCGCGTGCCTCGGCCGGCAATAGGTCGATCTTGTTCTGCACCTCGACGATCGCCTCGCGCGCCGGCGCCTCCACCCCCAGCGCCTCGAGCACGGCCAGAACATCACGCGCCTGACCCTCCGTGTCGGGATGCGAGATGTCGCGGACATGAAGAATGATGTCCGCCTCGAGCACCTCTTCGAGCGTTGCCCTGAAGGCCGCCACAAGCTGCGTCGGCAGATCCGAAATGAACCCCACGGTATCGGAAAGGATGCAGATCCGCCCGGATGGCAGCTTCAGGCGGCGCATCGTCGGGTCGAGCGTCGCGAAGAGCATGTCCTCGGCCATGACATTCGCGGCGGTCAGGTAGTTGAAAAGAGTGGATTTTCCAGCGTTGGTATAGCCGACAAGCGCTACCACCGGCTGCGGCACCTTCGCCCGCTTTTGGCGGTGCAGCGCGCGTGTCTTGACCACCTTCTCCAGCTGGCGGCGGAGCTTGGTGATCTTCTCGTCGATCATCCGTCGATCCGCCTCGATCTGCGTCTCGCCGGGGCCGCCCATGAAACCCACACCGCCGCGCTGGCGTTCGAGATGGGTCCAGGACCGGACGAGCCGCGATTTCTGGTAGGTGAGGTGCGCAAGTTCAACCTGCAGCACACCTTCCCGCGTCTGCGCCCGTTCGCCGAAGATCTCCAGGATCAGCCCCGTGCGATCCAGCACCTTGGCCTTCCACGCCCGCTCGAGATTGCGCTGCTGCACCGGGCTGAGCGCACCGTTAACAATCACGACGTCGATTTCCTGCGCCTCGAAGCGCCGCCCCAGTTCCTCGACCTTGCCGGGACCGATGAGCGTTGCAGGATTGGGCTTTGGCACCACCGCAATGTCCGCATCCACCGGCGATATATCGATGGCTGCCGTCAGGCTCACGGTTTCCGCGAGCGCCCGATCTGGGTCGGGCGCGTCGGGTGCTTTGAGATCAAGATGCAGGACAAAGGCGCGGGTCACGCGGCCCCTGCCCCCGCCGCTTCCTTGCCTCGGCCCGGCCTCACTCGGCCTGGTCCTGATCGTAGAGGCTGAAGGGTTGACCCGGCATCACGGTCGAAATCGCGTGCTTGTAGACGAGTTGAGATTGCCCGTCCCGCCGAAGCAGCACACAGAAATTATCAAACCAGGTGATAACGCCCTGTAACTTCACGCCATTGACAAGAAATACCGTTACCGGAATTTTCTGTTTGCGGATATGGTTGAGGAAGACGTCCTGCAAGTTTTGTTTATTTTCGCTGGCCATTCTTATGCCTGTCTGTTCATTGGTGTTCCACGCAGCGGTTGCCGCCACGCCACACGCCCGAACATGGCGCTTAGTTTGCTGTGTTTCCAGAAGTTTTTCGCGACGGGAGCAGAGATTGCAGCGTCTCGCGACGGAAAAGCGCTATCACCGCCAGCGTCTCCATCCGTCCGAGGATCATGCCAGCGGCGCAAACCGCGCGTTGTGCCGGGTCGAGCAGCGCGTAGCTTTCGTGTCCCTGCGCCACGAAACCAAAGACAGGGCCCGTGTTGGAGACGGCGGATACCGCGGCGATGAAGGCAGGCTCGAACGCCAGGCCGGTGAGGGCGAGCGCGAAGGCGACGAGGAGCACGGCGCCGGCATAGAGCATGATGAAGGCCCAGCCCAGGAACGCCCCCTCGCCAACGAGACCGCGCAACCCTGCCCCGACACCGGTGCCAGAGCCGCCGACGACACTGGGTTGCGCCAAGCGGTCGATCTCGCGCAGGCCGTGGCGGATGAGGGCAGCTGCACGAATGAGTTTTATGCCCCCGGCCGTGGTCGCCGCACCGCCGCCTATGGCCGCGAGGCCGAGGAGCAGCAGCGTCGGGTTGTCGAGCCCCGCCCAGGTGCGCGCGCCTTCCCACGCCGCCGCTTCATAGCCTGTTGTCGTGAGAAAGCTGAGTGTTGTGAAAAGGATGCCCCAGAGAGATGAGAGCGCATCGACACCGTTTTCGCCCATGTCGAGCTCGAAGGCCGCGAACCAGTGCCGGAGGAACAGCCCAAGCGTCGCGAGCCCGATGATAATGCCCATGAGGCGCAGTTCGGGGTCGCGCCGCAGGGAGACATCGCGGCCAATCCGGCTCGCCCGCCCGTAAAGGCGGGAGGTGCAGGCGGCCAGCAGAAAGACCGCCGCCACAGCCTCGGCCGCCACATTGTCGAAGGCGGGAAGCATCGGCTTGTCCGGCGAAATGCCGCTGGTGGAGATGATGCCGAGGGCGTGGATCACGCTCGTCAGGTCAAGCGGCTGAGCGCTGCCGATAAGGATGATCAACGCCGCGGTGAGCCCTGAATAGACGGGAAGAATGGTCCGAAGTGCCCGCCGAAGCCGGTCCCCCACAGGCGGCGTCCGCGCCCCAAGCTCCGCCAGGCGTACATCCCCCGTCTCGACGCCCGCTGCGCTGGCCGTTGGCGTTGTCACCTCGAACCCACCCATGCGCCGCGGGGCCAGCACCACGTAAGCGGCCGTCAGCGTCAGCAACCCGCCCAGCCAGCTGACGACGCCGCGCCAGAGATGCACCGCATCCGGCACGGTGCTCGGCTGCGCGTAGCCGGTGCTCCCGGTGGTGGTGAAGCACGCGACCATCTCGAACCAGGCGCCCACCCACCCGATGGAAGGCGTCAACAAAACTAACGGGATAGCGGCGAAAACCGGTAACACCGCCCAGGCGACGAGGAGGGAGGCAAGCTCTGTCTGGGCGCTGCTCTCGCGCGCGCGGCTCGCCAGCGCGACATGTGAGATGGCGGCTGCGAAAGCGGTGAAGAGCCCGCCGTATAGAAAGGCGCGTGCTGAGCGCTCGTCCCCCGCCAGAAGCGCGTAGACCAGCGGCACGATCATCGCGATTGCCAGCAGACCGAGCGCGGGGCCGAAGAGGGGCGCTTCCTCGCGGCCCCGTTCGCGCCGCTGCCGGGCGCGCATGGTTCTGCGCGGGGGCGCTGCCATGGTCAGAAGAAATCGATGCTCACGCGGAACATCGCCTCGACCTTCTGCACCGCGGAGCGCACGGCGAAGAGCACCATCACGTCGCCGACGGAGATCACGAGGTCCCCATGCGGCATGACGATGCCCTTGGAGGTCCGCACCGCGCCCACGATGGAGCCGCGCGGCAGGCTGATGTCCCGCAGGCGCTTGCCGGCGAGGGCCGAGGTGCTCATCACCTGCGCCTCGATCACCTCCCCATCGCTCGCGCCGATGTTGTAGACTGCGCGGATCTTGCCGCGCCGCACATGGCGGAGGATCGAGCTCACGGTGGTCGCCCGTGGGTCGATCAGTGCGTCGACGCTGAGCGGGTCCGCCAGCCGGTCGAAAGTCGGGTCCTTCGAGAGCGCGATGGAGATCAGCGGGTTCATCTGTTCGGCCAGAGCGCAGGAGAGCAGGTTGGTCCGGTCGTCATCCGTCAGCGCCACGACGGCGTCGGCATCCTCGATGCCCGCCTCGAGCAGAATCCCGGCGTCGAGCGCATCGCCGTTGAGCACCACGGTGCGGCTCAGACGGTCCGCCGCGCGTTCGGCGCGCTCCCGGTCCCGCTCGATCATCGTGGCGCGGTGGTTCTGGCGCCGTTCAATCTCCCGGGCCACGCGCAGGCCCACATTGCCCGCGCCCACCACGATAATGCGCGAGGCGACGCGGTTCTTCTTCCCGAAGATGCCGAAGGTGCGCTGCACATCCTCCCGCGCCGCAACAAAGTAAACCTCGTCCTCCGGGAACAGCTGGTCCTCGGCGGAGGCGACGAAGAGCTTCCCCTCCCGCCGGATCGCCACCACGATCGCACGCAGGGTTGAGAACAGCTCCGTAAGCTGCCTGAGCGGCGTGTTCGTGACCGGGCAGCTCTCCTCCAGCTTGATGCCCACGAAGTTCACCTCGCCATCGAGGAACGGCTCAATATCGAAGGCGGCGGTGGCCTGCAGGCGGCGGAGGGTGACATGGGCCACCTCGCTCTCCGGGCTGATCACCACGTCGATGGGCATGTGATCGCGGCGGAAGAGGTCCGACCATTCCGCTTCGAGGTAGCTCTCGGTGCGGATGCGCGCGATCTTGGTGGGCACTTCGAAGACCGAATGGGCCACCTGGCAGGCGACCATGTTCACCTCGTCCATCGAGGTGGCGGCGATGAGCATATCGCAGTCCTGCGCGCCCGCGCGGGCCAGAATGTCCGGATGCGAGGCGAAGCCGATCACGCCGGAGACATCGTACATATCCGTCAGGCGCCGGACGAGGGCGCCATTATGGTCGATGACGGTGACGGAGTTGCCCTCGTCGGCGAGGTGACGCGCAATTTGCGAGCCCACCTGCCCCGCGCCGCAGACCAACACTTGCATGGAACACCGTTCGCGGCCCTCGTGGTGGCGGAACGGTGCGGCGGGGCGGCAGCGCTGTCAAGCAAGCCCGGCGCCGCGTGTGCCGTTCGCGTCCAGCCCTCCCGCAGGGCGATGAGGGTCAGTTCATGCGAAGCTCGGGTGACCGGTAGGCCCAGGCCACCGCGCCAGTGGCGTGAGGCGGCCAGTCGGCAGCGCGTTCCAGAGGCGTGATCAGCGCGCCCGGAAAGGGCAGCGCGGCCTTTGCCTCGCGGGCATTGCGCGCGCGGATATAGCCGCCACCAAGCTCTCGCCCGGCCGCCTCGTCGCAGATGAAGAAACTGTAGAACTGCATAAGTCGTTAAGCTCCGGTCAGATCCGAAACCGCAACGAACGAACGCTCTTCAGTGCGATACACAACCACCTCTTGGCACCTTTCCGACAGAAACGTGAACAGGCAGTTAATCTACGGCGGAAGATCTCGAGGATGGTGTGCGATCAGCGCCGGGACTGCACGAAAGCGCTGAAGTCTGGCGCATGAGCAACAGTTTTCTCAGGCAAAATGAGCTGCTTAAAATCAGATTTTGGAGTGTAGGTTGAAGTTTGTCGTCCAGCAGCCTGTATTGCAATCGTTATCTCTGTCAGGTGCCGCGTGAAGGCATGGCTCGGATAGGGCTCCCTCCCCTCCCCTACCGCAGCCGCGAGCTCCGCAATGCCGAGCGCTTTGTCCTGCTGGCCGACTTGCCTGGTATGGAGGCGCCTCCAATGCGTCTTCGGGTGCCACCAAGGTCCGAAGTCCTTGCGCGGCAGGTCATCACGTCCGGGCGGCGGCGCCATCACAAGAGGGAGCGACCGCCCTCCGATGCCGATCAGCCGCTGCAGGAGCATGGACTGGCGCGCGATGCGAAAGCGCCGCGCCTTGAGCGCCGGGAGCGCGTAGCGCTCGAGTCGAACCGGCGCCTCGTCGTCGCGGTAGCTGTCCACCTCGAGGACGCCCTCATTGCCGATCACCCGCATCCGATGGTCGAGCGGTGCCGCGATCGAGCAGGTGAGCCGGCCGACCACACCGCCATCGAATTCGAGGCAGGCGACCGAAAAATCGGGCGTATCCGGCGGATCCATCGGGCGTTCCGTCTTGTCCGGCACCGTGACGCTGCAGAACGCCGTCAGCGCCCGCACGGGCCCGAAAATCGCGCACATCCAGCTCAGATGGTAGCCGGCATGCTCATAGGTGCAGCCCGTCTCGTATTCATGGACATAGGGCCAGGGCGCGCCGCTGGCGCTCACCCAAGTATCGGGCCGCATGAGGTAGACCGGGTTGTCGTCGAACTCGGCATAAACCAGCCGTGGCTTGCCCACCGTTCCGTCCTGCACGGCTTTCCAGAGCGTCTGGACACTGTGCCCAAGCACGTTCGAGGGCGCGCAGGAGAGATGCAGCCCTCGCGCCTCCGCAATGGCGAAGAGCGCGTCGGCCTCCTCCAGCGTCGGGGTCAGCGGCTTCTCGCAATAGACATGCTTGCCTGCCTCTAGCGCCGCCTTCGACACCTCGAAATGCGCGCCCGGGCCCGTCAGCACCACGATGATGCCGATCTCGGCATCCTGCAGCATCGCATCGAGCCCGGCATAGGCCTTCAACCCGTAATGGCGGGTTACGGCCTCCACGCGTTCGGGATCGATGTCGTGGATCCCGGCGATCTCGAGGATTGGGTGGCGCGCAATCGTCGCCATGTAGAGGTCGAACACATAGCCGCAGCCGACGATGCCGATCTTCATGCGCCGCTCCCGTGGCTGGGCTCGTGGTTGGCGATCACCGCCCGGGCCCGGTCGACCAACGCCATGATCTCGATGCTTTCGTCGAGCGGCATGATGCTGCTTTCCCCCTGCCCCTCGCGTACTGCCGCCGCCAACGCCGCCGCCTGGTACTGGTAGCCATTGCCCTCGAAGCGCGCGGTAATCCGTTGCGGTCCCTTGCCGCGAAGCTGGCGGAAGAGGGAAAGCGCGGGGCCCGCCCGCTGCTTCAGCCCGTGGACGAGCCCGCTCTCCCGCAGCGCTTCCAGCTTGCCGCCGCCCGCCATGCTGTCCGCCACCGGATGGCAGGCAACGAGGCGGGCGCTGAAGGGCCGCCAGATCGGCGCATCGACCAGAAGGCTCCCCCCGGTGCCGTTCAGGACGAACGCGCTCTCCCCATCTGTCCGGATGCTGGCGCGCATGGTGCTGAGAGCGCCGCTCGCGTGGCGGAGGAGCAGCGCCGCTTCTTCGTCTACGCCGGTCGCTCCCATCCGCCCGCCGGCCGTCAACTCGACCACGGGCCCGAGGAGATGGCGCGCGAGGGAGAGGGGATAGACGCCGCGATGCAGGAGTGCGCCGCCGCCCCGCCCAGGGTCGAAGAGGCTTGAGCGCCCCTCAGGCAGGGCGGCCCCGTGAAAGGCGCCGTCGAAAGAATGGAGCGTGCCGAGCCGCTCCTCCGCCAGCAGCGTGCGTATCCGGTCCATCAAGGGCAGGAACCGGGTCCAGAGCGCTTCCATGCAGAAAACACCCGCCCCCCGCGCGGCGGTCGCGATGCGCGCCGCCGCGGCCGCATTGGCCGCGATCGGCTTCTCGACGAGGCAGGGCTTACCCGCGGCAATGGCGGTGAGCGCGAGCGCCTCATGGCTCGCTGGCGGCGTGGCGATGTAGACCGCGTCCACCTCCGCCCGCCCGATGGCCACCTCGTAACTCTCCGCGGCCTCGCAACCGAGGCTCTGGGCAAAGCGCCGGGCGTTCTCTGGCGTGCGCGAGGCGGCGACGAGTGCCTGATGCCCCGGCAGTGCGCGGAGCCCCAGGACGAAGCGGCGTGAGACGCCACCGGTGCCGAGAATGGCCCAGCGCATCGATCAGTCCCCCTCCGCCCGCTCCGGCACCGCCCCACTGCTAGCGGGGCGGCTGGGCGGTCGCAAGGCAAAGGAGGGGCCGCGCAGAGGCCTCACTCCTCGAGCAGTTCTTCCTCCACCCCGTCGCTCACGGCCACGCGCACACCGCCGCGCGAGGTGGTGCTGACGCCCAGCATCTTCAGCTTGCGGTGAAGGGCCGAGCGTTCCATGCCCACGAAACTCGCGGTCTTGGAGATGTTGCCGCCGAAGCGGTTGATCTGCGCCACGAGATACTCCCGCTCGAAGAGCTCCCGCGCCTCGCGGAGCGGCAGGGACGCCACCGCCGCCAGCAGACCGCCAAGGCCCGCCTCCGCCGTATCGCTGCCGGAGCCCGGCAGTTCCTCTGCCTCGATCGTCCGGCTGTCGCAGCCGAGGATCAGCACCTGCTCCATCATGTTGCGCAGCTGGCGCACGTTGCCGGGCCAGCTCCGCGTCTGCAGCGCGGCCAGCGCCCCGTCGGAGAGCACGCGCCGCACCAGCCCCTGTTCGCGCGCGAAACGGTCGAGGAAGTGATTGGCCAGCTCCGGAATATCGTCCCGCCGCCGGTCGAGGCTCGGCACCTCGATCGGCATTACGTTCAGCCGGTGGTAGAGGTCCTCGCGGAAGCGCCCGGCGCCGATCTCGGCCTGAAGATCCCGGTTCGTGGCGGAGATCACCCGCACATCCACCCGCACCGTCGCGCTGTCCCCCAGCCGGGTGAAGGCCTGATCCACGAGCACGCGCAGGATTTTCGACTGCGTGCCATAGGGCATATCGCCCACTTCATCGATGAAGAGCGTGCCACCATGCGCCTTCTCGAAAAGCCCCGGCTGCACACCGCCGCCCGTCCGCACCCGGCCGAAGAGCAGCTCCTCCATCCGGTCCGCCTCGACGCTCGCGGCATTCACCACCACGAATGGGCTGTCCACGCGCTCGGAGTGATGATGGATGTACCGGGCCGCCACCTCCTTGCCCGTGCCCGGCCCACCGGTGAGCAGCACGCGGCTGCCGCCTCGAGCGACACGGTCGAGCTTGCCGCGCAGGGTGGCGAGCGCATGGCTTTGGCCCACCAGCCGCCAGTTCTCCGCCTCGGCCTTGCGGTACGTCACGTTCTCCCGGCGGAGGCGCGAGGCCTCGAGCGCCCGGCTCACCACCACCAAGAGCTGGTCCATGTTGAACGGCTTCTCGATGAAATCGTAAGCGCCCTGCTTCACCGCCGCGACTGCGAGCTCGATATTGCCGTGGCCCGAGATGATCACGATAGGCACGGCCGGGTTGTCCCGCTTCACGCGCTTCAGGATCTCGATGCCGTCCATCCGGCTGCCCTGAAGCCAGATGTCGAGGATGATCAGGTCCGGCAGCGCGCCGTCGATGGAGGCGAAGGCGCTGTCCGCATCGAAGGCCTCGCGCGTGGCGTGCCCCTCATCGCTCAGCAGGTCGCCGATCAGGTCTCGGATATCGGCTTCGTCGTCTACGATCAGAATGTCAGCCATGCTCGCTCATGTCCTCTCGTGATGGCCCGTTATCGGGTCTTGCCGCTCCTCGGGAGCGGCGCTTTCGCTCGTCCTCTTGGTCTTGTCGGTCGCCTCAGCAGGCTTCGGCAGGCGAAGCGTCGCCTGCGCGCCGTCCAGCGGGCCGCCCTTCCGGCGCCCCGGTGCATCGCCGAGCGCCATGGTCCCGCCATGCTGCTCCACAATCTTCCGCACGATGGCGAGGCCGAGGCCCGTGCCCTTCTTGCGGGTCGTCACGTAAGGGTCGGTCAGCCGGTCGCGCCCTTCCTCGGGCAGGCCCACGCCGTTATCAGCGATATCGAGGCGCCAGCCGCGCCCCTTCTCGGTCAGCCGCACGCGGATCTGGCCGGGCCCCTCCAGCGCCCCCTTCTCATGGCGTGCCTCGATGGCATCGGCCGCGTTCTGGAGAAGGTTGGTGAGACACTGCCCCAGCAGCCCCCTGTCCGCCGCGATCGGTACGGGCCCCTCAGGCAGCGTGGTCTCGTAGGCGATATGGACCGCCTCGCCCCCTTCCCCGCGCGCGCCCTCCTGCAGCAGCACCGCCTCGCGCACGAGCTCGCCCAGATCCTCCCGCGCCATCACCGGCTCGGGCATCCGAGCAAACCGGCTGAAGGCGTCCACCATCCGGCGGATCTCCCCGGCCTGGCGCGTGATCACGTCGAGCATCCGCTCGAGCTGCGCCCCGTCCTCGCCCAACCGTCCGGCAAACTTCCGCCGCATCCGGTCCGCCGAAAGCTGGATCGGCGTCAGCGGGTTCTTGATCTCATGCGCCACGCGCCGCGCCACATCGCCCCAGGCCGCCATGCGCTGGGCCGAAGCGAGCGCCGTGATGTCGTCGAAGGTGACCACATGGCCTTCCTCGGGCGCGTAGGGGTTCTTGAGCGATATCCGGCACAGGAACTCGCGTGCCTGTCCGCCAACCGTCAGCCGCACCTCGCCCGAGCCAACGCCCGAAGGCGAATGGTTGGAGGCTTCGAGCAACGGCGCAAACCCGGGCGCCACCTCATCCATCGACTGGCCGTGTGCCTCAGCCGCGTCAATCTCCAGGAGCGCGGTCGCCGCCTCGTTGATCAGGGTGATCCGGTGCTGGCCGTCGAGGCCCATCACCCCCGCGGTCACCCCCGAAAGCACCGCCTCGGTCAGCCGCCGCCGACGCTCGGTTTCCTGATTGGCGTGGATAAGTGCGTCCCGCTGGCCCTTCAGCTGGGCGGCCATGCGGTTGAAGCTGCGGCTGAGGATGGAGATCTCGTCGCCCCCTCGCTCCTCCTTCACCCGCACATCGAGGTCTCCCCCGCCAATCTGCTCCGCCGCTCCCGCAAGCCGGCCCACCGGCTTCGCCAGCCGCTCTGCAAAGAGCAGGCCCAGCAGCGTCGAGGAACAGATCACCAGCAGCGCAAAGCCTACATAGATCAGCGCAAAGTCCCTCAGCAGGCTGCCGCGCTCAGCCTCCAGCTGTTCGTAGAGGCGCACGGTGTCCTCGGTCTCGTCGAGAAGGCGCAGCACCTCCCCCTCCACATCGCGGCTGACATAGAGGAAGGCGTCAAAGAAGTTCGTGAGGTAGACCAGCGCGCGGATTTCGTTGTTCCGGTCGTCATTCGTGATCACCACCTCGCCCGCCCGGGCTCGCGCCACCTCATCGTCCGTCGGCGGCTCGAAGGCGAAGAGGTAGGAGAACTCGCCTCGCGCCACGATCTCACGGTCGGAATTGAAGACGAAGGCTTCCGGCAGCTCACGCAGGATCGCCTGGCTGCGAACGAGTTCGTTCAGCTGCGCGCCGGTGAGCCCGCCGCCTTGCTGCGCCGCCCGGTTGAGGTCGTTCGCCATCGCCAACACGTTGCCGCGGATGTTGTCCCGGTGCTCCCGCTCATAGGCCCGCGCCACATCGAGCGCGTTGCTCACCACGCTTCCCACACGGTCCGAGAACCAGGACTCGATGCCGAAATTGACCGACAGGGTGGCGAAGACGGCGACGATCACCGTCGGCACCAGCGCCACCAGCCCGAAGGTGCCCGCGAGGCGAAGGTGTAGTTTGGAGCCGACCCGGCCCGCCCTGCGTGCGGCGATCAGGGTCGCGATCCGCACCGCCAGCACCGCACCGAAGACAAGCAGATACAGCGCGTCGGCGATCAGCAGGCTGCGCAGAAGCGTACTGTCCGCCCCTGCGCCCCGCCCGAGCGCCACGATCGTCGCCACCGCCAGCACCGGCCCGAGCAGGATGAGCGGAATGAGCGTCCGCCGCTCGATCCGCCGCGCCCAGGCGCCGCTGCGTAGACCAATGCTTGCCGCGCCCATCGGCGCGTCTGCTCCGCTCACTGCCCTCTCCCCGGCCGTACGTTGCGGCACTGGTGTGTTCCGGGCGCCGCATGCCGGCGTGCCCGGGGCGCAACTGTTGCGCGCCTACATCAGTTTTTTGCCGCGTGTGACCGGGATGTCAAGCTCTCTGATTTTTTTCCGCAGTGTGTTCCGGTTGATGCCCAGCAAATCGGCTGCCTTCAGCTGATTGCCGCGTGTTGCGGCCATCGTGAGCGCGATCAGCGGCATTTCGACTTCACGCAGAACACGATCGTAAAGCCCCGCCGGGGGCAGGCCGTCACCATGGAGGTTAAAGTAACGCCTTAGGTGTAGCTCAACCGCCGCACCCAACGTCCGGCCAACCTCACCCGCCTCGGTGCCATCCAGCCCCTCACTGCCCTCGCGTGCCGAAAGCTCCGCCTCGACGACGGGGGCAGTCAC
>JBCBEP010000036.1:0-29303 GCA_038528605.1 Pseudomonadota bacterium
CCGGCTGGCTCCGCAAGTACCGCGTGCGGGTGCACGGCACGCCGGATGCCGCCAGCGTCGCCCCGCTCGAAAAGGGGATCGTGGTGGATGGCGAGCGCTTCCAGCCGATGACCGTGACCCTCGACCGCCAGCAGGGTGCCAATGCCTGGCTGACCATCGGGCTGCGCGAAGGCAAGAACCGGGAGATCCGGCGCGCGCTCTCCGCCATCGGGCTGGAGGTGAACCGGCTGATACGCATCTCCTACGGCCCCTTCCAGCTCGGCGATCTGGTGACGGGGGCGGTGGAGGAGGTGCGGCCCAAGGTGCTGGCCGATCAGCTCGGCACCCGCCCGCCTGCGAAGGAAGGGGCGGCCAAGCCGCGGCGGGCGAAGCGCCCGCGCCCGCCCGCGCCTGGCTCGCGCTGAGAACTGCGCCGCTCGCCGCATCGTGAACCGGGCGCGCCGCCGCTTGACCCGCTGACGCCCGCGGCCGAGGGTCGCCGCAACGCAGGGAGGCGGGACGATGACGAGCAGGTTGCCGGCGCTGACGCTCCTCGCCCTCATCTCCTTCGCCGCAAACTCCATCCTCTGCCGCCTGGCCCTGTTGCCGGACCCGGCGCTCGGGACGGGCAGCATCGATGCGGGCAGCTTCACCGCCCTCCGCATCGGTGCGGGCGCGCTGGTCCTCGTGGCCGTCAGCCTCGTGCGGGGGGGAGAGGCGGCGGGTGCGGGCCCACTCCTCGCCTTCACGCGGCGGGACCTCTTCGCGGGTGCGATGCTCTTCATCTACATGGCCGGCTTCTCGCTCGCCTATCTCCGGCTCGGCGCGGGCCTCGGCGCGCTGGTGCTCTTCGGTGCCGTGCAGGTGACCATGCTGGCCGCTGCGGTGCTGGGGGGCGAGCGCTTCGGCGTGCTGGGTTGGACCGGCTTCGCCATTGCGCTCGGCGGTCTCGTCTGGCTCGTCTCCCCCGGTGCCACGGCGCCCGACCCGCTCGCCGCCGCATCGATGACGGCTGCGGGTATCGCCTGGGGCTTCTTCTCGCTCTCGGGCCGCGGGGCGGGCGCACCGCTTCTCGCGATGACGCGCGCCTTCCTCCTCTGCGTGCCGGCGGCCCTGGTGTTCCTCGCCGTTTATGCGGGGGTCGCGGGGCTGGGGCTCACCCTGCCGGGACTGCTGCTGGCGCTTTGCTCAGGCGGCCTCGCCTCGGGTCTCGGCTATGTCATCTGGTACGCTGTGCTGCCCGAACTTGGGGCGGGACGGGCGGCCACCGTGCAGCTCGCCGTGCCGGCGATTGCCGCCGCTGCGGGGGTGGTGTTGCTGGCGGAGCCCTTGACGCTCCGCCTCCTCCTCTCCTCCCTCGCGGTCCTCGGCGGTGTCTTCCTGGTCCTCCGCGCCCGCCGCTGACCGGGGAGGGAGCATCCCCGCACGCAGGCCTTCCTGTTGGATGTTCGCAAAACGTTCTAAATTCGTGCTCGCCCACACGGCGGCGGAGCGCTATACTTCGTTGCCCACGCGGGCGCGCCCGCCGCATCTGGTAGAGCTAGCCGAGAAGGATCGCCGATGACCGCTTTTCCCGCGCCCATCGCCGAGCAGATCTGGGACATGAAGTACCGCCTCAAGCCCGCGCCGGGGGAGACCGGCGCGATCGAGGCGGATGTGGATGCAAGCTTTGCGCGCGTGGCCGCCGCCCTGGCCGCGACCGAGCAGGACCCCGAGGTGTGGGAGCCGCGCTTCCGCGACGCGCTCGAGAACTTCAAGTACCTGCCCGCGGGCCGCATTCTCGCCGGCGCCGGGACGGGCCGTTCGGTCACCCTCTTCAACTGCTTCGTCATGGGCACGGTGCCGGACAGCCTGGAGGGCATCTTCGAGATGCTGAAGGAAGCCGCGCTGACCATGCAGCAGGGTGGCGGCATCGGGTACGATTTCTCCACGATCCGGCCGAAGGGCGCGCCGGTGAAGGGCGTCGGCGCGGACGCCTCGGGCCCCCTCAGCTTCATGGATGTGTGGGACGCGATGTGCCGTACCATCATGTCCGCCGGCTCCCGCCGCGGCGCTATGATGGCGACGATGCGCTGCGATCATCCCGACATCGAGGACTTCGTGGCGGCGAAGGGCGATGCCGCACGGCTGCGCATGTTCAACTTGAGTGTGCTGGCGACGGACGCCTTCATGCAGGCGGTCGAGGCCGACGGTCCCTGGGAGCTCGTGTTTGACGGCCGCGTCTACCGCACGCTCCGCGCGCGCGACCTCTGGCACCGGATCATGCGGGCGACCTACGACTATGCGGAGCCCGGCGTGATCTTCATCGATCGGGTCAATGCCGCCAACAACCTGCACTATGCCGAGACGATCGCGGCGACGAACCCGTGTGGGGAGCAGCCGCTGCCGCCCTATGGCGCATGCCTCCTCGGTTCGATCAACCTCGCCGCCCTGGTGCGCCGGCCCTTTGAGGCGGAGGCCGGGGTCGAGGCGACGGCGCTGGCCGATCTCGTCGGCACCGCCGTGCGGATGATGGACAATGTGGTCGATGCCTCCCGCTTCCCGCTCGAGGCGCAGGCGGCAGAGGCCCGGGCGAAGCGGCGCATCGGCCTTGGCGTCACCGGCCTGGCAGACGCGCTGCTGATGACCGGCCTGCGCTACGGCAGCGCCGAGGCGGTGGCGCAGACCGGGGACTGGCTCCGCCAGATCCGGGACGCGGCTTATCGCGCGAGCGTGGACCTCGCGCGGGAGAAGGGCGCCTTCCCGCTCTTCGATGCGGAGCCCTATCTCGCCGGCGAGACGATCCGGACCCTGCCGGAGGACATTCGGGAGGGGATCGCGGAGCACGGCATCCGCAACGCCCTCCTCACCTCCATCGCGCCCACGGGCACCATTTCGCTTTTCGCCGGCAACGTCTCCTCCGGCATCGAGCCGGTCTTTGCCCTCAGCTACACGCGCAAGGTGCTGCAGCCCGACGGGAGCCGGACCGAGGAGGAGGTGGTCGACTACGCGCTGGCCGAATGGCGGCGGCTGAAGGGCGATACCCCGCTGCCCGAGCATTTCGTGACCGCGCAGGACCTCAGCCCGGCAGACCATGTGGCCATGCAGGCCGAGGCGCAGAAATACATCGACAGCTCGATTTCCAAGACCGTGAACGTGCCGGCGGACATCGCCTTCGAGGCTTTCGAGCAGGTCTATCTCGACGCCTATGCCCAGGGCTGCAAGGGCTGCACCACCTACCGCCCGAACGACATCACGGGCTCGGTGCTTTCCGTTGCGGAGGACAAGAAGGCCGAGGCGGCGCCGGTGCCGGTGGTGCCGGAGGACGAGGCGGCGCCTGCGCGGGGCGATGTGGTCTGGATCTCGGAGCCGCTCGACCGGCCGGAGACGCTGGAGGGTGTGACCTACAAGCTCAAATGGCCCGAGAGCCCGCACGCGATGTACATCACCATGAACGACGTGATCGTCGGCGGGCGGCGCAGGCCCTTCGAGATCTTCGTGAACTCCAAGAACATGGAGCACTACGCCTGGACCCTCGCGCTCACCCGCATGATCTCGGCCGTGTTCCGGCGCGGCGGGGACGTGTCCTTCGTGGTCGAGGAGCTGAAGGCGGTGTTCGACCCCCGCGGCGGGGCCTGGATGAAGGGCCGCTACGTGCCCTCGATCCTCGCGGCCCTCGGCGGGGTGATCGAGCGCCACCTCGTCGATATCGGCTTTATCGAGGGGGAGGGCGCGGGGCTGACCGAGGACCCCGCCTATGCCCGCGAGGCAATCGCCGTGGGCCAGGACCGGCCCGCCGCCAGCACCTGCCCGAACTGCGGCAGCTTCAACATGCAGATGAAAGAGGGCTGCGAGGTCTGCCTCGACTGTGGTTTCTCGAAGTGTAGCTAAGCGGCGGCGCGCCCCACTCCACGGCAAATGTGCTTCGACGCGGCAACGCTTTCATGCTAACGCCACAGCGCCGGTGAGATCGCTCTGCATTGAGCAGGCCGTCCACCTGCCGGCTCGCCTGGAGCACTGCCCGTGAACGCGAAGATGCCCGACCTTCGGATCGAGAAGGCGCCGCCCGTGCGGCGCCTCAAGAGTGTCAACGATCTCTACGACATCAGGTTCAGCGAGGAAGGGCTCGCGAGCGTCGAGGTGCCGTTTGCGCTGCTCGACAGCCTGCCGCTGGTGAACGAGGCGCGGGGCCCGGGGCCGCGGCTTTCGGCGCTGGTCTCGCTCATCCGGCAGCGCGGCTATGTGCCCGAGACACCGATCATCTGCCGGGTGGGCATGAAGGGGCGCTGGGTGGTCGTCGATGGCGGGCACCGGATCACCGCGGCGCGGATCGTGGGTAACGACTTCTGGGCCCGGCTTTTCGGGCGGAAGGTGCAGAACCTGCACTTCCTGCTCTTCACCACGCCCGAGAGCTGGTCGAAGCTGCGCCCGCCCGCGGGCCCCGGCGGGCTCTAGCCCATACCCATCAGGTCTCCGGCGGCGCGTCGTCACCTGGCTTGCGCGTCCGCTCGCGCCCCGTGCCCACCGGTACTTCCAGGAGCGGGCCGGAAGGCTCCTCCGGCTCGTGCGGCGCCACGCCACCCTCGGCACGCATGTGGAGGGGCGGGGCCGAGCCGTCCTTCGCCTCGCCCATCCAGACGGTCATGTGCGGGAACGGGATCTCGATGCCGCGCTCGTCGCAGGCCTTCTTGAGAAGCTCGTTGAAGCGCCGCCCGATGCCCCATTGCTGGCCGGGCCGCGCCTTGATGCGGGCGCGCAGCACAACCGCGCTGTCGCCCAGCGACTGGACGCCGAACCATTCGAGATCCCCGATGATGTGGCCGCGCCACTCCGGGTCCTCCTTCATCGCCTTGAAGCAGTCGAGCATCACCTGCTTGCCCGCATCCGTATCCTCCCGATACGCGATGCCGAGATCGGCCACGTGGTAGGCGAAGCCGCGCATGTAGTTCGACACCATGTCGACCGACGAGAACGGGATGACGTGGAAGGTGCCCTGCAAGTCGCGCAGGGAGACCGAGCGGATCGTCAGCTTCTCGACCGTGCCCGTCGTGCTGCCCACGGTGATCACGTCGCCCACATTGCAGGCGTTCTCGAACTGGATGAAGACGCCGGTGATGATGTCCTGCACGAGCTTCTGCGCCCCGAAGCCGATGGCGAGACCGAAGACACCAGCCGACGCGATGAGCGGCGCGATGTTGATGCCGAGCTCGGAGAGCGAGAACATCGTCGCGATCACCAGGATCGCGATGGTCGCCGCGTTGCGCAGAAGCGTCAGCAGCGTCTGCTCCCGCGACGTGGTGATGCGGTAGCCGCGCGGGGTCAGCCGATATTCGATCCAGCTCGACATCGCGAGCCAGATGATGAACGCGCCGAGGACGATCACCAGAACGCTCACGAAGGTCGAGGCTGCGTCGCCCCCCAGCGTGGCATCGAGCCAGCCCATCACGTCGAAGAGCCCGGTGATCTCGGTCGCCGCGCCGATGACTGCCAGGAAAACCACGAAGCGCACGACCGAGAGGAAAGCGGGCACGAAGGTGTTGAGCCGCCGCTCCAGCAGCGGCAGCGTCTCGGTCACCTTGCCCGGAAGCTGGACGCCATGCCGGCTCGCGGCCGTGAGCACGCTGACCGCCGCGGAGCCGAGACCGATCACGCCGATGACCTTGAGCGTGTCGAGCACGATCGTGCCCACCTGGCCGGTGTTGGCGACGGCGAAGACGAACAGCGTGAAGAGATAGGCGATCACCGCATACGGAAAGAACGGTGCGAGCGCCGCGATGACGCTGAGGGTGACATCGCCGCCTTCCTCCGCGCGCCGACGCTCGAAATACGCCGCAGGCGCCTTGCGGTTGAGCAGCACCAGGATCATCGAGATCACGAGGAAGGCCACGAAAATCAGCACCGCCGTGGCGCGCCCCGTGAAGATGTTCACCACCTCGTTGACGATCGGGACGACGAGCATCAGGCCGTAGCCGAGCAGGCTGACGAGTGCCGTGGACCAGACGTGCCAGTAGGTGGCCGCGCGGTCGCTCAAGGGCAGGGGCCGCAGGCGCCCTGTGCTCCTGGCGATCAGAACGCGGATCGCCACCTTGATGAGTTCAACCACGAGGAAGGCGTTGAGGAAGAGCGCCTCATGCAGGTCGATCTCCCCCGGCGAACCCCAGCCGAACACGGCGAGACCATAGCCCACGGCCCAGGCGAGAAGCACCACGCAGATATCCACGAGCGCGGACAGCGTGATCACGATCAGCTTGCGGACATAGGACCCCCGGTCCGCATATTGCGCGAGGCGCGACCAGATCGGGCGGGCCATGATGCGCAGGGCGAGGAAGGTCGCGAAGGTCGAGATGAAGGTGATGGCGATGCCGAAGGCGATGGTGGTGAGGCGCTCGGTATCCACGTCGGCAAAGCCGCTCAGCCGCCGCTGCGTGGCCGTCACCCCGGTGAAGAAGCCGTGCACCGTGTCGATGATGTCCTTCACGCCGGCCTGCGTGAACTCAGCGATGCGGCGGCCGAGGGAGAGCTTGGGCGGCCCGCCTGCAGCCGCGTCGCCAGCCGCGATCTCGGCCTCCGCCTCGGCCGTGTCCCCCGCGCCGGAAGGGGCCCCCGCGGTCTCACCGCCCTCCGCCCCGCCTTCCGCTGACAACCCTTCGAGCGCCGCGAGGGCGCCGAGGAGCCTTGCGCGTCCTTCCGGATCCTCCAGCACCCGCCGCAACGTCTTCAGCTCATCGCGCGTCGCACCGCTCCCCGAGGGTTCGGTGTTCGCGTTCGCGGGTTGCGGGGGAGACGCGGCCGGCGGAGCACCAGCATCCGGCGAAGCGCTTCTTTCAATGGCCGCGGATGTCCGCTCCACCGACGTGCCGGTCCCCGCGCCCGCCGTGTTTGCTGCGCCCCCGGCCTGCTGCGCCCGTATCCCCTCCAGCGAGCTCGCGACAGTCGACGGCACGGAGAGGGGCGCTGCGCCCTGCGCCGCACCGCCGGCAACCGCGCCTGTCGGCAGCGCGGGGCTGCGCTGGACCACGCCGCGCAGCGCCTCGCCAGCGTTCTCACCTCCGCTCTCCCCTGCGCTCTCAGCCCCTGCGCCAGCTTCGGTTGCGCTTGTCTGACCCTGCGCTGGCATGCCGGGCTGCAGCGCTGCGATCAGGAGCGCGAGGAGGATCGGGAGGAGCTTGAGCTGCATGGTCGGCCTTCTTGCGCGTTGCTGTCGGCTCACGGTGCCGGTCTAGGCATGTTCGGGCCCGGGGGCAAAGCGCAGCTGTCCCGCATTTGCAACCGGGATCACCCGTCTGGCTGTGTGACATATCGATAAACGGCGTTTCGGCCCACACCGTGCAATCCCCATATATGCTAACGAGACCGAAGGGCCGGCGCTTCTGCCGGGGGGAGTTGGAGGGACTACCGAATGATCGATATCACCGAGGGCTTTGCGAGCTTCGGGCCCAGCGTGCTTGCCATCGCGGCAATCGCCTTCGTCGCCTTCGTGGTGATCACCATCATCCGCGCCGTGCGCACCGTGCCGCAGGGCGAGGAGTGGACCGTGGAGCGCTTCGGCCGCTACAGCCGCACCCTCGAGCCCGGCTTGCGCTTCATGGTGCCGCTGGTCGACCGGGTCGGCCGGCAGATCAACATGATGGAAACGGTGCTCGACATCGACGGGCAGGACGTCATCACGCGTGACAACGCGCAGGTGCGTGCGGATGCGGTGGCCTTCTATCAGGTGACCGATGCGGCGCGCGCGGCCTACGAGGTGCGCGATCTTGAGCTCAGCCTCATCAATCTCGCGATGACCAATATCCGCTCGGTCATCGGCGCGATGGATCTGGACGACGTGCTCTCCAACCGCGACATGATCAACACGAAGCTCCTCCAGATCATTGACGAGGCGGCGACGCCCTGGGGCGTGAAGGTCACCCGCGTCGAGATCAAGGATTTGAGCCCGCCGCAGGACATTGTGCTCGCCATGGGCAGCCAGATGAAGGCGGAGCGTGAGAAGCGCGCCGAAGTGCTGACGGCCGAGGGCGAGAAGCAGGCGGCAATCCTGAAGGCCGAGGGCCAGAAGGAGAGCCAGATCCGCGAGGCGGAGGGCCGGCGCGAGGCCGCCTTCCTCGACGCGGAGGCGCGCGAGCGCGAGGCGGAGGCCGAGGCGAAGGCGACGCAGATGGTGTCGGCCGCGATCAGCCAGGGCGACGTGCAGGCCATCAACTACTTCGTCGCGCAGAAATACACCGAGGCGCTGGGCGCGATGGTGCAGAGCCCGAATGCCAAGACCATCATCCTGCCCATCGAAGCTTCCGGCATTGCCGGGGCTGTCTCCGGCATCGCGGAACTCACCGGCGCGCTTCGCAGCGGGGGCGGCGGCGGTGGCGGTGGCGGTGGCACCGGGGGCGGCGGCACGGGCGCACGCCCCGCGGGCGGCGAGGGCACGGCGGCAAGCCCGGGTCCGCGCGCGGCCCCGGCGGGCGCGAGCGGCCCCAGCATGTCCCTCGGCCCCTGGCGGCAGAACGGCTGAGGCGCGGGCGATGCCGGTCAATATCCTCGCCTTTCTCGACAACATCTCGCCCTGGTGGTGGGTCGTCCTCGGCCTCGCCATCGGGGCGCTGGAGGTGGCGACGGGGAGCACCTACCTGCTCGGGCCCGCCGTGGCGGCCCTTGCGGTGGCCGGCATTGTCTTTCTCTACCCCGAGATCGACGGCGTGATGCAGCTGACCGTTTTCGGCGTCGCCGTCCTTCTGAGCGCCATCCTCGCCTGGCAGGTGACCCGGCGCTTGAAGCCCATGGGCGGGCTCCGCGGGCTCAACCGCCGCGGAGACGCGCTCAGCGGCCGCATGGCCGAGGTGACAGCACCCTTCAAGGCAGGCATCGGCAGTGTCAGCGTCGATGGCGTGGTCTGGCGCGCGCGGCTCAACGCCGAGGGCGGTGAGTCGGGAGAGGCGCCCGCCCTCGGCAGCGCGGTCAGGATCTCCGGCGTGGAAGGGGCGACGCTTCTTGTGGAGCCCCAACACGGGAATTGACCCGATTTGATCCAAAAAATTGCCTTAATGACTCGTCACCGTCTTTGAGTGTCGCGAAGCCCGCCCGTTTTTCGTAGCCGGGGCGGGCAGATCGAGGGAGATGCCGGCCAGTCGCTGCAAATCAGCCTGGTCAAATGCGCGTGCCACCGCGGGGGAGCGGCCATGCGCAGGGGCACTGCAGTTTTTGAGGGGGGTGAACTCATGAAGATGTATCTCGGGGCGGCCAGCGCCGCCGCTGTGCTGCTGGGTGTCGGCGCGGCTTTCGCTCCGGCGCCGGCGCTGTCGCAGGCCATTCAGTGCGGCGGCGACTATCGCGTCGTGGGGGGTGACACGCTGAGCGAGATCGCCGTGCGCGCCTATGGCGCCGGTCGCTTCGGCCCCATCTTCGACGCGAACCGCGCGCGCGTCCGCACCCCGCAGACCCTCGAAGTCGGCGTGAACCTCTTCATCCCGTGCCTCGACGGTACCGGCAACCCGCTGCCGCGCGGCGTGCGCCCGCAGCCGGTGGCCGTGCCCGCGGCGGTGGAGACCGATGTCGAGACCGCAAGCCTCGATCCGGCGACCAGCCCGACCTTCCTCACCGCGCCGCAGGGCGAGATTGCGCGCCTTGCGGCCACCAACGATGTCGCGACCGCCAAGCTCCTCGCCGTGCAGCCGAACGCGCCCTTCGTCGGCCCCAAGCTGCCCGAGGGCGGGATGCTCACCGAGATCATCCAGCGCGCCCTCCTGCGCGCGCCAGTGCCGATCGAATTCGATGTGACCTATGAGGGCGGCGAGAGCGTGACGGACGTCGCGGCCGGCGGGTACGACCTCGGCTACCCCGTCGCGCGTCCCGACTGTGCCAATCCCGCTGGGCTGGACGAGGTGAGTGCGACGCTCTGCGCGGAGTTCGTGTTCTCCGACCCGATCTACTCTGCGGGCATCGGCATGTTCGTCACCAACGATGGCGATTTCGGCGGCGCGAACACCGCGCGTGATCTCTTCGGCAGCCGGATCTGCCGGCCCGAGGGCATGGGCACGGGCGATCTAGCGGGTGTCGGCCTCGTCGCGCCCAACGTGAACCCGGTCTCGGCCAAGACGGTGGAGGAATGCTTCCAGCTGCTCTCCTTCGGCGATGTGAACGTGGTGAGCGTGCCTGTGCCCGAGGGCGAGGCTGCGATGCAGCGCCTCGGCATGACCTCCCGCGTGCGCACGCTCAGCAGCATCGGCGAAGGGCAGACGATGCATGTGATCGCACCGCGCGAGAGCGAGAACGGCTCCGCCTTCATCGCGGTGATCAACGGTGGCCTTGCGGATATGCGCCGTGCGGGCAGCTACGAGGCGATCATCCAGAACCACCTCGCCTTCGCCGGCATCAACTGATCGACCCACCCTCTCCGGCGGCCGCGCCAGCGGCCGCCAGCGCGCGCACGGCACGGTCGAGCGCGGCGAGCTCCCGGTCCTCGATCCCGATCGCCTCGAGCTCAGCCACGGTATTGTGCAGGTAATCCGCGTTCGGGCCCATCGGGCCCACGGCCCGGGCGATGATCCGGGCCTGTCCCTCGAGATCGAGATCGCCGGCGTATTGCGGGTGCATCCGGTCGAGGATGTAGCAGATCGCGTCCACTGCCTGCTCCGGCGTCTTCTCGCCTTCCTCTAGCAGCGTGATCGGGTGGAGCACCTCGAAATAGCTGCGGGTCACGAGCTCCCGCTCGGCCAGATACTCCCGCACGCCGTCCCCCTTCGTGGGGCAAACGCGGAAGGCCATGCCGGTGCAGGAAGCGTTCGGGTCCCAGTCGAGCCCGAGCACGAGGCCGGGCGCCTCGGGCGTGCCCCGGTAGCGGACAGAGCGCAGCTTGAAGGCCCGCCGGTAGCCCTTCAGCCGCGCGAGCCGCCGCTCGAGAAAGGGGAACCCCGGCCGCCACATGAGCGAGCCGTAGCCGAACACCCAGAAACCGCCGTTCTCGTCCATGGCAAGCCCTCCCTCGCGCTCCTATACCCATGGGGCGCGGCGAGGCCAACGGGGCCCGGGCGCTGGCAGGTCGAGCGCAGGGAGCCCGGGACATGGGACGCATCGCGAAATGGATCATGGGGCTCGCGCTCACTGGGGGGCTCGGCTGGCTCGGCTGGTGGTTCGCGGCCGCCACGGGGCAGGAGGCGGCGCTCGAAGGCTGGCTCGAGGCGCGGGCAGCGGAGGGCTGGCAGGCCGAGGGCGATGTCAGCGTCGGCGGCTTTCCCACGCGCTTCGCCCGGCGCATCGAGGGCCCTGCGCTGGCCGATCCGCGTGCTGGCTGGGCCTGGCAGGCCGCCTTTCTCGAGGCGGCAAGCCCGGCCTGGGATCCGACGAACATCGCCTTCCGGCTGCCCGACGCGCAGGACTTCGCCATCCCCACCACGCGCGTGCGCATCGAGAGCGACCGGTTCGAGGGGCTGCTCTCGGTCGTCCCCGGCATTTCGCTGCCGCTCCGTGCGCTCGGGCTCGACATTGCGGCGCTGACGCTCGAGGGGCGGGAGGGCTGGAAGGCCGGCGCCGAGAGGGTGCATATCGATGTGGCGCGCCGAACCGACGGGGCGCCCGAGAACACCTACAGCGTCGACCTCACCGCTGAGGCCGTGCGCCTGCCGGAGCGCCTGCTCGGCCGGCTCGGCATGGAGGGTGAGGCGGCCCTCCGCGTCGACGGCCAGGTGGTGACGGACCGCCCGCTTGATCTCGATGTGGTCGAGACCGGTGTGGTCGGCGCCCGCACCCTCGTGATCCGCGAGGGGCGCCTTACCCTCGGCAGCGCGGCCCTCGCGGCCACCGGCCGGCTCGATGCGGATGCGGAGGGCTTTGCCGAGGGCAGCCTCGATATCGAGGCGGAGGACTGGCAGCGCCTGCTCGACGGGCTGGTGGATGCAGGCGCGCTCGACCGGCGGATGGGCGAGGCCGTCTCCCGCGCCCTGGGCTTCGCGGCGCTGCTCGGCGGCGGCGAGAAGCTCTCCATCACGCTGGGCTTCTCGGGCGGCGCCACGCGCATCGGCCCGGTGCCTATCGGCGCGGCCCCGAGAATGCTGCCGCCCGCCGCCACCGGTTAGCAACGCGAAGCCCAAGACACAGCCCGCTCCCGTCATCCGCCGGCCCGACCGGAGGCCTCGGGAGACCGCATGACATGGAGCATGGTTTGCCGGGGGGCAGCCGGCGATGACGGATGCCCCAAGTCTGGCCGGACCATCATGTCCTCAGCGGCAATAGGGGCGCCGGCGGGGCGAGATGTCGAGGTGGAAGTGGTCCTTGTGCTGCGCGTCTGCCTCCGGTCCGAGGACCGTGGTGAGGAGGCCGCATGCCTCGCGGTGCACGAGCCGCAGGAAGATCCCGGCATCGCCCCGCCCCCAGTCCCGCGCCACGCTGACGCTTGGGCCGCGCCTCAGCCGGAAGCCCGCGATGTCGAGCGCCCGGCCGAAAGCATGCTGCGAGAGCGGGCCGTCCGCCGCGAAGTTCCGCCGCCGGCAGACATACCCTCCGGAGACCTCCAGTTGCGTGACCCGGGTGCCCAGCGTGCGGCGCGCCGTGGGCTGGACCACGCGTTCCACCCAGAGCGCGAGCCGCCGGGCCGCGGGGCAGGATAGGGTGGTCGGCTGGGAGAGGCGCACACCGGCCAGCGCTTCGACGCGCACGGGCAGGGCAATGCCGCAGGCTGCCGGCGGGCTGCCGATCGGGTCGAGCAGCCGGCCCTCGAGGCGCGGCTCGTGGCAGGGGAAACGCTCCGCCGGCACCCGGCGCCCCTCGGCATCGGTTGGCCATTGCCACGCCGCCGCAGTGTTCGAGGCCGGCAGGGCGGCGAGGCCGAGGACGAGCGAGACGACGATGCGCGCGGCCATGAGGCGTGGCCGCGCAGCCATCGCCTGCTCAGCCCCTGCCCGCCGCACGGGGGGCGGCTGTGGGCGCAGCTGTTGGCTCGGTCTCGCTGCCCGCCTCGGTTCTCGTCCGGGGCAGCGGCGCCCCCCGCCCGAAATCGGGCGCCGCCGTGTCCTGGCCCGCTTCGATGATCGAGCGGCGGACGGCGCGGGTACGGGTGAAATAGGCTTCGAGCCACGCGCCGTCACCCGTCCGTATCGCGCGGCGCAGCTCGTAAAGCTCCTCGGTGAACCGGCCGAGGATATCGAGTGTCGCCTCGCGATTATTCAGGAAAACATCGCGCCACATCACCGGGTCGGAGGCGGCGATCCGCGTGAAGTCCCGGAAGCCCGCGGCGGAGAACTTCACCACCTCGGAGTCCGTCACCCGCGCAAGGTCGTCCGCCACCCCCACCATGGTGTAGGCGATGGCGTGGGGCACGTGGCTGGTAACCGCGAGGACCAGGTCGTGATGTTCCGGCGTCATCTCCGTGACCATCGCACCGAGGGACTGCCAAAAGGCGGCCAGCCGGGCGACAGGGGCGGGATCGTCCCCCTCGCTCGGTGTCAGGATCACCCAGCGGTTATCGAAGAGCGAGGCGAAGCCGGCTTCGGGGCCCGAATGCTCGGTTCCGGCCAGGGGATGGCCCGGCACGAAATGCACGCCCGCCGGCACATGGGGGGCCATGGCGGCCACCACCTCCGCCTTGACCGAGCCCACATCCGTGAGGATCGCGCCCGGCGCCAGCGCCGGTGCGATGGCCGCCGCCACGCTGCCCGACGCGCCGACGGGCACGGAGACGATCACACAGTCCGACCCGGTTACCGCATCGGCCGCGGTATCGGCCACCCGGTCGCAGAACCCGAGGCGGCGCACGGTCTCCCGCGTCTCGGCCGAGCGGGCGTAGCCGACGATCTCCCGCGCCGCGCCGCTGCGCCGCGCTGCATGCGCCACGGAGGAGCCGATCAGCCCGAGCCCGATCAGCGCCAGCCGTTCGAACGGGGGGGCGAAGGGCGGCGGCGTGGTCACAGGCTCGCCGCCACGTCTGCCACCCCGCGGCAGGCGGTCTCGTCGCCGACGGTGATGCGCAGGTATTTCGGAAGCCCGTAGCCCTCCATGCGCCGCACGACGATGCCGCGGGCTTTGAGCGCGGCGTCGAGCGCGTCGACGCGCGCACCGGCCTCGACCAGCAGGAAGTTCGCGTGGCTCGGCACCACGCCGAAGCCAGCCTTTTCCAGCGCCCGGGTCAGCCAGCCGCGCCACGCCTCGTTGGCCACGGCGCAATGTTCGACCCATTCCCGGTCAGCCACCGCCGCCGCACCCGCCGCGATGGCAGGCACGGTGACGTTGAAGGGGCCACGCACGCGGTTCAGCACGTCGATCACATGGGCCGGTCCATAGGCCCAGCCGAGGCGGAGCGCCGCCAGCCCGTGGATCTTCGAGAAGGTGCGCGTCATCACCACGTTCTCGCGGTCGCGCACCAGCGCAATGCCGCCATCCTCGCCCGCGTCGCGCACATATTCCGCATAAGCCGCATCGATCACCAGCAGCGCCTGAGGCGGCAGGGCATCGGCCAGCCGTGCGACCGCCGCTGCGCCGACCATCGTGCCTGTCGGATTGTTGGGGTCCGCGAGGAACACGAGCCGCGTCGCCGGCGTCAGCGCCGCGATCATCGCGTCGATATTCGTGGTCAGGCCCTTCTCCGGCGCAGTTACGTAGCTACCGCCGGCCGCCAGGGTCGAGAGGCGGTACATCAGGAACCCATTCTCCGAGGCGAGCACTTCGTCCCCCGGGCCTGCATAGGCCTTGCAGAGGAGCGCGATCAGCTCGTCGCTGCCTGCGCCGCAGACAATCCGGTCCGCCTCGATCCCATGGGCCGCCGCGATGGCCTCGCGCAGCGCGGCCGCGCCGCCATCCGGGTAGAGCTCCATCGCGTCGAGCGACGCCTTCGCCGCTTCGCGCGCCTTGGGCGAGGGGCCGTAGGGGTTCTCGTTGGAGCTGAGCTTGATCACCCGGTTCGCGCCGCCGGCCTTGGACGAGCCGCCGACATAGGGGGCGATATCCAGCACACCAGGCCGCGGCGTGATCGTCGCGTGGCCGATGCCGCCCGCGGCAGGCTGCTGGTTGGCGGGGTCGAGGGGCGTGCTCTGGTTCATCTTGGCGGCTCCGGAGGCCCGAAAACTGGCATGAGCGCGCTGCGTAGCGCGGATATCGCTTCCGGGGAAGAGGCGCTCCCGTCGCGCTGCTCAGCCTTCGACGCAGGCGCCGGCTCGCGCACTGCGTGTCTGCTTGCTGTACGTCAACTACAGATTGTGGCATTGTTGCGCACTTGGTCCTTACTCTCTTCACAATGCGCAGGTAACGGAAATGCAAGGTTTCGTCGGGGCGCCCGATGCGCGTACCAATAAGTCAGGTGGAGAGGTGCTGCTCCTCTCCTCTGCTTTTGAGTACCGCGAGCGGGCGGCCACGGGGATTTCCGGTTGGTCGCGCCAGCAGAGGGCTGCTGAGCCCGTTATCGATGCGACGCTGTCACCGGCGCCAGGGGTCCTCGGGGAAGGCCGGCGCCGACGGAGGGGGAGAGAGTTCATGAATATTGCAGCCGGGGTTCAGGAGCAGCCGCAGGTCCGGGTCATTCCCGCACCGCAGGCGCCGCGCACCGTTGCCGACACGGGGCTCGACGAAGGCTTCCTCGTCGATCTTCTCTGCAAGACGATCTACCGCCAGGGTCTCGAGCGCTCCACGCAGATGAGCGCGGCGATGCGCCTGCCGGTACCGGTGATCGAGCGGCTGATCGAAGCGGCGAAGGAAAGCAAGCTGATCGAGACGCTCGGCCAGCTCGGCGCGTCCATGCGCTCGGAGATGCGTTATGCGCTCACCGGCAAGGGCCGTGAATGGGCACTCTCCGCGCTGCAGCAGTCGGAATATGTCGGCCCCGCGCCGGTGACGATCGAAGCTTTCGGTGACCAGGTGCGCGCGCAGACGATCCGCTCCGAGCGGCTTTCGGAGGAGACGCTGCGCGAGGTGTTCACAGGCCTCGTCCTGCCCGACCAGCTCTATGACAGCCTCGGCCCGGCCATCAACTCGTTCTCGGCGATCCTCCTCTACGGCCCGCCGGGCAACGGTAAGTCGTCGATCTCCAACGCCGTCACGGTGGCGTTCAAGGACCACATCTTCATCCCCCACGCGCTCATCGTCGAGCGTCAGGTGCTGGTGGTCTACGATCCCACGGTGCACGAGCCGCTCGAGATCAACATGATGGGGGACTTCCAGGGCGAGGGCATCCGCCGCGAGCGACCCTTCGACCAGCGCTACGTCGCCTGCGCCCGGCCCTCGATCACCACCGGTGGTGAGCTCACGCTCGACATGCTGGACCTTTCCTTCAACCCGGTCGCCCGCACCTACGAGGCGCCGATCCAACTCAAGGCCTCCGGCGGCGTGCTGGTGGTGGACGATTTCGGCCGTCAGCGCGAGACGCCGCAGCAGATCATGAACCGCCTGATCGTGCCGCTGGAAGAAGGCGTGGACTTCCTCGCGCTCCAATCGGGCCGGAAATTCCAGATGCCCTTCGATGCGCTGGTGGTGTTCTCCACGAACATCCCGCCGAAGAAGCTGGTGGATGACGCGGCCCTGCGCCGTCTCCGCTACAAGATACTGATCGACAGCCCGGACCAGGAAACCTTCCTGAAGATCCTCGTGACCACCGCCGCCCGCTTCGGCATGGAGGTCGACGAGGAGAAGGTCGCCTTCATGCTGTTCGAGCTCTACGAGCGGGACGCCGTGAAGTTCCAGGCCTTCCACGCGCGCTTCTTCTGCGACCAGGCTCGGGCGCTGGCCCAGTACAAGGGCGGCACGCCAGAGCTCAGCGAACGCGCGCTCCGCAGCGCCTGGGGCAACCTTTTCACCACCGAATAGGCCACGGTGCAGCGAGATCTCGCCGGCGCGCCGATCTAGCCGCCGGCGACGCCCGGGACGTTCACGTAAAGGGCGTAGACGGACTGGCTCGCCGCCATGAAAAGTCGACTGTTCGCGCGGCCGCCGAAGCAGAGATTGGCGCAGCGCTCCGGCAGGGCGATCCGGCCGATAGCGTCGCCGTCTGGCGCGAAGACCATAACGCCGTCGAGCGCGTCAGAGCCCATCCCCCAACCGCACCAGAGATTGCCGAGAACATCGATCCGCAACCCGTCGGGCGTGCCTGGTCCTGCGTCGATCAGGACGCGTTTGCCGGAGATCGCCCGCCCGTCCTCCGAAACATCATAGGCCAGGATGTTGCGGTTCGGCGTGCCGCGGCTCTCGACCACGTAGAGCACCCGCTCATCCGGGGAGAAGGCGAGACCGTTGGGCCCCAGCACATCATCCGCCACAACCGTTGAGACCCCAGTCTCCGGATCGAGCCGGTAGACATTCTGCCCTTGCTCGGGCTCGGCTCTGTGTCCCTCGTAGTTGCCGAGGATCCCGAACGGCGGGTCCGTGAACCACACCGAGCCGTCGGACTTCACCACCACGTCGTTGGGGGAGTTGAGCCGTTTGCCCTCATGGCCGTCGATCAGCACCGTGATGGCGCCGTTATACTCCGTCCGCGTCACCCGCCTCCCGCCATGCTCGCAGGTCACGAGCCGGCCCTGCCGGTCCCGCGTCTGCCCGTTCGCGAAGTTCGAGGGCTGGCGGAAGGCAGAGACCTGCCCCGTCACCTCGTCCCAGCGCATGATGCGGTTGTTGGGAATGTCGCTCCACAGCAGATACCGCCCGTCCCCGAACCAGACCGGGCCTTCCGACCATCGGCACCCCGTCGCCAGCCGCTCCACACCGGCGAGCGGCAGCACCAAACCGTCGAACCGCGGGTCGAGCGATATCACCGCCGGGTCCGGGTAGCGTGTGGTCGGCGTCCAGCCGCTGCTGAAATCGGGGCTATCGGGCATGCTCGTTCACTCGATCTGCGCGGCGTGCGGAACCTACCGCACCGGGCTCGAACCGGGCCAGCCGGATGGCTCGACCTCGAACCCGCTCGCGCCGGCTATCCGGCCCGTCGCGGGCTTTGGCGGGGCGGGTACCGGCGGCGCCAGCCCTTCGAGCACGCGAAGCGGCTGGCGCGCACGCTCGCGCAGGCCGTTCTTCGGCGTGATGTAGACAACCTTCGTGGCTTCCACGAGCACCACGCCCGCCAGCCGCTGCAGGTCGAGCCGGGTGCCGAGGCGCTCGATCGGCGGGGCGAGGCGGAACCAGAACCCGTCATGCTTCGGCGCCATGTAGAGCGCCCCGGTATGACGCTCCGCCGCAAAGCGCTGATCGGCCAGTGTGCGCTCGAGCTGGCCGGTGGTGTAGGGGCGGCCGAAGCCGAAGGGCGTCCCCTCCCGCCGCGCCCAGAGCCCGGCGCGGTTCGGTACCATGAACACGGCGCGGCCCCCGGGCGTCAGCACCCGCCAGATCTCCGAGAGAAGCGCCTGGGGCCGCTCGCAGGTCTCGAGCCCGTGCACCACCAGAAGCCGGTCCACGCTATCCGCCGCCACGGGCCAGAGCGTCTCCTCGATCAGCGCGCTCACATTCGGCCCCTCGCCCGGCCAGGGCACCACGCCCTGCTGCGCGGGCATGAGGCAGAGCACCCGCGTCGCCTCCGGCAGATAGGGCCGCAGAAACGGCGCTGCGAAGCCGAAGCCCGCCACGCATTGCCCCTGCGTCGCCGGCCAGAGCGCCCGCAGTCGCGCCGTCAGCACCTGCTGGACGAGCCGCCCCAGCCGGGTCGCATAGTAGAACCGCCGAAGCTCCACCACGTCGAGATGCATGGCCCCTACGCCGCCCCCTGCCACGCCCCGCGAGGGGCTGTTCGCGCACGGTGAAGAGGCTACTGTCTCCGCGCGGCGTCGTCACGCGATCCCTGTTCCTCACCCCGGAGAAGCCCCATGCCCGTCGAGATCGTCACCGTCCCCTGCCGGCAGGACAACTACGCCTATCTCGTGCGCGACGAAGCCTCGGGCGAGGTCGCGCTCGTGGATGCGCCGGAGGAGGGGCCGATCCGGGCCGCCCTGGAGGAGCGCGGCTGGACGCTCTCCCAGATCTGGGTCACCCACCACCACGATGACCACACCAGCGCCGTCCCCGCCCTCCGCGCCGGCGCCCGCGTGATCGGCAACACGGAGGACCGCGCCCGCCTGCCGGATCTCGACCTCGAGCTTTCGGACGGGGACAGCTTCGGCCTCGGCGAGACCACCGTGCAGGTGCTCGACGTCTCGGGCCATACAGTGGGCCACATCGCCTTCCTCCTGAGCGCGGACGGCGCGGTCTTCACGGCGGACAGCCTGATGGCGCTCGGCTGCGGGCGGGTCTTCGAGGGCACGCATCCGATGATGTGGGCGAGCCTCTCGAAGCTCATGAGCCTGCCGGACGAGACGCGGATCTATTCGGGCCACAACTACGGCAAGGCGAACGGCCGCTTCGCCCTCTCCATCGAGCCCGAGAGCGCCGCCCTCCAGGCCCGCATCGCGCGTATCGAGGCGGCGGATGCCGCGGGCACCGCCATCGTCCCCAGCACGCTCGCCGAGGAAAAGGCCACCAACCCCTTCCTCCGCGCGGTCGACCCCGCGGTCGCCAAGAGCCTCGGCCTCGAGGGCGCGGAGCCCGGCGCCGTCTTCAGCGAAATCCGCCACCGCAAGGACAGTTTCTGAGGGCCGAAGCCTCGACGCTGGGGCCGGCACGGGCAATGATGCCCCATTCGCGTTGACCGGATTACCCCATGCCCCCCAGCGACCCGCCCCGCTTCGAGACCCCGCCGCTTCGCCGCCAGCTCGACCTCGCGCCGCTGCTCGAGCTCCTCCTGTCGCTCTACCCGAATGTGGGCGACTTCGAGCTGGCGCTGAAGCTAGGCCTCGGCCGAAACCTCGCGGACATCGCCCCCGACATCCTCCCCAGCGATCAACGCTACCTGAAGGTGCTGGAGGCGCTAGAGGCTGAGGGCCGTCTGCTCGACCTGCGGCAGGCGCTGCTGCACCAGGGAAACCGCGCCCAGCGGGCGGATGAGATAGCGAACGCCTTCAAGCGCGTTCTCGGTCCCCCGCTGCCCGCGGACTTCCATGACAGGGATAGGGTTAAGCGATGGCTCGTGGCGTATGACCGCGAGGTTTCGGTCATCTTCGCCGCGCGCGCCGCGCTTCGGGTGCTTCCCGTGCTGGGGCGTGATGAGCGCGAGAAAGCCCCGGCCGCCCTGATCTTGCCATCGCTTCGCGCTATCGCTGCGCCCTGGCTTGTGGGCGCATGGGCAAGCGAGGGCGCAGACCTCTTCGCCGTCCGCGCCGCCGCCCGCGCCGCCTACGCCACCGCCGACGCCGCCGCCTACACCGCCGGCGTCGGCGCCGCCCGCGATGCCGCCCGCGTCGCCGCCCGCGCCGCCGCCGCCGCCGCCGCCGACGTCGTTGCCGACGCCGCCGACGCCGCCGTTGCCGACGCCGTCTACGCCGACGCTGCCGCCATTTCCGGTGGAAGGACCTTTGCAGGACTGGCGCGTCGGCCGCTCTGGGCGGATGAGCGCACGCCGCCAAGGCTTCGAGACCAGTGGGGTGCCCTAAGAGCGCGCCTGCTCGCCCGCGAGGGCGAGCACTGGGAGGTCTGGACCGAGTGGTACGAAGCCCGCCTCCGCGGCGACCCCGGCAAGCCCGCCCTCGAATACGAACGCGTCACCAGCCCCAAGATCGACTGGGAAGCCGGCCCCGCGGTCGTCAACGCCAAAATCAAGGAGATCATCGAGCGGCATGCCGGCGGCAGTGGATCTTCGCTCGGAGAATTGCCGGAGGCGAAACCTGCGCCGGCCCATTTTGAGTTTCGTGACGGCGCCATCAGGATTGAGCCATCGCAGGGCTCCGACCAGCTGGAAGACCGGGTCGCCTCGGTCGAGGCAGCGTGGCGGGCGCTGCGGGACATGCTTCAGGACTTTCTCGATGCGGGCGGGGGTGGACAGGACCCACGGCTGGCACGTGCGCTCGACCGCACGCTTGCGAGTTTCTCCGACGAGTTCGAGACGCTCAACATTGTGGGCGTCGGGGTCCATGCGGCTCGGCTGCAGCAGTTCGCGATGCGGGCCGATGAAGTTCTGATGCCGCAAGATGCGGCGGAACTCGTAGCAGTGAACGCGCAGCTCTCAATCTTTCTGGCGCAGTTCACCGAGTGGTCGGATTATCAGACCAGCATCAGTGATGGATTTGGCGCGCCAGAGGCTGAACAGGAGGCGGTCGATCAAGCTTCGGAGGCGATTGGCGAACTCGTCGATGCGGCGCCCGAGCTCGTGTCGGAGGAGGCCACCGCCGAGCTCGAAGCGCTCAAGGAAGAGGCGACTCCGGACATTTACGCCGACCAGCCGCTCGCTTCACCGATGGCACGGAGATCCTATCTGCGCGCAGCGAGATCGTTCTTCCGGGCCTATGCAGCGCCGGCGCTCGGCGCCGTATCTGGGTCGGCGCGCGAAGGTGTCAGGAAGGGCATCAGCAAGCACTTCGAAGCGACCACCGCTGCAGGGCTCAGCTCTGCGCAGACATGGCTGATCGCATTGGCCACGGGCCTGCCGTCGGAGTTTGCGTGGTTGGCGGGGGTGGTCACTTATGTGACGCGGACACTGGGACCCTCCGGTACTGAGCCGAAGTCGAAGGGAAAGCCTCCGGAAGACGATCAGGCCGACATATAGCGGCGGGCTTGCCGGTGGTGGGTTGGGGGGGTATAGGCGCGGCGTCGTTGGGCGGGAGAGCGTTATGCCGAAGATCAATGGGAACGAGATCCGGGTCGGGAATATTCTCGAGCACAACGGGGGGCTCTGGGTCGCGGTCAAGACCGACCATGTGAAGCCCGGCAAGGGCGGCGCCTTCGCGCAGGTCGAGATGAAGAACCTCCGCAACGGCTCGAAGCTGAACGAACGCTTTCGCTCGGCCGATAAAGTGGAGCGCGTCCGCCTCGAGCAGAAGGACCAGCAGTTCCTCTACCAGCAGGACGACATGCTGGTGTTCATGGATAACGAGACCTTCGAGCAGATCGAGCTGCCCGCGGATATCCTGGGCGACCGGCGGCCGTTCCTGCAGGACGGCATGACGGTGCAGATCGAGTATTACGAGGCAGAGGCGCTCTCCGCCACGCTGCCCGAGAAGGTGACCTGCACCATCGCCGAGACGGAGCCCGTGGTGAAGGGCCAGACGGCGGCCAACAGCTACAAGCCCGCGGTGCTCGACAATGGCGTGCGCGTGATGGTGCCGCCCTTTGTGGGCCAGGAAGAGAAGATCGTGGTCAACACCGAGACCTTCGAATACGTCGAACGCGCGAACTGATCGCGCCCCACCCCTGACAGCCGCCACCGGCGGGGAGGCCTGCCTTGGCGCAGATGTCGCCCAATCTGAACGTGATGATCCGGGCCGCGCGCAAGGCGGGACGCCAGCTCGTGCGCGACTTCGGGGAGGTCGAGAACCTCCAGGTCTCGATGAAGGGGGCGGGCGATTTCGTCTCGAACGCCGACCGCAAGGCCGAACAGACCATCCGCGACATGCTGATGGAGGCCCGGCCGAATTATGGCTGGCTGGGCGAAGAGAGCGAGCCGGTCGACGGGAAGGACCCCACCCGGCGCTGGATCGTCGACCCGCTCGATGGCACCACCAACTTCCTCCATGGCGTGCCGCACTGGGCGGTTTCCATCGGGCTTGAGCACCGGGGGAAGATGGCGGCGGGCGTGGTCTACGACCCGGTGAAGGACGAGATGTTCGTGGCCGAGGAGGGCGCGGGCGCCTGGCTCAACGACCGGCGCCTGCGCGTCTCGGCCCGGCGGGAGCTTTCGGGCGCGATCTTCGCCACGGGGCTGCCTTTTGGCGCGAAAACCACGCTGCCGGAGATGTTCAAGGACCTCACAGCACTCCTGCCGCGCACGGCGGGCGTGCGCCGCTTCGGCTCGGCCGCGCTCGACCTCGCCTATGTGGCAGCGGGGCGATACGACGGCTACTGGGAGCGCGAGATCAAGGCCTGGGACATTGCGGCGGGCCTGATGCTGGTGAAGGAGGCTGGCGGGCTAACGGGCAGCCTCGGCGCCGCCACCCCCGGCGAGGGCAATCCGATCGAGACCGGCCGGGTGATCGCCGCCAATGCGGAGCTGTTCGAGACCTTCGCGGGGCTCCTCGGCGATTAACCCTGGCGCGCGCGTCGTGCTTTATGGTCACAAATGCGCCGCGACGGTCGGGCATGCACCCTCCCGCACTGCCGTGCTGCTGGCATAAACCCGCAGGGCAGCTACAGTTACGGCGAGCGGTCTGAGGGGACGTTACGGAAAAGATGAGCCTGATCGACGCGGTTGAACGGCGGGAGCTGCGCCCCGAGTTTTCGCAGCCGGTGCGCCAGGTGCCCGTGATGATCATGGTGCTGGTGCTGGTCGGCGTTGCGGGCGCGCTGCTGGCGCAGCAGATCGCGACCGTGTTCTACGCCAACCCCTATCTCAACGGGGTGATCGGCGGCGTCTTCGTCATCGGCGTGATCGCGACGTTCTGGCAGATCGGGCAGCTTTCCGCCGCCGTGCGCTGGCTGCGCAATGTCGATGACAACCTGGCCGCCGGCAACCCGCCGCCGGGCCTTCTGGCTGCGATGGCGCCGATGATGCGCGAGAAGCGCATGAAGAACCGGCTGGCGGCAAGCTCGACGCGCACGATCCTCGACAGTGTGTCGACGCGGCTCGACGAGGCGCGGGACATCACGCGCTACATCACGACGCTGCTGATCTTCATCGGCCTCCTCGGCACCTTCTGGGGGCTGAGCCAGACCGTGCCGGCGGTGGTGGAGACGATCGGCACACTGGCACCGCAGGAAGGCGGCAGTTTCGACTTCTCGGCGCTCATGGCGGGGCTCGAGAAGCAGCTCGGTGGTATGGGTACGGCCTTCGCATCCTCGCTCCTCGGCCTCGCCGGCAGCCTCACCGTGGGGCTTCTGGAGCTCTTCGCGGGGCACGGCCAGAACCGGTTCTTCCGTGAGCTCGAAGAATGGCTGGCCAGCTTCACCCGCCTCGGGCTCGTCAACGAAGGCGAGGGGCCCGATAGCGCGCTGGTGGCGCTGCTGGAGCGGGTCGACGAGGGGCTGGAGAAGACCACCGAGTTTGCAACGAAGGCCGAGGTTGCCCGCATCGAGGCCGAGAACCGGCTGGCCCGCGCGGCGGATGTGGTGGCCGAGATGGCGACGCAGATCGAGCACGAGCGCTCGGCCGTGGCGCAGATGGTGACGGAACTGCGCGAGGCGCGGGAGAACCAGCGCGGGCGCGACAATGCCTCGCTGACCGTGCTGAAGCGCATCGATGCGAGCCAGGCGAACTCCGCCTCTGGTCAGCAGGCGATGGTGCAGCTGCTTGACCGGGTGCTGGACCAGCGCGGCCGCGGCCAGGAGGGCGAGATCAGGGGCCATCTCCGCTCCATCGACGCGCAGCTTCGCGGCATGGCGGACGACATGGCGCAGGGCCGGCACGACGCCGTTCAGGCGCTGCGGGCGGAGCTCCGCCAGCTCATCGCGCTGATCGACGAGCGCACGGGCGGTGAGCAGCGTTAAGGCAAGGCACGGCGAAGCCGACGGGAGGCGCCCATGGCGCTTGTGAGACGCAGCGGGGCACGCTTCGAAGCCAATATCTGGCCGGGCTTCGTCGATGCCATGACGGCGCTCCTCCTCATCCTGATGTTCGTGCTGTCGATCTTCATGATCGTGCAGTTCACGCTGTCGGAGACCGTGTCGGGCCAGAGCCGCGAGATCGAGCGGCAGAACGAGACCATCGCCGAGAAGGCCGAGCAGCTCGACGCGCAGGAGACGGAGATCGGCCGGCTGGCCGGGCAAATCAGCCAGCTTTCGGACGCCCTCAGCCTCGAACGCGATGCCCGCTCCGCCGTTGAGCAGGAGCTCGGCACCGTGCGCGCGACGCTGGCTGAGGAGCAGAGCGAGCTTGCCCGCATCGCAGCGGCGCTTGAGGCGAGCCGGGCAGAGCGCGCCGCCGCCGATGCCCGGGCGGCAGAGCTTGCGGGAACGCTGAGCGAGACGGAGGCGGCGCGTGCCTCCCTCGCCGAGCGGTTGGCAGAGACGCGCGATGCCCGCGACGCGGAGGCGGAGGCCGCGCGTCAGGCAGCCGCGGCACGGGATGCGCTCCAGGCGCTTGTCGACGATCTCCGTGCCACCCAGTCCGCCCAGGAAGAGCAACTCGCCGGCATCGACGCTGAACGCGCCCGGGCGCTCGCGCTGCTGGCCGCTTTGGAGACGGAGGCGGCGGGCCTGCGGAGCGACGGCGCCGCGCAGGCCGCCGAGATCCAGACCCTCGAGGCGCGCATCGCCACGCTCACCGCCGAGATCAACCAGGCGGAGGCCCGCACGGCGGCGCTCAGCCAGGAGAATGCTGCACTGGCGGCGGAGGTTGCGGCGCTCACGGCTGCAGGCGCCGCTGCGGGCGCGCAGATTGCCGAGCTCGACGCCTCCCAAACGGAACAGGCCGAGCGTATCGCAGCGCTCGAGGCCCGGGTCCGGGCGCTCACCGCAACCGCTGCCGAGCGTGCCGAGACGATCGCGACGCTGGAGGCGACGCGGGACAGCCAGGCCGCACGCATCGCGACGCTGGAGCAGGGCAGTGCAGAGCGCGCCGAGGAGATCGCCGCGCTTGAGGCGGCGCGCGCGGACCGGGACCGTCAGCTGGCCGAGCTTCAGCAGGCCCAGACGGCGCGCGAGGGCCAGATCGCCGCGCTTCAGGCGGAGAACCGGGAGCGTGCCGAGCAGATCGCAGCCCTCGAGGCGCGTGCCGCCAGCCGCGAGGAGGCGCTGGCAGCGGCCGAGGCGGAGCGCGCCCGTGCCCTCCGCGAGTTGAACGAGACCGCCGAGGCCCTCACGGCGGAGGAGGAGGCCCGCGCCCTCGAGCTTGCGGCGGCCGAGGCCATCCGCCGCCGGCTGGCCGAGGACCAGACCGCGCTCAACGCCATGACGCTGGAGCTGGAAGAGGCGCGCCGGGAGGCGAACGAAACGCTCGACCGCCTCGCCGCCGCCGAAGCCGCACGGCGCCGGCTGGCGGAGGACGCAGCGGCGGCGGAGGCCGCGCGCACCGCGGCCCTCGCGGAAGCGGAGACCAGCGAGGAGGCCCGGGCGCAGCTGGCTGCGGAACTGCGCGCGGCCGAGCAAGAGGCCGCGGCAGCGGCGCGGGAGGCGGCGCTCCTCAACCAGAATGTCACCCAACTCAACGACCAGCTCCGCGCCCTGCAGGCGCTGCTCGACGATTTCGAGGCGCGGGACGTGGCGCAGCAGGTGCAGATCAGCGAGCTTGGCGAACGGCTCAACGCAGCTCTTGCCCGCAAGGTCTCGGAGCTTGCCCGCTTCCGCTCCGAGTTCTTCCAGCGCATGTCCGACGTGCTGGGCGGGCGGGACGATATCTCGATTGTCGGCGACCGGTTCGTCTTCCAGTCCGAGGTCCTCTTCGCTCCCGCCTCCGCCCAGCTCGGCGCAGCGGGCCAGGCGGAGCTGCGCACCCTCGGCGCGGTGCTGCGCGAGGTGGGCAACGAAACCTCGGGCGAGCTCAACTGGATCCTGCGCGTTGACGGGCATACGGACCAGTCTCCCATCCGCAACTCACCAATCTTTGCGGACAACTGGGAGCTTTCGCAGGCGCGCGCGCTCTCGGTCGTGAAGTTCCTCGTGGAGGAGGAAGGCGTGCCGCCGGAGCGCCTCGCCGCCACGGGCTTCGGCGAATTCCAGCCGCTTGTCGTCTCCGACGATCCGGCGGAGTTCGCCCGGAACCGCCGCATTGAGTTCAAATTCACCGAACGGTGACCTGCGACACGGCGTCGTAACCCGACCTTAACGTCGCCGCCTCGTTGACGTGACACAAAGCCGTCGCATGCTTCTCAGGGTGAGAGAAGGAGAGACGCCATGCGCACGACGCGACTGACCATTGCCGCCTGCCTCGCCACTGCCGCCCTTGTGCTCTGCGCCGTTCTGCCCGTGCGCGCCGGGGAGGAGACGAAGATCCAGGCCGTGATCGCCGACCAGATCGACGCCTTCCAGCGGGACGACCTTGCCGCCGCCTTCGCCCATGCCTCGCCCGGCATCCAGGGCATCTTCCGCAACCCGAGCAATTTCGGCCGCATGGTCGCCCAGGGCTACCCGATGATCTGGCGCCCCCGCCGCTACGAGATGGGCGATATCGCCACCGGCCCCCGCGGCCTCACGCAAACCGTGGTGTTCGAGGATGATGCCGGCGCACTCTGGGAGGCCGACTATCTCATGCAGGACGTAGAGGGCACGTGGCGCATCAACGGGGTGCAGCTTCGCCGCCTGCCCGGCGTCTCGAGCTGAGGCGTCAGAACTTCTTCCAGAGGGAGACGGTGACGCCGAAGCCCTCGTCGTCGAGGAAATCGTAGCTGAAGCCCGCCTGCAGGGTGTAGGGCTTCGGCCGCTTCTCCTCCTTTAGCCCGTTTGCCGGTGTGGACCCATAGAAGTGGTAGGCGAAGGAGGGGGCGATGATGAAGCTGTTGTCCTCTCCGTCCAGCGGGGCGGTGCCGTAGAGGCTGACGATGGCGAGGCAGCAGCGCCAGGGCGCGTAGCCGGTGGTCAGCTCCCCGCGGATCTCATCGGCCGCGCCCTCGCTCCGCCACGCATAGCCGATGGTGCCTGAGGTGAAGACGCTGCCCCAGTCTCCCCACCAGCTGGTGCCGCCGAGGACAGAGAGCCGCAGCTCGGGCGTCGAATCCGGTTTGCTCTCGGCAAAGCTCGTGCCGATCAGGCTCTCGATGGGGTAGCTGCCGCCGAACTGCACGGAGGCGACGCTGCCCGACCCCTCCCAGACGCGCTGGCGCACGAAGCCCGAAACATTGGCGCTGCCTTCGCCTGTGGAGGGCGCGAGGTCGCTGAAGATCGCGCCGCCGATGGTGAGCTTGTCGGAGACGCCGTATTCGACGTAGCCCTGCGCGCTGGCCTTCTCCTCTTCCTCGGCGGCGAGGGTGAGCATCGAGACCGGGGAGCCCTGGCGTCCGAGCGAGATGATCACGACGCCTTCGCCCTTGCGCTGGGTCCAGGCGCCCGCCTCGGCGAGTGTGCTGCTCGATACGGCAAATAGAGCCACTGCACCCGGCAAAACTCGCCGGGCGAGGCTGGTCAAGCGAGGCATCGCCCCCTCCCACGCAACGCTGCAATCGGCGCAAACTCTCGGCAATCATGCTTAACGCCCGCTTAATCGCGCGGGATTGCGCCGCGGGGCTCGACAGCGCGCGCCGCCACGCTTCATTGACGCCATCGCGAAACGCGCCGTGGTGGCGCCCGCGCGGGCAGGGGGCGTCATGGCGGCAACAGAAACGGCGGGGCTTGCGGCCGTTCCGGTCTTCGACGGGCACAACGACACGATCCTGCGCCTCGAATTCGCTGAACGCAGCGGGCGGACGCGGAACTTTGCCGTACCCCCCGGCGCCGGCGGCCCGAAACTGGCCATCGACCTGCCGCGCGCCCGGCAGGGCGCTTTCGCCGGCGGGATCTTCGCCATGTTCACCCCCTCGGAGCGCGCCATTGCTGCCGCGAGCGCGCCCGCCGGCCAGAAGGCCAAGGCCAACGGGGAAAGCGTCGCGGGGCTGACCGGCCGGGCCGATGCCGTGCCTCAGCCCATCGCACTGGCCTTTACCAACGCGCTCTTCGCCCGGCTGCGCCGCCTCGCGCGCGCACATGCCGCCGATCTCGAGATCGCGGGCGACGCTGCCGGCCTGCGCCGCGCCATGGGGGCGGGGCGGGTCGCCATTCTGCCGCATGTCGAGGGGGCGGAGTGTATCGACACCGACCTCTCAGCCCTCGAAGTGCTGCACGCCGCGGGCCTCCGCTCCCTTGGCCCCGTCTGGTCCCGCTCCAACGCCTTCGGCCATGGCGCACCGATGGAGGCGCAGCCCGATCTCGACCCCGGTGAGGGGCTGACGGAGGCGGGCCGCGCCCTGGTGGCGGCGTGCGAGGCGATGGGCATCCTCGTCGATTGCGCCCATCTCACCGAGAAGGGGTTCTGGGACGTGGCGGCGATCAGCGACCAGCCGCTCGTCGTCAGCCACTCCAACGCCCACGCCATCTGCCCCTCGGCCCGCAACCTCACGGACAAGCAGCTCGATGCGGTGGCGGAGCGGGGCGGGCTTGTCGGCCTCAACTTCCACGTCGCCTTCCTGCGGCCGGACTGCAAGCACGACCCGGAGACGGGGCTCGACGTGATGCTCCGCCATCTCGATCACCTCATCGAACGGCTGGGCGAGCACGGCGTGGCGCTGGGGTCCGACTTCGACGGCTGCCTCCTCCCGCGTGAGATCGGGGATGTGACGGGCCTGCAGCGTCTCGTCGCCGCCATGCGCCAGGCAGGCTACGGCGAGGCCCTCATCGCCCGCATCGCGCGGGAGAACTGGCTCGACGTGCTGGAGCGCGTGCTGCCGGCTGAGCCAGGGGCCTGAACAGAGCAGGGAGCACGGTGATGATCGCGTGGATGATGGCGACGCTGCTGAGCGTCACGATCCCGG
>JBCBEP010000037.1:0-29032 GCA_038528605.1 Pseudomonadota bacterium
AGATCCCGTGCCACCGCAGGCAGCGCCGGCGCCAGGATCTGCAGGGCGAAGGGGCCGAGCGCGGTGAGCGCCGCCAGAAGCGCCACGAGGCGATAGTCGGTCTGCATGGGGTCCTCTCGATGGACGCGACGAGCTAGCGCCCGCGGCGGCCCGCGCCAGCCTTGCCAGGCCGCGGCGGATGGGGGAGCCTCCGCGCATGACAGACAGTTGGATCGTGACCCCGCAATACTTCGAGCATGCCGAGCCGGGCCTCATCGGCGAGGCGCCGGCCGCTGCCATCCTCAATGGCCCCCACCCCATCGCGGGGCGGGGAGCGGCGGAGATGGCGACGCTGCACCGCCCCATCGCCGAGGCCGTGGCGGCTGCGCTCAAGGCGGGGGAGCGGGCGGTGAACCTCGCTGGGGACTGCTGCGCCGCCGTCCCCGCGCTCGCGGGCTGCCAGCGGGCGGGGCTCGCGCCGCATATCGTCTGGGTCGATGCGCATGGGGACTTCAACACCCCCGAAACCTCGCCCTCCCAATTCCTCGGCGGCATGCCGCTTGCCATGATGGTCGGCCGCGGCCCGCAATGGATGATGGAGGCCGTGGACGCGAGCCCCGCGCCCGAGGCATCCGTCACCCTCGTCGACGGGCGGGACCTCGACCCCTTGGAGGCGGAGGCGGTGGCGGGCTCCGATCTCCGCCACATCGATACGGACGGGCTCGCAACCCTCAGGATCCACGGCCCCGTGCTTCTCCACATCGATCTCGACGTGCTGGACGCCACGGCGGCGCCCGCCTTCAATTACCCCGTGCCCGGCGGGCCGGACGCAGCCGCGCTCGCCGCAGCGCTCAGGGCCTTCGCGGCGGCCAACGATATCCGCTGCATCTCCCTCTCCGCCTGGTCGCCGTCGAAGGACGGTGACGGGCAGACCGGTGCTGCCTGCCGGCAAGCCCTCGCCCCCCTCTTCGCCTGAAAGCGCCCGCCCCCGAGGGGGCGCTTCCACGGCCGCGAAAGCATGCTACCCAGAGGGCCCCATCACGTTTTCAGGGAGCGCCTCATGGACCTGAACCCCCACCTCGAAACGCCCCTTCATCAACGGGTAGGGCGGCTCTACGACCTTGCCCATCTCATGGTGGATTTTCTCGCCGCAGCCCTCTTCGTCGTCGGCTCGGTCATGTTCTTCTATGAGGACTGGCTCTACACGGGCACATGGTGCTTCCTCATCGGCTCCATCTTCTTCGGGGTGAAGCCCACCCTGAAGCTCGCGCGGGCCCTCCATCTCTCGGGCCTGCCGACGACCGACGGAACCGGTGGTGCCCAAAGGGCGACGGTAGACTAGGCGACGCCCTCTCATCCCCCGCGCACACCACGGCATCGCGAACCACGGCATCGCGCACCCATCGGTCAGCGCTTGGCGAGGGATTGCATGGCCTGCGGGCGCGCCTGGCAGGTGAGGCGCGGCCCAAGGTCGAGAACCGTCGCCTCCGCGGCACACCCACAGCGCGCCGAGCGGGTGGCGAGACAGGCAACGAGGCGGGAAGCCCCCGGTGGCGGCTCAGCCCCCACCGCATCGGGCGCAGGCCCCGCCTCCCGGCTGGCCATGGCGAGGGCAAGGATCACGAGCAAGTCCATATCGACGCTCCTTCCGGCTTTCTGTCGGCCGGTGAAGCGTCGCAGGAAGGGGTTAGGACCGCCTTTATACGCGGCAAGTTTATCCTTTATCCGCGCCCAAGCAGCACTCAGGCTCCCTCAGCCCTCCAGCGCCGCCTGGAACTCGCGCCACTCCCCGGCGGACATGCCGGAGGTCTCCTCCGTCACCGTCTCCCCCGCCAGCATGCGCCGGAGGCAGGCCATGGCGGGCCCCGAGAATTGCCGGGCGTTCTGCCGGTAATCCTCGAAGGCCCGCCAGGCCGCGGGCACCCAGTCCTGCACGATGTCCCCCATCGCGTCCGCATAGGCGCGGATCTCGTACTGGGCGTGCGCGTCCCCCCGGAGCCTCAGGAAGTGGAAGAGATTGTGCAGATCCGTCTTCCAGTACCACTGGGTATAGATGCTCATGGGCAGGGTCATGCGCGCCAACTCCCGCGCCAGCCCCGGCCCGTCTTCGTCCAGCATCTCTTCATAGTGATTGTAAGACCGCGACGCGTCGTCCCGGAGCAGGTCCAGAACGCGCGCCGCGGTTTCGCCTTCGAGCACGGCGCCCCTGCCCTGGCGATTACTGCTCGACTGTGCGGCCAGATGCTCGGGCGCCGGCACATAGAACTCACGGTCGAGGATCGAATAGCGTGCGGAGATCTCGTTCACATTGGCCGTGCGGTGCCTGATCCACTGCCGCGCGACGAACACGGGCAGCTTCACATGGAGCTTGATCTCGCACATCTCGAAGGGCGTCGAGTGCCAGTGACGCATCAGGTAGCGGATGAGGCCCTCGTCGGATCGCGCGGTCTTGGTGCCGCGTCCGTAACTCACCCTGGCCGCCTGAACGATGGCCGCATCGTCGCCCATATAGTCGATCACCCGCACGAAGCCGTGATCGAGCACAGGCACCGCCTCGTATAGCCTCGCCTCCATTGCTTCCGCCACGGCGCGCCGCGTCGGTTGCGGATCGTCACGCAATGCGGCCATCTCGGCCTGTTGTTCAGCGTCGCGGGACATATCATTCATGGGGCGGTCGGCCTCTCTTGCGGTGTCACTCTGCATGGCACGACCTTCGGTGGACTGTCCTGTGGACAGAATGATTTGAGCGGGGACAAACGCAAAGTCCCTGTGGAAAACGGATGAGGACGATGGGCACGAGATACCTCCATACCATGATCCGGGTGCACGACCTGGAGAAGACCAAGGGCTTCCTCGAGGAGTTCCTCGGGCTCGAAGAGACCCGGCGCATGGACAGCGAAGCGGGCAAGTTCACGCTTGTCTTCATGTCCCCCCCGGGCGAGCCGGACAAGCCCGTGGAGCTCACCTACAACTGGGGTTCGGAAGAAGAGTACGGCCTCGGCCGCGCCTTCGGCCACCTCGCCTACGGCGTCGACGATATATACGCCACCTGCCAGAAGATGATGGACGCGGGCATCACCATCAATCGCCCCCCGCGCGACGGCCGCATGGCCTTCGTGAAAACGCCGGACGGCATCTCCATCGAACTCCTGCAGAACGGCGATGCCCTCCCCAAAGCCGAACCCTGGGCCTCCATGGAGAGCACCGGCTCGTGGTGAGATCCTCCCTCGGCCGGCTGGCGGGAGCCCTCGCGCTCGCCGCCGGCCTTTGGGCGCCGGCCCCTGCGCACGCGGTCGGCTGCAAGCTCGCGCTCGTGCTCGGGCTCGATATCTCCTCCTCGGTGAACGAGCGGGAGTATCAGCAACAGCTCCACGGGCTGGCCGATGCGCTCTCCCACCCGCAGGTGATCGAGGCGATCACCACGCCCGAGGGCGCGGGCATCGCCGTCATTACCTATGAATGGTCGGGCTATGCGCAGCAGGACCTGATCACCGGCTGGGAAATGCTGGCCACGCCCGAGGACGTGCAGGCCTATGCCGCGCGGCTGAAGGCGCACCAGCGCATCTATTCCGACTTTCCCACCGCCATCGGCAAGGCGCTCGAATACGGTGCGAACCTCTTCAACACCGCCCCGCCCTGCGCCCGGCGCACCATCGACCTCTCGGGCGACGGCGAGAACAACGACGGTGTCGGCCCCGAGCATTACCGCGCCCAGGGCCTCTTCAACGGCATCACCATCAACGGCCTCGTCATCCTCGGCGCCTACCCCAACCCCGCCATCTATTATCGCGGCTATGTGATGCAGGGGCCGAACGCCTTCGTGGCCATCGCGCGCACTTTCGACGACTATCGCCGCGTGATGATCGGCAAGCTCTTGAGGGAGATCGAGACCCAGCTCATCCTCGGCCGGGTCTTCGGCGAGTGAGGCGGCGGCGGGCCCTCGCGGCGCTGCTGGTGGCGGCTGCCTTGGCGCCCGGGATCGCCCGCGCGTGCTCTCTCGAACTCATCCTCGCGCTCGATGTCTCTGGCTCCATCGACCGTCGGGAATTCGGCATCCAGACCGAGGGGCTCGCCGCCGCTTTCGAGAACAGCCGCCTCATCGCCGCCATCGAAGGCCTGCCCGGCGGCATGGCCGTCACCATGACCCACTGGTCCGGCATCTCCCGCCAGCGCGTGATGGTGCCCTGGATGGTGATCGAGGAGCCGGCGGACGCCCGGGCCTTCGCTGCCCGCGTCCGCGGCGGGGGACGGGCCTGGCGCAACTTCTCCACCGCCATCGGCGAGGCGATCATGCATGCGCGCGAGCTGAGCGCGACCGCCCCCGTGGCCTGCGACCGCCGGGTGATCGACATCTCGGGCGACGGCGTCTCCAACGAAGGCCGCTCCCCCGCCGCCGCGTCCGACGTGCTTGAGGCGCAGGGCTTCATCATCAACGGCCTCGTCATCCGCGGGGCGGACCCCGACCCGGTGGAACAGTATGTCGACGAGGTGATCGCCGGCCCGGGCGCCTTCGTGGAGGTGGCGGACGGGTTCGAGGACTACCCCCGCGCCATCCTCAAGAAGCTCCTCCGCGAGATCGACCAGCCCCTCCTCATCGGCCGCGCCCGCTAGGCCTGATCCGCCGGCCGCAGCACGGCGGAGGGCGGCACGCCGAACTTCTGCGTGAAGGCCCGGCTGAAGGCGGCGGAGGAGCGGTAGCCCGTCATCGCCGCCACCTGCTGCACCGGCCGCCGCTCGTCCTCCAACAGCGCCAGCGCCTTCTGGAGCCGCCAGTCGGTCACGTAGGACATCGGCGCGACGCCCACGAGCGAGCGGAAGCGCTCAGCGAAGACACTGCGCGACATCGCGACCTCGCTCGCCAGGCTCCCGACCGACCAGTCCCGCGCCGGGTCGGCATGGATCAGCTCGAGCGCCCGGCCGATCTGCGGGTCCGTGAACCCCTTCAGCACCGTGCCCAGCCGGTCGTCCGCCGCATGGCCCGTGCGGATCACCTCTGCGAACACGATCTCCGAAAGCCGCCGCACCGAACCTTGCGCCCCCAGCCCCTCGGCGAAGGCCCGCCGGCCGATCAGCCGCAGGAGATCGTCGAGCCAGGGGGTCTGCAGCCGCATCGCGGCCGTGATCAGCACATGGTCCGGCAGCGCCTTCAGGATCGGGTGCTCCGCCCGGCTGCGGAAGCTGAAATGGCCGCAAACCATCTGCGTCTCCGCCCCCGGGTCGCCCGCGCCCACGGCAAGCACCCCCCGCCCGTCATAGCCCGCATCGGCCAGCACGGTCTCGAGCGGCGGCGCCTGCCGCCCCTCCCGGTCGGCCAGCACATGGGAGCGCCCGCGCGGGATCATCAGCAGGTCCCCGGCCGAGAGGCGCAGCCGCGGCCCACCCTCGATCTCCACCCAAGTGCTCCCCTGCAGCACGAAGTGAAAGCGCGCGGCGTTCAGGTGTTGCGGCACCGTCACCGCCCATGGCCCCGAGAAATCGGTCCTGAAATAGAGCGCGCCTTCGAGGTTCAGCGTGTCGAGAATGTCGTCGAGGATGTCCATGCGTCGCCTCCTGGTCCTGTGACGGGCGGGGAGATTGGTGCCGCGCGGACAATCTGCATCGCGACGCGCTGCATTTCAGGGTTACGGCATACTCCTCCGGACGATCTGCAATCGCAAGTGCTCGAAGCCTCCCCACCTGTGGTCGGCGCCGGCACCCAAGCCGGTGGCGCGACCCGGAAAGGAGCCCCCCATGCCCCGCTTTGTCACGAAAACCATCCACGCCTATCTCGACTATCCCGTCGCCGCCGCGCTCATGCTGCTGCCCTTTCTCCTCGGCCTCGGCGCGAGCAACCCGCTCGCCCTCTGGCTCTCGGTGGCAACCGGTATCGCCGCGCTGATCCTTACCCTCCTCACCGACCATCACCTCGGCGTCGTGAAGGTCATCCCCTACAAGGTCCACGTGGCGGTCGACGCGCTGGTGGGCGTGGTCTTCGTCGCCGCCCCCTTCGTGCTCGGCTTTGCGGGGCTCGACGCGCTCTATTACTGGGTCCTCGGTGGCGCCGTCCTCGTGGTCATCGCCCTCGGCGCGCCCGAACCCGCCGAAGCTGCCTGAGCGCTTCAAATCTCCGCGCGCGTGGCCTATATCCAGCAGTGTTCCGGCACCGGAACTATGGCGATAAACGCGCGCGGAATAAGCGGACTGGACCCGGGGGCGGTACCCGGCGGCTCCACCAACCACTCCCGTTCATTGGCGGGCGATGGGGCCGAAACAGGATCGACAGACGTGTAAAGGCGTGGCTTTCGCTCGGTGAGGTACCACCGTTATCGGTCCGCAAAGTACAGTTGCCAATGACAACCGTGCTCCGGTGGCGATGGCCGCGTAAGCGGTCGGACACACCGAAACCTAAGCCCTGAGGCCTAGCAGCTTCAGGCGGGGTTCGCAGGCACCTGGCAACAGAAGCCTGCACTTCCCCCTCCTCCTGCCTGCGCCGATAGCGCTCCACGTTACCGTGCGATCCCGCTTTCAACACAACCAGAATCAGATAAGGTCTGGCGCCACGAGGAGGGCCAATGACCGATCCGACCAGCATCAACTATGGCCGTTACATGGAGCGCGCGATGCGCTCCGTGATGGCGGAGGTGCTCGGCCAGGTCGCGCGCGAGGGCCTCGGCGCGGGCCACCACTTCTATATCACCTTCGAGACCCAGCATCCGGGCGTCGACATGCCGGGCTATCTCAAGGAGCGCTACCCGCGCGAGATGATGATCGTGCTGCAGGAGTGGTACGAGGACCTCGCCGTGATGGCGGACCGTTTCCGCGTTACCCTCAACTTCGCAGACCAGCCCGAGACCCTCGTCATCCCCTTCGAGGCAGTGAAGACCTTCATCGACCCCAGCGTGAAGTTCGGCCTCAAGTTCGACGATCAGGACGATGAGGGTGCGGAAATGGCGGAGTTCCATGCAGGCCCCCGCCCCGCCGGGGAAGCCGATGCCGGCGAGAGCGGCCCGGACGACGACCCGGACGGCGGCCCCGGCAGCGGGCCCCAGGGCCGCCCCGAGGGTGGCTCGGCCGACGTCGTCAGCCTCGACCGCTTCCGCAAATCCTGACGCAGCCCTCGGCTCCACATCAGCGCAAGGAACGGCGCCGCGATCACGTCGCGACGCCAGAGGGAGCTGAAACCGTTACTTCGATGTGAGCTTCAGCGCCTCGATCCCGGCCGACGCGCCGACGCCGGTCGACCCGGCGATCGCGAGGGGCTGCAGCGTGATCGACTTCTCGAAGCCGCCCACGAGCACCTTGCCGCCAGCGCCGGCGCCCAGCGAGGCCGAGGCCGAGACACCGCCATAGTCACCGGCCAGCGCCCCGCCCTTGATATCCGTCGTGGGGGCGACCACCGTCCAGATCAGCTGCTGGTTCGGCTTCCACTCCAGATCGATGCCGATCCGGGTGATCGCACCGTCATATTGCTCCGTCCCCCCGCTATTGGGGTTGTAGATGCAGTTGAACGTCTCGTTGGTGTAGACAATCACGTTCGTCTTGTCGGTAAGCTCGCAGGACAGAATGCCCAGCTTAACACCCTTCTCCGCGGCGGAGGCGATGGCAGGGGTAAGCGCGGCAGCGACGAGGGCAGCGCCGAGAACAGCCTTCCGGATCATGACGTCTCTCCTATGGCTCTGGGTTGGTGGGAGCCTTTGGCACATGATGCCGCGCCTGCCACTGCGGAAGAGCCGAGCGCCGTCAAATCGTCCCCGGCTGCCCGTCTCCTCCGCCCCTGCAGGCGGGGCTCTGACAATCCGTGATCGTATCGCGCCCCTCCGGCTCCCGGCGACGGCCGCGCGGCGCGGCGCGGCTACACCTGAGCTTTACTCCTTCGCGCTACGACGCCGCCGTGGATGGCTGAGGAGCCTGGGTGGGGGATTGGCATGGGCATCGCGCGCGTCGGCATAGCAGGCAGGGTCTATGCGATCCTCGGCCTGAGCATCGTGGCCCTCACGGTCGTGTCTCTGCTCGCCATGAACATGTTCGAACGCGAGAGCATGGATCTCAAGCTGGGCGACCTGGAGCAGCTCACGGAGATCGCCATCTCCGTCGCTGCCTCGGAACACGCGCGGGTGGCGGCGGGGGAGGTCGACGAAGCGACGGCTCAGGCGAACGCCCTGCGTCAGATCTCGGCTCTCCGCTTCGATGGGGACAACTACTTCTTCGCCGTCGATCTCGACGATGTGATGATCGCCCACGGCGCCAATCCGGCCCTGGTGGGGCGGGACTTTACGGACTTCGCCGATCCGAATGGCGTCCGCATGATCCATGAGATGACCAGGCTTGCACAGGCGCAGGGCGGCGGGCTCGTGGCGTATCACTGGGCCCATCCCAGCGCCGGGCCCGACAGTCCGCCCGTGCCGAAAATCTCGGCCATCGAGGAATTCGCGCCCTGGGGATGGGTGATCGGGACCGGCATCTATCTCGACGATGTCAATGCCGCGACCGCGCGGATACAGGCTGCGCTCATCGAGGACGTCGCCATTGCCGGCGTCATCCTCATCGTCGCCTCCTACCTCCTGGCGCTGAGCGTGACCCATCCCCTGAAGCGGCTTGCCGAGCGGATGAACGATGTGTCTGCCGGCGATGTGGACACGCCCGTGCCCTATCGCGGGCAGGTCAACAGGATCGGCCTGATCGCCGAAGCCGTGGAAGCATATCGCCGAAGCACGCTTGAGACGCGGGCGCTGCGCAAGGCGGAAGAACGCCGGATGGTGACGATGCAGGGTATCGTCGCGCGCGTCGCCCGGAGCGCGACGCTGGTCTCCGACAGTAGCCGGCAGCTCGAGCAGGCAGCCGGGCAGATCGACGATGGCGCAACACAGCAGGCAGCGGCGGCACAGCAGGCCTCGGCAGCCGTGGAGGAGATGACCGCCAACATCCGAAACACGGCCGAAAACGCTGCGGAGACCGAGACCATCGCCACACGCCTTGCATCCGAGGCCACCAAGACCAACGAGGTTGTCGAACGGGCGGTGGAGGCTGTCCGCTCCATCTCCGAGCGCACGACGTTGATCCAGGAAATCGTGCGCCAGACGGATCTGCTCGCCCTGAATGCAGCCGTCGAGGCCGCCCGGGCAGGAGAGCACGGCAAGGGCTTCGCGGTCGTGGCCGGCGAGGTCCGGAAACTCGCCGAGCGCAGCCAGCAGTCTGCCAAAGAGATTGCCGAGCTCTCGTCGGAGACCATGAGCATGTCCAACGAGGCAGGCAGTCTGATTGCTCAACTCCTGCCAAAGATCTCCGACACGGCAAAGCTCGTCGCGGAGATCTCCAGCGCAACCCGCGAGCAGCAGATCGGCGCCGAGCAGATCAACAGGGCCTTGCGCGACCTCGATGGCGTCGTGAGTTCGAGCACCAACAACTCGTCGCGCGCGCGGCAGTTGTCGAGCACGCTGCTCGAGCAGGCGGAGGACCTCAAACACACAGTCGAAGCCGCCCCGTCGAATGATGAAATCGATCACCGTGACGACGCCCCCGCGGAGACTGTGCTGCGCGACGCCGCATAAGCGTCGCGAAATCCCGCCCATGAACGCCCGAAAGCGACATCGCGGCGGGTTTTGGGGACAAGCATGAGCGTATAGTCACCGGCAGGCTGAAAGCACAATCGCCGAAGCCGCCAAGACCCGTGATGACCGAGCCCACCTACGTCAAGCCACCACGCTGGAGCGAGCCCGCAAACCTGCTCTTTCCCCATCAGGTCGGCTTCACCGGGCCGCCCCACGACTTCGACGCCGCCCCGAGCGATTTTCTGCGCATCGCCCCGCGCAGCGTCGGCGTTCACGGCCGGCTGCTGCACGTCCCGGACTATGCGCATCAGCTCGGCCAGCGCGTGAAAAACTTCGGGCTTCTCGAGGAGTTCGTCGAGTGCATGGCCAATAGCGGCGCCGCCGCCTGCGGCCAGGTCGGCACCAACTGGGTTCATGCCGGCGGGCGCACACCAGCAGAGATCGAGGCGTTCCAGGCCCGCGTGAGCGAGACCTACGAGACCCCATTCCACATGGCCGGCTGGTGCCTCGTCGAGGGCCTGCGCGCCCTCGGCGCCGAACGCATCGCGCTCAACGCCGTCTACTACTGGCCGGACTGGCGGGACGGCATCGCGCGCTTCCTCCGCGAGGCGGGCTTTGATCTCGTCGCCGTTGGCAACTTTGTCGATCTCGGGCTCTACGAGAGCCAGGAGGAAGTGAACGCCCTCACCTGGATTTTCCCGGGCGAAATGGCGGCGCGCTCCATGCAACGCCTCGCCGAGCGCGCCCCGGATGTGGATGCCTTCGTCGTCAACGGCATGCCCAATTTCCGGCGGCCGGACGGCCTGCCAACCCGGATGGTCTCACGGGAGCGGGAGCTCGAGGCCCTGGTCGGCAAGCCCATCGTCTCGTCCGACAGCGCCCTCTACTGGCGGCTCTTCAAGACCCTCGGCATCGCCCCACCGGGCAATGCCGACGGCGCGCATGGCCGCCTGCTCTCCAGCCTGGGGATCGCCTGATGCATCCGATCATCGCCCTTTGGGCCGTGCCGCGCTCCACCTCCACCGCGTTCGAGTGGATGATGCGTCAACGCGGAGACATGACCTGCTTCCACGAACCCTTTGGCGAGGCGTGGTATCAAGGCGAGGCCCCCCTTTGGCCCCGGGCGACGCCCGATAGCCTGCGGACGCCAGGGCTCACCCTAGACAGCGTCGAGGCGGCGTTGCGCGCCGCCGCCCAGCAGCGCCCGGTCTTCACCAAGGACTTTCCGCACTATGTCGACCACTACTGGAACGACGCCTTCCTCGCCCTCTTCACCCATTCCTTCCTCATCCGAGACCCGGCGAAGACCATCACCTCCATGCATGCTAAGTGGCCGGATTTTCACGAAAAAGAGGTTGGCTTCGCCGAGCAGCGCCAGCTCTTCGACCTGATTGCGGAGCGCGATGGCAAGGCGCCCCCCGTGATCGACAGCGACGATCTTCTCGAGAACCCGGCGGGCGTGGTAGCGGCCTGGTGCATCGCCGTCGGCATCCCGTTCCTTCCCGCAGCCCTCTCCTGGGCGCCTGGCGCGCGGGACGAAGTGAGCTGGTGGGACGGCGGCAGCTTCCACGCCAACCTCCGTAACTCCGACGGCCTGAAGCCGCAAGCCCGGAGATATGTCGAGATCACCGAGACGCCGGCGCGGGTGCAGGAGGTGCATGCCCGCTGCCTGCCCCATTACCAGCATCTCCATGCGCACCGGCTGCGCCCCGCGGTCGAGCCCGTCTGATCCTGTCCGAGCCCGCATGCCACGCATCGCCATCGCCGGTTTTCAGCATGAAACCAATACCTTCGCGCCGATGCAGGCGGGCCTGCGCGACTTCGAGATCGCCGATAGCTGGCCTGCACTGCTCGAGGGCGGCGAGATCCTCCCCGGTACGCGCGGCCTGAACCTGCCTATCGCCGGCTTTGTCCAAGCCGCTGAAAAGGCAGGAGATATCACGCTCGCGCCCCTCCTCTGGTGCGCTGCAGAACCCGCCGCGCATGTGACCACCGAGGCGTTCGAGGCGATCACCGCCCGCCTCCTCTCGCTACTCGCCGCCGCCGGGCCGGTGGACGCGCTTTTTCTCGACCTCCATGGCGCGATGGTGACCGAGGCGTATGACGACGGCGAAGGCGCCCTCCTCGCCCGCCTCCGCACGGCCTTTGGGCACGACCTGCCCATCGCGATCAGCCTCGATCTCCACGCCAATATCAGCCCTCAACTTGTTGAGTTGGCGAGCATTATCACTATCTATCGGACCTATCCCCATCTCGATATGGCAGAGACCGGCGCCCGTGCGCTGCCGCTCCTCCGCCAATGCTTGCGAGACGGCCCGCCCGCCGCAGCGCTCCGCCAGGCGCCCTTCCTGCTGCCCCTCCATGCACAGCACACCAAGGGCGCACCGCTGGCCGATCTCTACGCGCAAGTGGCCGCCGCACCACCCGGCCTCCATGCCGAACTGGCCCTCGGCTTCACGGCGGCGGACACGCCGCATACCGGCCCCGCGGTCCTTGCCTACGGTCCGCATCAGGCCGCCGCAGACAGGCTGGCGGACGACCTGCTCGCGGCCTTCGCCGCCGCCGAGCCGTCCTTCGAAACCACCATGCTGCACCCGTCGGAAGCGGTGGCCGCGGCCATGGGGATGCCACCCGGCGCGCCGGTGGTCATCGCGGATGTGCAGGACAATCCGGGCGCCGGCGCCACCTCCGACAGCACGGGGCTTCTGACGGCCCTCGCGAATGGCGGCGCCGAGGACGCGCTGCTGGCCCTTCTCGACGACCCGGAAATGGCGGCCAGGGCCCATGCAGCGGGCACCGGCGCCTCGATCGAGGGCGCACTCGGCGGCCGCTCGGGCGTGGCGGGCGACAGGCCGTTCGAGGGCCGGTTCCGTGTCGAGGCGCTCGGCGACGGGCAATGCCGGTTCACCGGCGCGATGTATGGCGGGGGCACCGCGGTCCTCGGCCCCACCGCCGTCCTCCGCGTGCTCGACTGCCTCGGCGATGTCTGCGTCGTCGTCGGCTCCCGCCGCAGCCAGTGCCTCGATCTCGCGATCTTCACCCATATCGGCCGCGACCCACGAGCGGCGCGCATCGTGGGCGTGAAGAGCACCGTGCATTTCAGGGCCGACTTCGAACCGATCGCCCAAGCCGTGCTCGTGGCCGAAGCGCCCGGCGCCTTCCCCTGCCGGCTCGACCGGATCCCCTACCGCAACCTGCGCCCGGGCCTGCGGCTCGGCCCGCTCGGCCCCGCCTTCGCGCGCCCCTGAGCTACCGACCCCTGCCGCCCCCTGCACCGAGGCGCTCCCAAGCCGCTACCGCATCGCGGCACAGCGTTCCCCGGCCTCTGTCTGAGATCGTGATTGAGGAGGGCCCCGGCCGCCGGCGCGGACGACCACCCGTCATGCGGGCGGGGACGCGGCCGAGGAGGTGGCGGCAGAGAAGGCGGTAGCGAAGATCGCTAATCTGGACCCATTGGCCCAGCCACCGAGCCTCGCTAAGAGGGGCGCTACGAGCAGCCAAGGGGAGAGCGGCCATGAGCGCCACGCGCACCGAGACCGATAGCTTCGGGCCCATCGAGGTTCCGGCGGACCGCTACTGGGGTGCGCAAACCCAGCGCTCCATCGCCAACTTCCCCATCGGCTGGGAAAAGCAGCCCATCGCCATCGTGCGCGCGCTGGGCGTGATCAAGCGCGCGGCGGCCGAGGCGAACATGGCGCAGGGCAAGCTCGAGCGCGATCTCGGCCAGGCCATCGTCAAGGCCGCGCAGGAGGTGGTGGACGGCAAGCTCGACGATCACTTCCCGCTCGTCGTGTGGCAGACCGGCTCGGGCACGCAGTCGAACATGAACGCCAACGAGGTGATCTCGAACCGCGCCATCGAGATCCTGGGCGGCGAGATGGGCTCGAAGGCCCCCGTCCACCCGAACGACCATGTGAACCGTTCCCAAAGCTCGAACGACACCTTCCCCACTGCCATGCATATCGGCGCGGCCATGACCGCGCATGCGGTGCTCATCCCGGGGCTCACAAAGCTCGGCGACGCGCTGGAGGCGAAGGCGAAGGCGTTCCAGAAGATCATCAAGATCGGGCGGACGCACACGCAGGACGCCACACCGCTGACGCTTGGCCAGGAGTTCGGCGGCTATGCCCATCAGGTTCGCCAGGGCATCGTCCGTGTCGATCAGGCGCTCGACAACATCTACTTCCTCGCCCAGGGCGGCACGGCCGTGGGCACGGGCCTCAACACCAAGCCCGGCTTCGACGAGAAGGTGGCCGAGAAGATCAGCGAGATCACCGGCCTGCCCTTCGAGACCGCGCCGAACAAGTTCGAGGCGCTTGCGGCGCATGACGCGGTGGTGGAAATGTCCGGCGCGCTGAAAACCGTGGCGGCCAGCCTCTTCAAGATCGCCAACGACATCCGGTTCCTCGGCAGCGGCCCCCGCTGCGGTCTCGGCGAGCTCAGCCTGCCGGAGAACGAGCCCGGCTCCTCCATCATGCCCGGCAAGGTGAACCCCACGCAGTGCGAGGCGCTCACCCAGGTCTGCGCCCATGTGATGGGGAACGACGCGGCCATCGGCTTCGCCGGCAGCCAGGGGCATTTCGAGCTCAACGTCTTCAAGCCGATGATGATCTACAACCTCCTCCAGTCCATGCAGCTCCTCGGCGATGCGGCCGTGGCCTTCACCGACAACTGCGTGGACGGGATCGTGGCGAACGAGGAGCGCATCACCAAGCTCATGAACGAGAGCCTGATGCTCGTGACCGCCCTCGCCCCCGAGATCGGCTACGACAACGCGACCACCGTGGCGAAGACCGCGCACAAGAACGGCACAACGCTGCGCGAGGAAGTAGTCAAGCTCGGCTTCTGCGACGAGGCAACCTTCGACCGTGTGGTGCGGCCGGAGAACATGATCGGCCCGAAATAGCCTTCAGGAGGCGACGGTGAGCGAGTGCAACCCCTTCGACGGCCCCGATATGCGCAAGGCCCGCTTCTCGCGGGCCGATATGCGCGAGGCGGATTTCGACGGGGTGAACCTCGCCGATGCGCGCTTCTACGCCGTGCTCACGAATGCCCGGTTCAAGGATACGAACCTCGGCGCCGCGGTCTTCGACGACGTGAACCTCTCCGGCGCCACCTTCGAGAACATCAATCTCTCGAAGGCCCGGCTGAACAATCTCAATATGTCGGAGGTGTCGATCACTCGTGCCACGCTCAACGGTCTGGTGATCGAAGGGGTCAGCGCAGAAGGCATGAGGATCCGGGATGCCGACCTGAAGGGCGCGCAGATCCAGAGTTGCAACCTCGAGGGCATGACCATCGACGGTGTGGTGGTGACCGAGATGCTCGAGCACTGGCGGCGCACGAAGGGGGCGTCGTGAAAGCGCTTTTTCTCGCCGCCGCCCTCACGCTCGCCGGCGTTGCGGCGGCGCCCGCAGCCGATGTCTACACGCTCATGGCGAAGCGGCTCGCGGTGATGGAGGACGTCGCGGCGTGGAAGCACGCCGCCGGCAAGCCGGTCGAGGACAAGGAGCGTGAGGCGGTTGTCCTCGATACGGCGGTGAAGAACGCGCAGGCGGAGGGGATCGAGGAGGCCGGTGCCCGTGTCTTCTTCCGCTCGATGATCGAGGCGGCGAAGGACATCCAGACGTGCGAAATCGCCCGTTGGGAGGCTGGTGAGGCGACGCCGCCGGCTGAGCCAGAGGACCTCAACGCCGAGATCCGTCCTCAACTCATCATCCTCGGCCGTCAGATCCTCGGCTCCATCCGCCGCAGCCTAGAAGCAGGCGAAGCGCTCTCCGACCGCTCTGCATTCGATGAGGCGATGGCTGTCGACTGTCTTTCGCCAGCGCGGGCAGATGGCATGTACGACGCGCTCGGGGGCCTCCGCTTCAGCGGCTAGCCCTCGCGCTGAAGGGGTTTCGGCTGTGGGGGCATGGAAGCCTGTGACACGTTTGGGACGGATAATTGACAGCGACGTATTGGCCCTTTTCAGCCCGCCGTAATTCGGCCAGCATCGATGCATGGCCTGAAGGAGGCGCCCATGCCCGGTGATGTGATCAACCTGCGCCAGAGGCGGAAAGCGCTAAGCCGAGCGGCGGAGCGGCAGCGGGCGGACGAGAACGCAGCGCGCCACGGTCAGCCCAAATCCGTCACCCTGCTCGACGACGCGCGGCGCGAGAAGGCGGAGCGGGAGCTCGCCGGTCATCAGCTCGACGAGACGGAGTAGTCGGGCAAGGTGGCCACTGCACCGCCCGTCGAACGCGGCTGGCCGCCGGGCCGGCATCCCCCGCTCAAGCGCAGCCTGACGATCAAGGGGCACCGTAGCTCTGTCACGCTCGAGGAGCCGTTCTGGCAGGGCTTTCGAGAGATTGCCGGGGCACGCGGGCTGAGCCTCAACGCCCTCGCGGCAGAGATCGACGCTGAGCGCAACCCGGAGATCCCGCTGGCCAGCGCCATTCGCGTCTATGTCTTCGAGACGCTGCGCGCGGGTTAGCCGAGGGTGGCCAGAACCGGGAAAGTGTCGAGCATCCAGTAGGCCAGGCGCTCGAACTCGCCAGTCATGATCATGAGGCCGACGACGATGAGGAGCCCGCCCATCGCTTTCTCGACCGTGCCCATATGCTTCCGGAACCCCTTCGCCCAACGCAGGAACGGCCCGATGAAGAGCGCGGCGACGATGAACGGCAGGCCCAGCCCCGCGGCATAGACCGCGAGCAGCGCGGTGCCGGCGGTCAGCGTTTCCTGCTGTGCGGCGAGGGTCAGGATCGAGGCGAGGATCGGGCCGATGCAGGGCGTCCAGCCGAAGGCGAAGGCCACGCCGATGACGTAGCTCGTGCCGAGGTTGCCCGCCTTGCCCGGCCCCTCGAACCGCGCTTCCCGGCCGAGGAACGGCAGGCGGATGAGGCCGAGAAAATGGATGCCGAGCAGCATGATGATGCCACCGGAGATCTGCGCCAGCGTCTCCTTGTAGCGCAGCATCGCCTGCCCGAGCGCGGACGCCCCCATGCCGAGGAGCACGAACACCGTGCCGAGCCCCATGACGAAGGCGCAGGCGCAGAGGAACACGCGGCGCCGGAGGGCCCGGTCCTCCGCGCTGTCCCTGTCCTCGCGGTCGGGCGAGATCTGGTCCAGCGTCGTCCCGCCCAGATAGGCGAGATAGGGCGGCGCCAGCGGCAGAACGCAGGGGCTGAGGAAGCTGATGAGCCCCCCCAGGAATGCGGTTACGATGCCGATCTCCACGCCGTCCCTCTCGCTTGTGCCGATGCCGGGCCCTTCGAGGTACGCGATGAGGGGTTACGCTTGAACCCCCGAGAGGTGGTTTCGCCTCGCGATGGCACACACGTTTCCGTGGGTCGGGCGAAACATCCGTTACCTATTCCATGCCCGTGAGCCCGGACAGCCAGGCCACCAGATCCTCGATTTCCGCCGCCGTCAGCCGCGGGCCGCCGTGGAGCGGGTCGGCCGGGTCGGTGCGCTGGCCGGCGGCATAGGCCGAAGGCATCGCACCCCGGCGGCCGAGGAGATCGGGCAGCACGAGCCAAAGGCGGATGGTGCCCGGGGAAAGCCTTGCCCCCACCCGTTCGAGCGAGGGCATGCCGCGGGCGGCCGGCGCGCTGCCCTCGCGCCCTGGATGGCCACGCGTGCCCGGCGCGTCGGGCACCCCGTGGCATGAAGCACAGCCCGACCGTGCGGCGTTGAGATAGAGGCGCAGCCCCTCCGCCGCATTCCCCGCCCGGCCCGTGAGGCTTTCGGGGATCGAACGCCCGTTGACGATGGTGTAGGGCGCAACCGCAGGGACCTCGGCCGGCACCGCAACGCCCGGTGGCCCGCTCACGAGGAACGGCAGCGCGAGGACGAGAGCGTTGACGGATCGCATGGCCACCGCGCCCCTATCGCCGCGTGCACCCGCGCTTGGCAAGCCCCCGCCCCTCGGCTAGGCAGCGAAAGCAAGTGAGGTGCAGGCCGTCATGATATACGAGAGCCCGGAAGCCTATCTCGACGCGCCGCGCAAGGCCGTGGCGCTCATCGGCATGTCGGGCCTCGGCAAAACCTGCACGGCGGCGATGTTGCGCGAGAGCGGGGACTGGTTTCACTACAGCGTCGATTACCGCATCGGCACCCGCTACATGGGCGAGCACATCACCGACAACGTGAAGCGCGAGGCCATGAAGGTGCCGTTTCTCGCGGAGCTGCTGAAGTCGGACAGCATCTACATCGCTTCCAATATCACTTTCGAGAACCTCGCCCCGCTCAGCACCTATCTCGGCAAGCCCGGAGACCCCGCTAAGGGCGGCATCCCCTTCGCCGAGTATCTCGAGCGCCAGCGCCAGCATCGCGAGGCCGAGATCGCGGCGCTGCTCGACACCGGTCTCTTCCGTGGCAAGGCGGACGACATTTACGGCTATGCGCATTTTCTGGCCGATACGGGCGGCTCGATCTGCGAGGTCGTGGACCCGACCGATCCGGCCGACCCTGTGCTGACGGCCCTCTCCTCCGAAACGCTCATCGTGCAGATCCGCGGGAACGAGACGTTGGAGGAGGAGCTTTGCCGACGCTTCGAGCGGGCGCCGAAGCCGATGTATTACCCCGAGCCGTTGCTCCTCCAGCTCTGGTCGGCGTTCTGCGACGCGCATGGGTTCTCAGCGGAGGAGGCGGACGCGAAGGTGGACCCGGATGCGTTCATCGCCCATGGCTTCCGCACGCTCCTGAACCAGCGGGTGCCGCGTTACGACGCGATCGGGGAGCGCTGGGGTGTGGTGGTGGAGGCGCCGGCGGTCGCCGCCCTCCGCTCGGCCGAGGACTTCGATGCGCTGATCGCCGACGCGATCGGACGCCGCAATGCACCAATGCGCGCAGAAGCCGCTGGCTGATTACGTTTTCCGCGGCTACTCTCGGCGCGTCGGGGAGGTTCGTATGGCCACGATTTACGAGAAGTACGGCGGCTTCGCCGCCATCAATCGCGCAGTGTTGGCGTTCTACGAGAAGGTGCTCGACAGCGATGTGATCGGGGACCGTTTCGAGAATGTGCGGATGGACCGCCTGATCGATCATCAGACGAAGTTCCTCGCCTCGCTCCTCGGTGGCCCGGCATCGTCCTCGCCAGAGCATCTGCGCCAGGTGCACCACCCGCTGCAGCTCACGGAAGCAGAGTTCGCCGAGATGGCGGTGCTGCTGCGCGAGACGCTGGAGGAGCACGGCTTCGCCGAGCCCGACATCGTGACGGTGATCGACATCGTCGAGGGCCATCGCCGCAACATCCTGCCCCCAGGCGGCGCCCACGGATGAGCGTCGACGCGATCCGGGACCGCCTGCTCGCCAATGTGGGCGTGGGCGTCGCCGTGGTGCATGCTCACTCGCTCGACTTCGTGTTCGACAACCCGGCCTTCGCGCAGTGGTTCCCCTGCCCGGAAGGCGCGGAAGCATGCACGCTGGCCGAACGGCTGCCCGAGCTCGATATCGAGGCGATGCGCGCCTCCGTGGCGGACTGGACGCCCTACCGCACCGAGATCGGGATCAAGCGCAAGCGCCGCCGGCTCTCGATCGACATTACGGTCTGGGCCGTGGCGGGCGATAGCGGCCTGCTGGTCGTGGAAGCGGCCAACATCACCCGCATCCGCGAGCTCGAAGCGATGATCGACAGCTATGCCAAGATGGTGGAGCGGAACACGCGCGAGATCGAGCGGGAGAAGGACCGCGCGGAACGGCTCCTCCTCAACATCATGCCGCGCGACGCTTACGACGAGTTCAAGACCTACGGGGTCGTGACGCCTCAGCACTACCCGGAGGTCTCGGTGGTGTTCCTCGACTTCGTGGGCTTCACGAAGTTTGCCGCCGAGAACGACCCGACGGTGACGCTGGGCGAGCTCAACGATATCTTCACGGCCTTCGACCGGATCACCGAGCAGTTCGGCTGCGAGCGGATCAAGACGATCGGGGACGCCTATCTCGCCGTCTCCGGCATGCCGTCCTCGAACCCGGACCACATCCGCTGCATCGCCCGCTGCGCGACGCGGTACCTCAGATACATCGAGCGTCGGAACATGAGCCACCAGCATCGCTGGCGCGCCCGGGTGGGGCTGGCGACGGGTGCTGCGGTGGGCTCGGTCGTGGGACTACAGCGCTATGTCTACGACGTGTTCGGGCCGGCGGTGAACATGGCCTCGCGCCTTCAGACGCTGGCGGAGCCGATGCAGATCCTCGCCCATGGCTCGATGCGCGAGGATCTCTTGCAGGAGTTCACCGTGAAGTCCGCGGGAACGCAGGAGATCCGCGGCTACGGGCCGGAGCCGCTGATCGAGATCACCGGCGCCACGCTCTGACCTGGCTTACGCCGCCTGCGCCGTCAGGTCCCCGCGCGCCGGGTAGTTGTTCTCCGTCACGAACTTCAGGCCGCCGAGGAGGGCAGCGAAGTCCGGCCGGGTGAAGGGCGCGCTCTGGATCTGGACGAAGAAGATCGTGCCCTCGGGGTCCATCACGACGAGGCCCGGCTCGGAGAACACCGCCGGCTCCTGGCTGCCCGGGCGCTGGGACGAGATGTAGAGCCCCCACTCGCGCGCCGTCGCCTCGCTCATGCCGTAGGCGACGGGGAGCTTGTCGATCCCCCAATCGGCCATGGAGGCCTCGGCCCGCTCGGCCGTGTCCATGGAAACAGCGACGACGTTGACGCCCTGGCCCGCCGCTGTCTCCAGCTCCGCCTGAACGGCGTTGAGATACTTGTTGCAGATCGGGCAGTGCTTGCCGCGGTAGAAGATCACCACGTCGAACGTGCCCGGCTTCTCCGCGCCGAGGGTGAAGGTACCGCCGCCGACGAGCGGCAGGCTGAGCGCGGGGGCCTTGGTGCGGGGCTGAAGCATGCTGTCCTCCATGGTGATGTTTCTCTCCGGAGATAGGCCGACGCCACGGCACCGCACCAGCCCGGTAACGCGGGCGTGACCCTCACCCGACCCTCGCGCCATGGCCACGCCGCTTGCCCCGGCGGCGGCACGACCGTATCTCCCTACGCCCAACCACGCGCAGATGCGCTGCGGAGAGACCGATGCCGATCAAGCTGCCCCATTCCCTGCCCGCCTTCGACGTCCTCTCCCGCGAGGGCGTGATGGTGATGTCGGAGGATGCGGCAGCGCGTCAGGATATCCGCCCGCTCCACATCGCGCTCGTGAACCTCATGCCCAACAAGATCGCGACCGAGACGCAGTTCGCGCGCCTCATCGGCGCCACGCCGCTGCAGATCGAGCTGAACCTTATCCGGATGACCGGCCATGTCTCCAAGAACACCGGGCGCGAGCATATGGAGGCGTTCTACCGCCCCTTCAGCGCGGTACGCGGGGAGCGGTTCGACGGCGTGATCATCACCGGCGCGCCCATCGAGCTGCTCGAGTTCGAAGAGGTGGATTACTGGGACGAGCTCACCGAGCTCTTCGACTGGACGCAGAGCAACGCTCACAGCGTTTTCGCCATCTGCTGGGGCGCGCAGGCAATGCTGCATCACTTCCACGGTGTCGCGAAGCACGCGCTGCCGGCGAAGGCGTTCGGCTGCTTCCGCCATCAGAACGCCGCACCCGCCTCCCCCTATCTCCGCGGGTTCTCGGACGATTTCACCGTGCCCGTCAGCCGCTGGACCGAGGTGCGCGAGGCGGAGCTGCCCCAGGGTGCCGGGCTGGAGGTGCTGATGCGCGCGCCGGATACGGGCGTGTGCCTGGTGGAGGACCGGGCGCACCGCGCGCTCTACATGTTCAACCACATTGAATACGACACCGACAGCCTCGCGGCGGAGTACGAGCGCGACGTGGCGAAGGGTGAGCGCATCCAGCTGCCCCAGGGGTACTATCCGGACGACGACCCGAGCCGCCGGCCCGAGAACCGCTGGCGGAGCCACGCGCATCTCCTCTTCGGCAACTGGATCAACCAGGTCTACCAGTCGACGCCCTTCGACCGGTCGCGCATCGGCCGCGTGGCGGCGGAGGCGATCACGGGCTGAGGCATCGTCGTGTGCCGGCCTTGTACCCGCGCCCGGCGCGCCCATCTCTTGCCGCACGCGTTAGCCTGCTGCGAGGACTGGATGACCGGGCCGAAACTCACACGCCGCGCGCTCTTGGCGGGCGCCGGCAGCACCGCGCTGCTCGCCGCCGGGTGCGGCGTACCCTATCCCGTGGACGAAGCGGAAGCCGCCTTTCCGCCCATCGGCGAGATGGTATCCGCCGGAGACGAAACAGTGCACCTCTGGCGTGCCGGCTTTGACGGCGCGGGCGCCGGTCGCACACCGCTGGTGCTGATCCACGGCGCCTCAGGCAACCTCCGGGACTTCACCTTCTCCGTCGCGCCGAAGCTCGCGCAGGAACGCCCGGTGATTGCGGTAGACCGCCCCGGCTTCGGCTACTCCAGCCGGCCGGCAGAGGGTGGGGACGATCCGCGCGTCCAGGCCCGGATCATCCGCGAGGCGGTGTTGGGGCTGGGTGTCGAACGGCCCATCGTGCTCGGCCACAGTTATGGCGCGGCGGTCTCCATGGGCTGGGCACTGGAGGCACCGGAGACGCTCACCGGCGTCATCCCCGTCTCAGGCGTTACCATGCCCTATACCGGCGCCGGCGCCGTGATGGCGCGGCTCGGCGTGACCGATCTCCTCACCTGGGCCTACACGGAGTATCTCAAGTCCATCGCCGAGGATGGCGGGATCGAGCGCTTCCTGGAGCGCGTGTTTCGCCCGCAGCCGGTCCCCCCGGGCTACGCGCAATATGTGGGCGCGGCGCTCGCGCTGCGTGAGACCACGCTCTACGCCAACATGGAGGACCTGCAGAACGTCAACCGCGTGCTCCTCGACGTGTCAGACGGTTACGGCGCGCTCGAAATGCCGTTCGAGATCGTGCACGGCACGGCGGACTTCATCGAGCCGGGTGGCCAGGCTCAACCGTTGCACAAGGTCCTGCCCCGAGCCCGCCTGACGCTCCTGCCCAATATCGGCCATATGGCCCACCATGCGTCGCCGGAGCTGCTGGCCGAGGCGGCAATCCGGATCGAGACCACTCTCAAGAGTTGAAGGTCACCACTGTCTCGTCTCTTGATCATCGCTCACGCCCCCTATCTTTAGAATCCCTCTAAAGTGACGGAGGCGGCGATGACCGTGACATGCCCGACCTGCCCCTACGCCGCCGGACGTCCCGAAAACGGCGATCGGACGCGTGATCTTGAACCGAACGCCGCCATCGATATCGAGCCCGAAGAGCGGCAGTTCATTCTCACCTACGTACAGCCCGGCCTCGCGGGGCTGATGGATGGGTCGGTCTCGACGCTCGCGCCCATCTTCGCCGTTGCCTTCGCGACGCAGGACACGTGGACGACGTTCCTGGTGGGCACCGCCGCCTCCCTCGGCGCGGGCATCTCCATGGGCTTCACCGAGGTCGCGTCGGATGACGGCGTGGTGTCCGGCCGCGGCTCACCCATCGCCCGCGGCCTCAGCACCGGGATCATGACAACGGTCGGCGGCATGGGCCACGCCCTGCCCTACCTCATTCCGGACTTCTGGATCGCCACCAGCCTCGCTATCGCGATCGTGTTTGTCGAGCTTTGGGCCATCGCCTGGATCCAGAACCGATACATGCGCACGCCGTGGTCCCGCGCCATCCTGCAGGTGGTAATCGGCGGCGCGCTGGTCTTTGCGACCGGCATGGCTATCGGTCAGGCTTAGCGCCCCTATATGAACGGCATGAGCCTGAGTTTCCCCGACCCCGTATCCGACAGCCAGTTCTACGATGGCGTGCGCGCCCGCCGCGTCGCGGCGTTCTTCGTGGATCTGCTGGTGATCGTGATCCTGCTGCTGGGCGTGCTGATGATCGGCACGGTGCTTGGCATCGTCACCGCCGGCATCGGCTTCCTGCTGCTCATCCCGGCAGTGGCCGTCACCGGCCTTGTCTACCGCACAACGATGGTGATGGAGCGTTCCGCCACCCTCGGCATGATGCTGATGGGCATCGAGCTGCGGAATGCACAAGGCCAGCGGCTCGACAGCAGCACCGCCTTCATCCACGCGCTTGCCTTCACCGCCACGCTCTATCTGCCGCCCGTGCTGATCGCGAGCCTGGCCTGGGCGGCGATCAACCCGCGCGGCCAGACCATTCCGGACGCGCTTTGCCAGACGGTGATGATCAACCAGCCCGAGGACTGAGCGATTGCTGCCGCAGCGTGACGCTCACGACACCATCCGGTGAACGGCATCCAGCCTGCGACATCCGGGTATCTCACTGGGTGACAGCCGCCAAATCCCTGTTATCGTACCGACACGCTAGGGTCGGAGCCGCAGGGGCAGTAGGTCGCCGTAATGTCGCATCACGAAAGCGCGCTGAAGGCACAGTTCTACCTTACCGCGCCGCAGCCCTGTGCGTATCTCGACGGGCGCGAGGAACGGAAGGTCTTCACCACCCTCCAGGGCACCAATGCCGTGTCCGTCAACAACGCGCTTTCGCTGAAGGGCTTCCGGCGATCGCAATCGGTGATCTACCGGCCGGCCTGCGTCGGCTGCTCGGCCTGCATGTCCATCCGCATCCCCGTCGAGGGCTTCAAGCCGACCAAGACGCAGAAGCGCATTTTGAAGCGCAACGCCGACCTCAAGGTGCGCGGATGCGAGGCGTGGGCGACTGAAGCGCAGTTCAGCCTTTTCCGCCGCTATCTCGACCAGCGCCATGCGGATGGCGGCATGGCCGATATGGATGCGTTCGACTATGCGGCGATGGTGGACGAGACGCCGGTAAACTCCACGGTCATCGAATACACCCAAGCGGTGGAGGGCGAGGCGCCGGCGCTGCTGGCCGCCTGCCTGTCGGACGTGCTCGCCGACGGGCTGAGCATGGTCTACTCGTTCTTCGATCCCGGCGAGCAGGGCCGCTCCCTCGGCGCGTTCATGATCATGGATCACATGCGTATCGCGGCGGAGATGGGGCTGCCTTACGTCTATCTCGGCTACTGGGTCGCGGGCTCGCCGAAGATGCACTATAAAATCGGGTACCGCCCCTTCGAGCTCTGCGACGGCTCGACCTGGCGCCGCTTCTCCAGCCTCGAGGAATTCCGGAGCTGGCGCGCAACGCGCACGCCTCACCCCCGCGACCCGTTGGTGGACTGACCGCCCGCGCCGCGGCGCAGGCGGTTGATGCTCAGGCGTGCTCGGGGACCTTGCCCAAGAGGGCCGCCATGGTCTCGCCCATCTGGCTGGGGGTCGGCGCGACGCGAATGCCGCAATCCTGCAGGATCTCGACCTTCTCCTGCGCGCTCTCCCCGAAGGCGGAGATGATGGCGCCTGCATGGCCCATGGTGCGCCCCTTCGGCGCCGAGAGACCGGCCACATAGGCGGCGATGGGCTTCTTCATATTGTCCCGCGCCCACCGGGCCGCTTCAGCCTCCTGCGGCCCGCCGATCTCGCCAATCATCATGACCGCGTCCGTCTCCTCATCCGCCTCGAAGAGCGCGAGGATGTCCCGGAAGGACGAGCCGTTGATCGGGTCCCCGCCGATCCCGATGGAGGAGGAGACGCCGATGCCAAGCGCCTTCATCTGGCTCGCCGCCTCGTAGCCGAGCGTGCCCGAGCGGCTGACGATGCCCACGCGGCCGGGCATGTAGATGTGGGTCGGCATGATGCCCATGAACCCTTTGCCGGGGCTGATGATCCCCGCGCAGTTGGGCCCGATGAGGCGCATCTTCCGGTCCTCGCGGTAGCGCCGCAGAAACCGCTTCACCTGCATCATGTCCTGCGCCGGGATCCCGTCGGTGATGCAGACGGCGGTGCGGATGCCGGCATCCGCCGCCTCCATAATCGCATCAGCCGCGAAGGGGGGCGGCACGAAGACAAGGCTCGCCTCGGCCCCCGTCGCCTCCACCGCCGCGCGCACCGTGTCGAACTGCGGGCGGCCGAGCACGTCGACCCCGCCTTTGCCAGGCGTCACGCCGGCGACGACGTTGGTGCCGTAGCGGATCATGTCCTCCGCGTGGAACTTGCCAAGCCGGCCGGACATGCCCTGCACCAGCACACGCGTCTCGCTCTTGATCAGAATGGCCATTGCGCGCTCCTCAGCTGGCGTTCTTCAGGGGGGCGGCGGCGGGCAGCGCTGCCACCGCCTTTTCGGCGGCATCCGCGAGGCTCGTCGCCGTGATGATGGGCAGGCCGGAGTTCGCGATGATCGCCTGACCCTCCTCGACATTCGTGCCGGCGAGGCGGACGACGACGGGCAGTTTGAGATCGAGCGCGGAGAAGGCCTGCACCACGCCCTCCGCCACCCAGTCGCACCGGTTGATGCCGGCGAAGATGTTGACGAGGACGACCTCGACCTTCGGGTCGGTCAGCACCGCCTGGAACGCCTTCAGCACCCGCTCCGGGCTCGCGCCGCCGCCGATATCGAGGAAGTTGGCCGGCTCCCCGCCCGCCAGCTTGATCATGTCGAGCGTCGCCATCGCGAGGCCCGCGCCGTTGATCATGCAGCCGATATTGCCCTCGAGGCCCACGTAATTGAGGCCCTGATCGTTCGCGTGGCTCTCCCGCGGGTCCTCCTGGCTCCGGTCCCGCAGCTCGCCGATGCGCGGGCGGCGGAAGAGCGCGTTGTCGTCAAAGCTCATCTTGGCATCGAGCGCCACGAGACGGCCGTCGCCGGTCACCACCAGCGGGTTGATCTCCACCATCGTCGCATCGAAGTCCCGGAACGCACGGTAGGCGCCCTTGAAGATCCGCACGGCATCGTTGACCTGCGCAGGCTCGAGGCCGAGAGCGAAGGCCAGCTCGCGCGCCTGGAACTCGCGAAGGCCCGTTGCCGGGTCGATCGAGAGGCGGCGGATGCTCTCGGGCTTCTCCTCGGAGAGCTCCTCGATCTCCATGCCCCCTTCGGCCGAGGCGACGACCATGATGCGCTCGGAGGCGCGGTCGAGCACGAAGCCGAGATAGAGCTCGCGGGCGATGTCCGTCGCCTCCTCCACATAGAGGCGGCTCACCAGCTTGCCGCGCGGCCCGGTCTGGCGCGTGGCGAGCATGCGGCCGAGCATGCCCTGGGCGGCCGCGGTGATCTCGTCCTCGCTGCGGCAGATCTTGACGCCGCCAGCCTCGCCCCGCCCGCCGGAGTGGATCTGCGCCTTCACCACCCACGCGGCGCCAGCCAGCTCCCGCGCGCGGTAGCCCGCCTGCTCAGGGCTGTACGCAATGCCACCGCGCGGCACCGGCACGCCGAAGCCTGCCAGGATCTCCTTCGCCTGGTACTCGTGGATGTCCATCCGTTTCCTCCCCGTTCTGGCTCGCGCTTTCATCACGCGCGTGGTGCCTTTCCTGCGGCAGGGAGAGGCGGGGGGATACGAAAAGCGGGTCGGCCTGTTGCGCCTGTGGTTAACAGGATTGTGGCGATGATAATTTTGTTATGGCACAGCGCAACAAAGCACACTTGACTGGAATGCGGCGCAACAAACGAAAAGGCCGGGCTGGGCCCGGCCTTTAGCGCATGCGCTGTGCGTCTGCGTCAGTTCGAAAGCTGCTTCTCGAGAACGTCGAGATTGATGCCGAAGGTCACGGCACCGATCGGCACATCGTTGTTCTCGGGGTCGGTCACTGTCATGCTCACCTGCGTCTGGTAAAGCTGGGTCGAATCATCGAACTCGATATCGCCCACATGCACCGCGCCCTTACCGATGAGGTAGGTCTCCTGGTACTTCGCCTCGTCGCCCTGCCAGAAATCCGTGGTCGGGTCCGAGATCGCGACGTTGAGGCCATACTGGTCCATCAGGATGATCTCGGTGATGATGCCGTTCGAAAGCTCGCGGCGATCGCGCAGAATGATCGAGGCCTGCCGGTCGAGCAGGTCGAAAATCATCGGGCCGGAGCCCTTCTCTGCTCGCCATTCCTGGTCGAGAAAGTCGATCTTGCCCTGGCGAAGCCTGCCGTTGCGCTCGTTCTGCTCGCGAATGGCATAAAGGAAGATCGGATCGGTGATCCATTCCTGAAGCTCGGTCGCCGCAACTTCCTGCACCATGTCGGCAAACTCCGGGCGGTCTTGAGCAAGGGACGGCGCCGCGACCAACCCGAGCCCCAGGCACACCGCAGTCGCTGTCGCGAAAGCCTTGTTCCCCTTCATCGTCGTACTCCCCTCATGAGTCGTGCGGGCCAATGCATCCCGCCCTCTTGGCCGCCTTGGAGCCCCATCCGCGACCGCCTCTCAACAGCGCCCCGATGCGCAACAGGCAGAAAGCTTCGCCTGTTACGAATCGATTGGTGCGCCCCTCGCACCAGTTTTGCCCCCGGATTGGGGCGGCGACATGGCCCAAACTGAGAAGCCCTGCCATGCGATGAACAAAAACTAGTTAACCAAACTCAAGCGGATCATCGGTCCTCGCGCGCCAGCGCGCCAACCGCCGTGAGCGCCGGGTCGATCCCCAGGCCTTCAGCGGTGGTCGACATCGGACCTTTGCCACGCACCAACGGACGGGACCCAGGGGCAACACGCTTGTAGTCGGTACTCATGCGGTAGGCCTTGTTGGGACCGGCAACTTCCCAAACGCTCGTCCACATATCCGCCCCGAATACGTACCGCACCTGATAGAGATCGTCACCACAGATATGCTCCGCCGCGGGCGCGCGGACCGGGAAGCTATGGAAGGGCCGCCCGTCGAGATACCGCACCTCGACCTCTCCCGGCGCCGGGAAACGCCACAAAGAGCCCCGCTCGGCATGATGATCCTGCCCGCGGAAGCGCAGCACGCCCTCCTCACGGCATGTGAGGCCTTCATCGTCGGGCTGGAACTGCGCCTCGCCCCAGAACTCGCCGATCACGCCGTCGACGACGTCCTCGATGATCCGGCGCATCGACCAGCCGCCGCGGAAGTAGCGCTCGGTTGCTTCGTTCATGCCGCACCTGCTAGCTCAGCGCCCAACCGCCCACAACCTGCCCCTTCGCCCACGAGGCCCGCATGATCCCGCGTTACAGCCGACCCGAAATGGCCGCCATCTGGTCGCCCGAGACCAAGTTCCGCCTTTGGTTCGAGATCGAGGCCCACGCCGCCGATGCGCAGGCCGCGCTCGGCGTGATCCCGAAGGAGGCGGCGGAAGCCGTGTGGAAGGCACAGGAGGTGGAGTTCGACATCGCGCGCATCGACGCGATCGAGCGGGAGGTGAAGCACGATGTCATCGCCTTTCTGACTCATCTTGCCGAGCATGTGGGGGAGCCGGCACGCTTCGTCCACCAGGGCATGACATCTTCAGACGTGCTGGATACCTGCTTCAACCTGCAGCTTGTGCGCGCGGCGGACCTGTTGCTGGAGGACGTCGACCGGCTGCTCGATGCGCTGCGCGCCCGTGCCTTCGAGCATAAGGACACGGTCTGCATCGGCCGCAGCCACGGGATCCATGCCGAACCGCTCACCTTCGGGCTCAAGCTCGCCGGCTATCATGCTGAATTCCAACGCGCCCGCCTGCGCCTGCAGGCCGCCCGTGCGGAGATCGCCACCTGCGCCATTTCCGGCGCCGTCGGCACCTTCGCGAACATCCATCCGAGCGTGGAGGAGCATGTGGCCCATCTCCCGCGCCACATGCT
>JBCBEP010000038.1:0-28521 GCA_038528605.1 Pseudomonadota bacterium
ATTCAAAGGTGGAAAATTCCAGCTCGCAACGGCCCGGATCTCGGGGGGAAGGTCAGCGGTGCGGTAATCCCATCTTGGTAGTCGAAGTTAGTTGAGGTCCGTTGGTGGATCTGAGTTGCCGACCTGTTCCGGCAATGCAGCCGCAGTCTTCAAACACATCACACCCGACTCAACATGCCGAGGTGGCTGTGCCGCTGTTTTCGGCATGGAAGCACGAGGCGATATCTGCATACCAAGATCTATCGCAGCTGTGGCGGTCCAGCTGGCTCCACGAGTGTGCCGTCTGGTTCGGCTCGGTTGCCAGACCCCAATTTCCGCCCGACTGCGGCTGACACGTAAACGCATTGAGGGTTTCAGTGCGCCGCTCGGTGGTCAACCCATGTCTGGGCCATCATCGATCTGGGCTGCAGACGCGGCGCCCTGCGCCAGTTCGTCGTTGAAGGCGTTCCGGACATCCCTCTTTCCGAGCGCATATCCTCTTACAAGGTCTGCTTTAGATCCGCTGTGGCCACCAGCGATGAAGTATCGATACGCGTCGGAGATGAATGAAATCCTCTGAATTATCTCAAGATCGTCAAGGCCCGCCCCAAGGCCCTTCTCAAAGAGCGCAAACTGAACTCATAAAAGCTTATCTACTTTACTCTTTTTCGCCTAACTTATTATCATGAGTAATATAATGAAATGCTACTTGTCGATTTTTGTAGGCACATGAACGAGAATGAATTTTTATGAAGTTTTGGCACTGAGAGGCCAGTGAAATGTACTTGGAGCATGATGTCATCAACAATGCGATGGAAATCCGAGATGACGTCCAACGGCTTGATCCTGACCGCGCCGAGTGACGAGCAGCTCCGCAACCAGGAAAACCGCACAGAGCGGAAGACCGATGTCCGCGCCCAAGGCTTAAGCGGGCGCGACTGGCCGACGGCGATCGAGGATATGTTCTTGCGCGCCGACTTAGGGGCATCGTGCCTCAATGCGCTCCGGTTCGCTTTCGGATCCCAAAGATTAACCAAGTTTGGGGTGACGAGCGCTACGCCCGCAGGTTTCTCCACGATGAGCACTGCCGCCATCCCTATAAGGACCGGCTCTTCGCGATCTATCGCGACTACACCCTGAGGTGCTTCCGCCACTGATCCGGAATGGGCGGCGTCGGCCAGCAGCGCGGTCGCTCCACGCCCACCCACATTCCCCTCAGTAACCCCCTAGAACCCGCCAAGGGCGCCACCAACGCCTGTCCCGCTCACCCGCTGACGACCCACAGCAGTCGCCGCCCTTTCAGCGACACGGAGAAGGTGTGTCCGATGATCAAACGACTACTCAACATCTTTCCCACGAGGCGCTTCGACCCCTCGAGGACTCTTGGGCGCTTACGCTCCCAATCGGCGAGCATCAGAGCCGACGCCCGCGAGGTCCTGGCGAAGGCAAGCAGCGCCGGCACCTCGACCGACTCCGTTGCGACGACCCTCGATGCCGCCGAGGGCGCGATGCAGGACATCGTCGCTCAGGCGCAGCAAGCGCTCGAAGGCCTCGCGACCAAGCGCGACGCCGCCGGCGGCTTCTACCGGCTTATCCAGGCGACCTATCAGACGTTCCGTCCCCCGAGGCTTACGGACTGGATGAACACGATCCTCGTGATCATCCCGTTCTGGGTCCTGGAGGGCGGGATGGCCGGGGCGATCCTGATCGCCGAGGGCCGCATGGATGTCGTCGCGGGGCTCGGCTACGGACTGATCTTCGCGCTCGTGAACATCCTGCCCGGCGTGCTGATCGGCTATCTGCCGCTCCGCCATCTCGCCTATCGCACACCGCTCGACGTGAGCGACCCGGACGCCGATCAGGGCCTCACCGCAAACACCCTGCTGATCCGTGGCTTGTCGGCCATCGGGCTCATCATCGGCCTTGCTGCCGAGGCGGTGCTCATCTTCGGCGCGGCCAGGCTGCGGGCACTCGGCAGCCACGACGGCGTCTTCGACTTCTCAGAGATCGGACTCTGGGAGACCTTCGACGACAGCCTCGCGATCATCGTGGTCGTCATCGGGGTCTGCTCGGTGATCCTCGCGGTGATGAAGGGCTATAGCGGGCTCACGGACCCGATCCCCGGCTATGCGGAGGCCTATCTCTCCGCGACCGCCGATATCGATGACGCCGCCGAGGACATCGTCGACGAGGCCGAGGAGGCGATCGAGAAGCTCAGCGAGACGGCGCTCGATCAGGCCGAGGAGCGGATCGCGACCGCGAAGGAGCGGCCAACACACGCGTTCGACGCACTGAACGAGATCGCGGCCGATATCGACGCCCACAACGACGACGTCCGCACGGCGCAGGATGCCCAGCGGGCGCAGGCGAAGAAGCGGAGCGGCGTGGCCGGCTACGTCGCCAATGGCCGCTGCAAGCCCGCCATCGAGGATGAGCTGGCCGCGCTCGAGGCCCTGATCCTACCCGGCATCGACGACAAGATCGCGGCCCTCCGCAGTGAGCTGGGCGTCGATGTCATGCCTGCCGAGACGGCGGTCGCCAGCTTCGAAGCGACCCGCGAGCGCTGCCGCGCCGAGCTGCAGGCGGCCCTCGCCACCTTCCGGAACAGCGCCCCCAACCTCGATGCCCTCATAGATGAAGGAGTGTCCCATGACACGGTCTAATCGCTCGTCCCGTTCCCGCTTCGGCCAGCGTGGCCGCCGCGGCAAGGGCAACAGCCGCTTGCTCAAGGGTTTTGCCGCAGCCGGCATGCTGGTCGCGACCCTCGGCGCCGGTGGCTACGGCCTCACCGAATACATGAAGATCGAGCAGATGGGCGCGAGCTTCTGCTATGCGCGCCCCGATCAGGCCGAGACCGCCGTCTTCCTCGACTACTCGGTGCACCGGAACATGTCCGACGCACAGCGCCGCGACATGATGACGGCGCTCGAACGGGCCTATGACGCCCTGCCGGTCAACGGGCGGATCATGGTCTTCACGACCGCACGGGATACCGGCGGCTCCATCGCCCGCCCGGTCTACGCGCAGTGCCGTCCGGCAGATACCGTCGGCGAGCAGGCCGCCATCGGGGCCCCCTCGAAGCCTCGGCCGAATATCGAGCGCATCGCCGAGGATGCTCGTGCGGCCTTCCGGGGCCAGCTCGACCGGATCCTCGCCGATAGCCACGATACGGCCAAGGCCGCGCAGGAGAGCCCGCTGCTGGCCAACCTACAGGCCATCTCGCGCTATCCGGGGTTCCAGGGCCGCGACCGGGCCTTCGTCTGGCTCTCGGACGGGATCGAGAACTCGGAGACGGCCCAGTTCTGCCAGGTGAAGGGCGACATGCCGCGGGCGGCCACGTTCATGCAGCGCCCGGCCTTCAACGCGGTGGCGCCCGACAGCCTGACGGGTGTCACTGCGACACTCCTGCTGGTCGAGACCATCCCGCTGCCGAGCCCGAGCCTCGCCTTCTGCACCCATGACGAGATGCGGGCCTGGTGGCCCGATTACCTCCGGCTCAACGGCGCCGAGCGCGTCCGCCTAGAGCGACTGCGCCGGGTCAACGGTTCCTGAGCCTCACCCACGTCGCTCAGCGGGCGGTGCTATCGCCCGCTTGCCTCTTCCCTCTTGTGGAGTGACTGCCATGAAGACACTCGTCGATCTCACCACGCTCTGCCTCGTGGGTGCTGCCGGGGCCGGCTTCGCCGGGTCCACCTGGGCGTTCCGGAAGTCCATCGATACTGGCGACCATCGCTGGCTCGTGGGGGCGATTTCGCTTCTAGTGCTGAGCTACATCCCGTTCCTGACGCTGCTCGGCCAGTCGATGTCGGCCACGATCGTGGCCACCAGCATGATGAGCCAGATCATCGCGCTAACCGTGGCCTTCACCGTCTATGGCGAACCCATCACGCTGGCGCGGGGTTGCGGGCTAGTCGCGGCCCTGATCGCTGTCATCGCCTTCGCCCTGCCCACATCGGCCAAAGGCTGAGGGTCAGCGCGATGTCTCACCCCACCAAGCCGGGCGGTCTTGCGGGACCGCTCAACGGCCTTTCCATCGGCCTCAGCCTCGTTGCCATGGTGCTGCTGGCGCCAAGGCTCTTCCCGTTGGTCGAAGACGCAGTCTGGCAGGAGCTGCACAGCCTCTATGCGCCCTCGACAGCGCGGCTCCGCTTCTGGGGGGCCGAGATCGCCAGCTGGCCGCTCACCTACTTCGCCGCGCGCATGCTGATCATGGCCGGCTTCATGGCGCTCTCCCTCGCCATTGCCCGGCGCCGGATGTGAAGCGCTGAGCAATGAGGAAACGCCTATGAGCATCGACCTCGAAGCCGATCGCTTCGGCTCGGCGGGCTTCGCCAACTATGCGATGCGCAAGCGCGCCGGGCTCTATCGCCGGGAAGGCGCCTATATCGGCCATGATGCCGCGAACCGCGCCTGCTATGCGGGCGGTCAGTCCGCCATCCTGCTTTGCGGTGGCGCGCGGAGCCTGAAGGGCTCGGTCGTCATGCCCTGGCTGGTCGACACGTATCTCCGCGACGGCGATCGCCTGCCGCATATCATCGCGCTCGATCTCAAGCGGCAGGACACCGTCGTCTCCTCCCTTCAGGTCCGGCAGGGCCGCCACGGCTTCTACTACAATCCACGCCAAGCCGCGGGGATGCCGTCCCATCGTATGAATCCCTGCGAGCACTTCACACCAAGCTCGCCGACGCTCGTCGCCGACGCGCTCCTCTTCGCCCAGAACTGGATCCCCAACACCGATCCGCGAGCCGCGTACTTCGAGGGCATGGCGCAGAAGCTGGTGACCGCGGCCATCGTCACCGAGACCCGCGAGACCGGCTTCGTCACTTTGCCCACCCTTGCAGACCGCATTGCGGGTCTCGGTGGCCTCAGCGAGGCCTGGCTCTCCTTCGAGCATGCCATCTCCTGCCAGCCCGAGCCTCAGATCAACGAGGTGGCGGGTCAGCTGCAGGAGCTGCGCGCGAAGGACAGCGACAGCGGCGGCTGGGCCGGCATCAAGAACGAGATCGCCCGCAGCTTCTCCCCCATCATGGATGCCCAGATCCGCGCCTCGCTCTCCGCGCCCTTCGATCTCTCCTTCCAGCGTCTCACCGAGGACGACTGCCCGCCCTGCATGGTCTCGATCATGGAGGACCTCGAGTTCGCCGAGACGACGGCGCCAGTGATCCGCGCGATCTTCACGGCGGCCCTTATTGCCAAGCGGCGCGCCCCGATGACCGCCCGGCCGCAGTTCTGGTGCCTGAACGAGATCGCCCACTTCCCATGGCCGATGGCGGAATCCCTCGCGACCATCAGCGCCGGGTTTGAGATCCGCACGGCGTATGTGGTGCAGTCCTCCCGACAGCTCGACAATCTGAAGAAGGGCGCGAGCACCGTCATCCCGCAATCGTGCGGGGTGCACATCTATCTCGGCACCCGTTCGGTGGAGCAGGCAAGCCTGATCTCCCGCCAGCTCGGCCGCACCACCCTTGCCTACAACGATACCGCAGCCCAAGAGCGCGCGCGGGCTGCCGGCTCCAAGGCCATGCTCGATGCGATGATGGGTGGCGATCCCTTCGCCGCTGCTCTGGAGGTCGCCCATCAGGATCGGCTCGCCCAGCACAAGTCCAAGATGGCGCGCGATCTCAGGAGCCCTGACGAGGTGCTGAACACCGATATGGGCCAGGCCTATGTCTTCATGCCCGGTGTCCTCGAAAAGCCCTTCCTCACGCGGATCCCGCCCTACTGGCAGCGCCGGGATCTTGCCGGGGCCTATCTCGGCGATCCGTTCCACTCGAAGCCCGGCACCGTCGAGATCGCCACCCGCTGGGGTCAGCGCCACCGCACCGTCATCACCGAAGCCGCCCCCCGCCACCGCGGGATTGGCCCCAGTACCGCGAGAGCGGCCTGTAGTCCTACGTGAAAGGACATCGCCCATGACAAAGCCCAACAACTTCCCGCGGGAGGGGCTGCATACGCCTGTGACCAGCGAGGCCATCAAGCGGCTCGAGGCCGAGCGGCCCACGCTGAACGTGGATCTTCACTACACCATCGGCGGGACGATCGAGGCCGAGGTGCACTCGAACGCCAATGCCGAGCGCGAGGCCGCCATCACGGCCGGCTCTCGGCGCCTGCAGGCGAGCACCGCCCTCCTGCGCGGGGACTTCGAGCACGAGAACAGCCGCATCCGCGCGGCCTTCGTCCGCGCCCTCTATGTCCGCGAGCAGCAGGCACTGACGAAGCAATGGAAGGGCCGCACGCGGACCAGGTCCCGCACCCGTTCCCGCTAATCACCCCCCCCCAGCAGCACCGAGAGAGAGGAAGACACCCATGTGCGACGACCAGCAGAAGCCGAAGCCGATCGAGACCCATCGCGACGGACGCGTGACCGCCGCCATCTGGGCCAACCAGGGCGAGCACGGGCCCATCTACAACACCACGCTCACCTACAGCTATCAGGACAAGGACGGGAACTGGCGCGACACGCACAGCATCCCAGGCAACCAGCTTTTGAAGGCGTCCCGCCTCGCCGAGATGGCCTATGCCTCCGTCGGCCGCCTCAAGGAGCAGGATCGCGCCACCTACGTCGATCAGCAGCGAAACAGCGCCGAGCACGCCCACAGTAAAGACCGCGGCCCCGCGCGCTGACTTGCCAAAACAGCAAGTCGAAAGCTCTTCACAAGAACAAAAATCTCAGGTAATGTTCCGGTATTGTTCTCACTCGTGAAGAAGAAAGGGAGTGCAAACGGAAAGGAGTTTGACGTGAAGAAAGATATTGGGGCCGGTGCGCCCGAGACCTTCGCCAAGGCCGCGGGCATGGCGGCCAGTAGCATTGCTGGCGGCGGGCGCCGCAAGGTGCTGGAGGTCGATCTCGACCAGTTCCAGCATCGGCTCGACAGCGCCGGGATGACCGAGGCGCAAAGGACCGAGTACCTGCAGCTCGTCTGGTCCATCGTGCTGCAATTCGTCGATCTCGGCTATCAGCTCCACCCCGTCCAACAAAGCTGTGGACAGCTTGGGGAGACCGAGCCCAACGGCGTCCCGTCCGTGCTGGATGCGGTAGAATGCTCGGAGCCATCCGACAGGAGACCGACCCCGAACGCCGCCCCGGAGCGCGTGGCAGAAAGAGAGACCCCATGAACAAAGCCACCACCTTCCTGAAGGGCAGCGCGGCCGGATTGAGCACCATGCCCAGCGCCGCCACCAAGGCCATCATCTACTGCCGGGTCTCCAGCAAGAAGCAGTCCGCCGAGGGCTCCGGGCTCGAGAGCCAGGAGCATCGTTGCCGGCAATATGCCGAGGCCCGCGGCTACGAGGTCGAGACAGTCTTCCCGGACGATGCTTCGGGCGGCGGCGACTTCATGAACCGTCCCGGCATGGTAGCGCTCCTCGCCTATCTCGAAGCCCGCCGCGAGACCGACTTCGTCATCGTCTTCGACGACCTGAAGCGCTTCTCCCGCGATATCGAGTTCCACAAGAAGCTCCGCCGCACCCTCGACAAACACGGGGCCAAGCCCGAATGCCTCAACTTCCGCTTCGAGGACACGCCCGAAGGCGAGTTCGTCGAGACCATCATCGCCGCGCAAGGCGAGCTCGAGCGCAAGCAGAACCGACGGCAGGTGATCCAGAAGATGTCGGCGCGGCTTGAGCGGGGCTATGCAGTCGTGTCGCAGCCGCCGCGCGGTTATCGCTATGAGCGATCGCGGGGCCATGGGCGGATCCTCGTGCGGGACGAGCCACTGGCCTCGATCGTCCAGAAGGCCCTCGAAGGCTATGCCAGCGGACGGTTCCGCTCGCAGGGCGAGGTGAAGCGCTTCCTCGATGCCGAGCCCGCCTTCCCCAAGCCCAAGTCCGGCGAGGTGCTCTTCGAGTATGTGAAGCGCATGCTCACGCAGCCGCTCTACGCCGGCTATGTCGAAGCCCCGAGCTGGGGCATCTCGCGTCGCAAGGGGCAGCATGAGGGTCTCATCGACCTCGCGACCTTCGAGAAGATCCAGCAGCGGCTCAGCGGCACGGCCTATGCGCCCGCGCGGAAGGACCTCGGCGATCTCTTCGCGCTGCGCGGCTTCGTCACCTGCGCCGATTGCGAGCGCCCGCTCTATTCCAGCCAGTCACGCGGTCGGCACGGTGGGCTGTTCGCCTATTACTGCTGCCACACCAAGGGATGCGCGAGCTACGGCAAGTCCATCCGGCGCGACAAGCTTGAAGGCGACTTCGAGGAGGTGCTCAAGGGCATGCGGCCCACACAGAGCCTCCTGACCCTCGTCCGCGAGATGTTCCTGCATGCCTGGGAACTGCGCCGCGCGCAGGTCACCGAAATGAGAACCGCGCTCCGCCGCGAGATCGCCAGCATCGAGAACCAGATCGACGGCTTCCTCGACACCATCGCCGATGCCGTCAGCACGACGGCCGTCCGTGCCTATGAGCGGCGCATCGAAAGGCTGGAGACCGACAAGCTCAGAATGGAGGGTCAACTGGCCACCGTTGGCGCGCCCAAGGGGACACCCGCCGAGAATCTAGAACCCGCCCTCCAGTTCTTCTCAAACCCCTGGAAAGTCTGGGCTTCCAGGCGTCCGGAGCTCCGCCGACTAGTCCTTAGGCTCCCGTTTTCCGAGCCTCTCGCCTGTTGCCGAGAAACAGACCCTAGAACCCTGAAAAAAATCGTTGCCGTTCAGTATGTTAGGGGGCGTTCAGGCAGCGGAAGTAGGGGTGGTGGAGCCAAGGGGAGTCGAACCCCTGACCTCTTGAATGCCATTCAAGCGCTCTCCCAACTGAGCTATGGCCCCGCCGATGAGCGGCTTAAGCGAGGCGGCCGGGCAGGGCAAGGGGTAATCTTGTGTCCTGCTTCCCGCTCCGGCGGCCTCCTCAACTGCGCTCAGGTGTCGTCGTCCTCTCCGGTCTTGCGCTCGCCGCCCAAACCTTCGAGGTCGTCGCTGTCTTCTTCTTCGTCGTCGAGCAGGACGTCGCTTTCGTAATCGCCAAGCTCGTCCTCCTCCTCCTCGTCGTCGTCGTCGACCTCAACGTCGTCATCGTCGCCGCTATCGGCCGTATCGTCGTCCTCGTCGCCGCTCGATCCCATCTCGAGATCTTCCTCGACGACCGCGGCTTCTTCTTCCTCATCGTCATCGTTGTCGGACTTGTCAGAGTCTTCCTCCTCCTCATCCTCTTCGACTTCAACGAGCGGTGCCGCTGCCGCAGCGGCGGCGGCAGCTTTCGCCGGCGCCTTGGAACGGCGGGGCTTGGTGGTCGCGACCGTCGCGTCGAACTCCGCGCCGCAGGACGGGCAGATGATCGGATCGCGCATCATATCGTAGAAGCGGGCCGCGCAGGTCAGACAGGTGCGCTTCACGCCCCATTCGGGCTTCGGCATCGAGGGACCCCCGAAGATGTTCCGGAAAGAGCGGAGCGCGTGCCATATCGCGCGCTGCCTGTCAAACGGGACATGACCGACGCGTCGCCTTGCGGTTTTGCTGCAGTGCAAAAATGCAGGATTGTGTCATTCACTCGTACGTCATACTGTCCGCCCGACATTGCAGACCCCGGGGAGCGCGCCTGTGCTGTACCACGCCTATGAGATGACCCACGCCGCGATGGGGCCCATGCGGACCGCCGCGCGCCTCTCCTCGCAGATGCTCTCGAGCCCGTTCTTCCCGATGAAGGAAGCGCTGCCCGTTCGCGCCTATGCCGCGGCCTGCGAGATGTTCGTCAACGCCACCCGGCGCTACGGCAAGCCCGAGTTCGGGATCGACGAGGTGGAGATCCAGGGCGAGCAGGTGCCCGTGGTCGAGGAGGTGGTTCTGGAGAAGCCCTTCTGCCGCCTGCTGCACTTCAAACGCGATGCGACGCTGGCCGAGGCGCGGAACGATCCGAAAGTGCTGATGGTGGCGCCGATGTCGGGCCACTTCGCGACACTGCTGCGCGGGACGGTCGAGGCGATGCTCCCGGAGCACGAGGTCTATGTGACCGACTGGACCGATGCGCGCGACGTGCCGATCTCGGAAGGCCGCTTCGATCTCTCCTCCTACGTCGATTACATCCGGGATTTCGCGCGGTTCCTGGCCGCGGATGGGGAGCGTGTGTCCATCATGGGCGTCTGCCAGCCCGGCGTGCCGGTGATTTGCGCGGCGGCGCTGATGTCGGAGGACAAGGAGCCGGTGCGGCCGTCCTCCATCATCCTGATGGGCAGCCCGATCGACACGCGCATCAGCCCGACAGAGCCGACACGGCTGGCCGAAGAGAAGCCGCTCAGCTGGTTCGAGAAGAACTGCGTCGGCCTCGTTCCCTGGCCGAACCAGGGCTTCCTGCGCCGTGTCTATCCGGGGTTCCTGCAGCTTTCGGGCTTCATGTCGATGAACCTCGACCGGCATGTGGATGCGCATGTGGAGCAGTTCCGCAACCTTGTGCGGGGCGATGGCGACAGCGCGGCCGCGCATTCTGCGTTCTACGACGAGTATCTCGCGGTGATGGATCTCACGGCCGAGTTCTACCTCGAGACGGTCGAGAAGGTCTTCCAGCGCCACGATCTGCCCAAGGGCAAGATGGTGGTGTGCGACCGGCGCGTGGATCTCTCCAAGATCCGGGACATTGCCGTGATGACCATCGAGGGCGAGAAGGACGACATTACCGGACGCGGGCAGACCGAGGCGGTCCACGGCCTCCTCACCAATCTCGACGACCAGCAGAAGATGCACTGGACGCAGCCCAAGGTGGGGCATTACGGCGTGTTCAATGGTTCGCGCTTCCGCATGCATATCCAGCCCCGCATCCGCGACTTCGTGCGGGCCCATCGCCGTATGGTGCGCGGCTAGGCGCCTCATCGCGGGGCGCGGGGCATGAGCATCCGGCGCCTCTTCGGTACGCCGAAGCCGCTGCCGCCGGCGCTGGTGCTCTCATCGCCGCCTGTCACCGTCTCCTTGCGCGTTCATGCACGCGCGAAGCGGTTCACGCTGCGCCTGGCGGCCGCGGGCAAGGGCGCCGTGCTTACCATGCCGCCCGGGGTCCCGCTCTCGCAGGTCGAGGCGTTCCTGCAGGAGCATCGCGGCTGGCTGGCCCGGGCGCTGGCCCAGCAGCCGGAGGACCGGCAGGCACGGCCAGGGGCGCGCCTTCCCGTCGATGGCATGCCCCTGCCGCTTGTCGCGGGCACGCATCGGGGAGCGCCGCGACTTCTGGATGGCCAACTGGTGCTTCCCTCAGGCGCCAACCCCGGGCCGGCTGTGGCGGCGTGGCTGAAGGACCGGGCGCGGGCCCGGCTGGTCCCGGCCGTTCATCGCTATGCGGCGTTGCTCGGCCGCAAGCCGACCGCGGTTTCGCTGAGGGATACACGCTCACGCTGGGGCTCGTGCACCTCGGCCGGCCGCATCTCCTTTTCCTGGCGTCTGGCGATGGCGCCAGTGGAGGTGCAGGACTACGTCGCCGCCCACGAGGCGGCCCATCTGCGAGAGATGAACCACTCCCCGCGCTACTGGGCCCATGTGGCCGATCTGATGCCCGACTATTCGGCGCGCCGCGCCTGGCTACGCCGCGAAGGGCGGGACCTGCATGCTTGGCGGTTCGAGAGCTAACGGCGCGGCGCGCTAGCGGTCGCCCGACATGAAGGGCTTGAAGTCCCCGCCGTCGCTCCGGCTCGCCTCCTCCCCGCCGCTGCCGAAGAGACCGCCGATCAGGCGGCTGACCACGCCGCCGCTATCGGTCGAGGGCTGCTGGCGGCGGGAGGGCTCCGTCGCGCGCGTGTCCACCCGTGCGAGCGGCGTCCCTGCCCCGCGGCCCGGCTGCGGCAGGGGACGGGCCGGCAGGCCCTCATGGATCCCCAACATCGCCTCGCGCCAAATCTCCGCCGGTAGGCCGCCTCCGGTGACGCCAGTGAGCGGCGTGTTGTCGTCATTCCCCATCCAGACCCCGGCCACATAATCCGCGGTGTAGCCGACGAACCAGGCATCGCGGGCGTTCTGGGACGTCCCGGTCTTCCCCGCCGCCTCACGGTCCGGAAGGCGCGCGCGCCGGCCCGTCCCGGCCTCGACGACCGATGTCATCATCTGCCCGAGCGTTCTGGCGACCCAAGGCTCCAGCGCCCGGCCCGCCGACCCGCCCCGGTTTTCGAGCAGCGGCGTCTCCTCGCCGCGCAGCCGGATGGAGCGGATGCCGAAAGGGGCCGCCTGCATGCCGTCCTGCGCGATGGTGGCGTAGACGCCGGTGAGCTCCACGAGCGTGGTCTCCGTCGTCCCCAGCGCAATGGCCGGGCCTGGCGCGAGACCGTCAGAGAAGCCCATATCCTGCGCCAACGAACGCACGTTCCCGCGCCCTGCCCGCTCGCTGACCCGCACGGCGACGGTGTTGATGCTCTCGGCCAGCGCCTCCGTGAGCGTGACGGGTCCCTTGAAGCGGCGCGTGTAGTTCTCGGGCGACCAGCCTTCGACGGTGACAGGCGCGTCCTCGAGCACGTCATCGGGCCGCATGCCGCCGGCAAGGCCTGCTGCGTACACCACCGGCTTGAAGGCGCTGCCGGGCTGCCTGAGCGCCTGTGTCGCGCGATTGAACTGACCGACGCCGGCCTCGCGCCCGCCCACGACGGCGCGCACCGCACCATCCGCCGTCATCACCACAACCGCCGCCTGGGCCGTGCTTCCCTCCTTCACCTTTGTGTCGAACACCTTCGCCACCGCGGCCTCAGCGGCGCGCTGAACGTCAGGGTCGAAGGTCGTGGCGATGGTGACGTCCTCCGTGGTCTCCGAGGAAAGGAAGGCCGGGGCCTGTTCCATCACCCAGTCCGCAAAGTACCCGCCCGCCCGTGCCGCCGCCGCCTGGCTCAGCACGGCGGGATTGGCCAGGGCGGCGACCACCTGCGTATCGGAGAGATAGCCCTGCTCCTCCATCAGCCGGATGATGACATTCGCCCGGCCCTGGGCCGCCGCAAGGTTCGCCGTGGGCGCATAGCGCGACGGGGCGCGGAGGAGCCCCGCGAGCATCGCCGCCTCCGACGGAACCAGGAGGCGCGCCGATTTGCCGAAGTAGCGCTGGGAGGCGGCTTCGAACCCGTATGTGCCGGCACCGAGATACACGCGGTTGAGATAGATCGAGAGGATCTCCTCCTTCGTGTATTTCAGCTCCAGCGCCAACGCCATCGGCACCTCCTTGAGCTTGCGCTCGAGGCTGCGCTCCGCCGTGAGGAAGGTATTCTTCGCGGTCTGCTGCGTGAGGGTGGAGCCGCCCTGGACCAACCGCCCCGCTCTGATATTCGCAACCGCAGCGCGGGCGATACCTATTGGGTCGAGCCCGAAATGGTCCCAGTACCGCTTGTCCTCGGTTGCGACGATAGCGTGGACGAGATGCGGGGAGACCTGGCTGGCCCTCAACCCGCCGCCATACTGCTCCCCCCGCCAGGCGAAGACATTGCCGTTTCGGTCGAGCATCGTGACGGATCCGCCACCGCGCCCGTCGAACAGCGCGTCCGACGGTGGAAGCTGAGTGTAGAAGTAGAAGGTCGCCCCCGCGAGGACGACGCCGGCGACGAGACCGATGCGAAAGCCGATGGCCCAGGCAAGGCGCAGGGTCCCGAGGACAGCACCCCGAACGATACGCCCCACAAAGCCGGGACGCCCACGCTTCGAGCTGCGCTTGGCCGGCGCGGGCGCACAGCCGCTGCCGGGCTCGCGCCGCCCGCCCGACGACGCCTTGCGATTTCGGCCTGCCATCTGCCCCGCCCGTCTGCCTCGGCCCTAGAAATAAAGGTGCCCGGGCTCAGGCGCTAGCGGGATCGGTGGAAGCTGCACAGAAACTCTGCACACACACCACTGCAACGAAAATCATCACTGCCTATTTTCTATGCAGTCTCGCAGCCCACAAGGCGTCACACCGCCGATATCGAGGGCGAAAACACACTGGACTCCCTGATCCTTCCGGCAATCGACCGGTTTGGCACGGGTTTTGGATAGAGCGGGCAGTGTGATCGTTAAGGATCGCGGGACAGTCCGAGGAGAGCAATGAAACTCGTCATCGCCGTCATCAAGCCCTTCAAGCTTGAGGAGGTCCGCGAAGCCCTGACCGGTATCGGTGTGCAGGGTCTCATGGTCTCTGAAGTGAAGGGATACGGCCGCCAGAGTGGCCACACCGAAATCTATCGCGGCGCCGAGTACGTCGTGAACTTCGTACCGAAGATCAAGATCGAGATGGTGATCGCTGACGACCAGATCGAGAAGGTCGTCGAGGCAATCTCCACAACTGCACGGACCGGCAAGATCGGCGACGGCAAGATCTTCGTCACCGGTATCGAGCAGGCGATCCGCGTGCGCACCGACGAGCGCGACGAAGACGCGCTGTGACCTCGGACAGGCAGGGAATGACAAAGACCATGACCAAGCTTTCAACCCTTACCCGCGCGGCCATCTTCGCCGTGCTTTCGACGGCGCTCCTCGCCGCGCCCGCGATGGCGCAGGACGCCGCCACTGGCCTGCCGCGCGACGGCATCTTCATCATGAACTCGGTGCTGTTCCTCGTGGGCGGCTTCCTCGTGATGTTCATGGCCGCCGGCTTCTGCATGCTCGAGGCGGGCCTCGTCCGCTCCAAGAACGTGGCGATGCAGTGCACCAAGAACATCGCGCTCTTCTCGATTGCCGCCGTGGGCTACTACGTGATCGGCTACAACCTCATGTACCCGCTGGGTAACTGGACCATCGGCACGGACGAGACCGGCGGGTACCTCGGCGCGTTCGGCGTGGCGGTGCTCGAGGCCGTGGGCGTTGCGCCCGAGGCCGCTGACGATATCTCCTACGCCTCCACCGGCTCGGACTACGTCTTCCAGCTCATGTTCTGTGCAGCGACCGCCTCGATCGTCTCGGGTGCAGTGGCCGAGCGGATCAAGCTGTGGCCGTTCCTGATCTTCACCTTCGTGCTCACCGCGATCATCTACCCGATCCAGGCGAGCTGGAAGTGGGGCGGTGGCTTCCTCGACACCCAGTATGGCTTCCTCGATTTCGCCGGCTCGACGGTCGTGCACTCCGTGGGCGGCTGGGCCGCGCTGGCGGGCATCATCATCCTAGGTGCGCGGAAGGGTAAGTACACCGATGGTGGCGTGAACCCGATGCCGGGCTCGAACCTTCCCCTGGCCACGCTGGGTACGTTTATCCTCTGGCTCGGCTGGTTCGGCTTCAACGGCGGCTCGCAGCTTGCGATGGGCACTGTGGGCGACGTGGCCGACGTGTCGCGCATCTTCGCCAACACCAATGCGGCTGCGGCCGGTGGTGCCATCGCGGCCCTGATCCTGACGCAGGTGCTCTACGGCAAGGTAGACCTCACGATGGTGCTGAACGGCGCCCTCGCCGGCCTCGTCTCGATCACGGCGGAGCCGCTGACGCCTTCGATTGGTGCTGCGCATCTGATCGGTGCCGTTGGTGGCGTGATCGTCGTCTTCACCGTCCCGCTTCTTGACAAGCTGAAGCTCGACGATGTCGTCGGCGCCATCCCGGTCCACCTCTTCGCAGGTATCTGGGGCACGCTGGCCGTGGTCCTCACCAATGGTGACGCCACGATCTTCGGCCAGGTGTTCTCGATCCTCGTGGTCGGTGTCTTCACCTTCGTTGTCTCGATTGCCTTCTGGTTCATCCTCTCGATGACCATCGGCATCCGCGTCGACGAGGAAGAGGAAATGGCAGGCCTCGATAACTCCGAACTGGGCATGGAGGCCTATCCGGAGTTCGGCAAAGGCTCCCAGTTCGTCTGACAGGTTCTTCCCGAGGGAGAGGGGCGCGGCGGCTCCTCCCCTACCTCGCCCCGGCGCCCTGGCGCCGGGGTTTTTTCGTTCGGTACGCGGTCAGGCAGCCTTCTGGGCCGCGCCGCCGCTACGCCGCCGACGCCGCGGGCGGCGAGCCTTGTTCTCCCCACTTGGCTGTTGGTCGGCCTTGCCCTGGTTCTTCGGGCCAGGCTTGGGGCCAGTCCGACGCTGGGGCTTCTTGCCCTGCGGCGCGGGCTTGGCTGGAGCGGGAACATCGCCATGCGCGGGCAAGCGCAGCTTCATGATCCGCTCGATGTCCCGCAGATAGTCGAGCTCATCGGGCGCGCAGAGCGAAAGCGCCACGCCCTCCCTGCCCTTTCGCGCCGTGCGGCCGATGCGGTGGACGTAGCTCTCCGGCTCGTTCGGCAGCTCGAAGTTGATGACGTGGCTCACCTCGTCGACATCGATCCCACGGGCGGCAATGTCCGTCGCCACCAGCACACGGATGCCCCCCGCCTTGAAGCCGCCAAGGGCCCGCTGGCGTGCGCCCTGGCTCTTCGAGCCGTGGATCGCCTCCGCCGTGATCCCGGCCTTTGCGAGCTTCTCCGCCACGCGGTTGGCCCGGTGCTTGGTGCGGGTGAAAACGATGACGCGAGAGAACGCGCGGTCCCGCAGCATCTCGGTCAGAAAACCGAGCTTCTCCGCGGCCGGCATGTGGTGCACTTCCTGTGCGATGCGTTCCACCGGCGTGGACTGCGGGGCAACCTCTACGCGAACAGGGTCCTGCAGCAACTCACCGGCAAGCTTCGCCACGTTGTCCGGCATGGTCGCTGAGAAGAGCAGGGACTGGCGCTCCGCTGGCAGCACCGCTGCAATTTTCCGGACATCGCGGATGAAGCCCATGTCGAGCATCCGGTCCGCCTCGTCGAGCACCAGATGGGTCAGCGCGCCGAGGCGCAGGGTGCCCTGATCCATATGGTCGATCAGGCGGCCCGGCGTGGCGACAACGATGTCCGCGCCCTGCGCCAGCGCCCGGCGCTGCGGGCCGTAGCCGACGCCGCCGAAGATCACCGTGTGCCGGAGACGGAGATGCTTGGCATAGGCGCCGATCTCCTCACCGATCTGGATCGCAAGCTCCCGCGTCGGCGCCAGGATCAATGCCCGCGGACCGGCGGATGCCGGCTGCCGCTTGGCGCGCGAGAGGGTATCGAGCAAGGGCAGCGCAAAGGCCCCGGTCTTGCCCGTGCCCGTCTGCGCGATACCCAGCAGGTCCGCACTGTCGAGCAGCGGCGGGATGGCCTTGGCCTGGATCGGGGTGGGCGTTGTGTGGCCGCGCTCGGCAAGCGCACGGAGGATGGGCTCGGCCAGGCCGAGCGCCTTGAAGTCGATATCAGTCAGTGTCTGTTCCTTCACCGACCCGCACCGGCGCACACGGCGCTCTCAGCTGGCGGGTCATGCGGGCAGCCGGGCGCGGCCGGTACCTCTGCGGATTGCGTGATCGGGGCGGGACATACCGCGGATGCCCGCGGATCGCGCCATCGCGCGCCGATGCTGTGGCAGTGAATGTGCGTTGCAGCGCGAAAAGTCAATGAACCTGCGGGGTAGGCGGCTTTGCTGTGCGCGCAGGTGCCATTAGTGTCCCGCTCTCGGCCAGGAGGTATGCAATGAAGGCGTTTCCCCTCTTCCTCGACGTTGCGGGGCGCGATGTGGTGATCGTCGGTGGCGGCGAGCAGGCGGCGCAGAAGGCGCGGCTCGTGGCGAAGACCGAGGCGCACATGGTGCTGATGGCGCTTGAGCTCGAGCCTGAGCTTGCTCAGCGCGTGGCGGGCGGCGCGGCGCATGTGCAGTCGGTGGTCGACAACCGGGCCCTCGCTGCGGCCCGCCTCGCCTTCATCGCCACAGGCTGCGCTGGAGCGGATGCGGCGATCTCCACGGTGGCCAAGGACCTCGGAACCATCGTGAACGTGGTGGACCGACCCGACCTTTGTGATGTGACCACGCCAGCCATCGTGGACCGGGACCCGCTGGTGGTGGCCATTGGCACGGAGGGTGCTGCCCCCGTTCTGGCGCGGCAGGTCAAAACCCGGCTGGAGGAATGGCTGGAGCCGACGCTCGGCGCCTTCACCGCGCGCGCGGGCGCCCTCAGGCCCATGGTTGAGCGCACGGTGCCGAAGGAGAAGCGCCGCGCCTTCTGGGCCTGGGCGTTCAAGGGCCCCCGGCAGCTCTTCACCAGCGGTAATCAGGCGGGTGCAGAGGCAGCCCTGGAAGACGCCATGGCGGCCGGTAGCGCGCCTGAAGGCGGCGAAGGTCAGGTGAGCATCGTGGGCGCAGGGCCCGGCGCGCCGGATATGCTCACCCTCCGCGCCGTCGCACGGCTCCAGGAAGCGGATGCGATCTTCTACGACAGGCTGGTGGATCCCGCGGTGCTCGAGCTCGCTCGGCGGGATGCAGAGCGCGTCTATGTGGGCAAGGCCCCCGGCGCCCATGCCTGGGCGCAGGCAGATATCGATGCCGCCCTTGTGGAAGCCGCGCGCGACGGCAAGCGCGTGGTGCGGCTCAAGGGTGGGGACCCCGGCATTTTCGCGCGTGCGGCGGAGGAAGCGGCCGCGCTGGACGCCGCTGGGATCTCCTGGGAGCTCGTCGCCGGCGTTACGGCTGCCACGGCAGCAGCGGCGGAGACCGGCATGTTCCTGACCGAGCGCGGGGCGATCCGCTCGATCACGATCACGACGGGACAGACACGCGATGGTGCGACGCCGGACTGGCGCTGCCACGCAAAGCCGGGCAATGCCATCGCCTTTTACATGGGGGTAGCGACGGCCGGGCGGATTGCCGGCGACCTCCTCGCTCAGGGCGTGCCGGCGGAGACGGTGGTCGAGATCGTGGAGAACGCGAGCCGGCCCGAGATGCGGCACCTCTCCACAACGCTTGGCGACCTTGCGGAGACCGTGGCGCGGGAGGGCGTGGGCAATCCCGCGGTGATCCTTCTGCGGTGGCCTGAAGGCGAGGCGCTTCCCGAAGCCGCGGAGGCTGCCGTGCCGGCGCTGGGCGAATAGGTCGCGTCAGCCGTAATCCCGCGCGCCGAAGATGGCGGAGCCGACGCGGACGCAAGTTGCGCCGAGCGCGATCGCCCGCTCGAAGTCTCCGCTCATGCCCATGGAGAGCCCTGTGAGGCCGTTCCGCTCGGCGATCTTCGCGAGGAGAGCGAAGTGAAGCGAGGGCTCCTCATCCACTGGCGGGATGCACATCAAGCCACGAACATCGAGGCCCAGGCTGCGGGCTTCCTGCACGAACGCGCCGGCCTCGCCCGGCATGACACCGGCTTTCTGCTCCTCCTCGCCCGTGTTGATCTGCAGGTAGACGGGGAGGCTCTTCCCGGTTTCCGCGAACACATCGGCGAGTTTCTTCGCGAGCTTCGGCCGGTCGACGGACTGGATGACATCGAACAGGTCGACCGCCTGGCGCACCTTGTTCGTCTGCAGAGGGCCGATGAGATGGAGCTCGACATTCGGGTATTGGGCGCGCCAAGCGGGCCATTTGCTCGCTGCCTCCTGGACCCGGTTCTCTCCGAACACCCGGTGGCCAGCGTGGAGGACGGCCTCCACGCGCTCAGGCGGCTGGACCTTTGAGACGGCGACAAGCGAGATATCAGAGCTCGCCCTGCCCGCTTCCGCGGCCGCCACTTCGATGCGGGCGCGGATCGCACTGAGGCCGGTTTCCTGCGAAGTTTCGGTTGTGTCGGTCATGCCTTTGCCGCCTCAGCCGTCTCGTCGAGGAGTTCCGGGTACCAACGTTCGATGGCCGGCAGGAAGCCTTCCCGCAACCGCCGGATCTGGGGCGCCGTCAGCTCCTCGCGCCAGCTGCCGGCCCGTCCCTTCGCGAAGAAGGCTTCCATATGGGGTGGCCGCTCGCGAAAGCCCGCCGCTTCCTCCTGCGCCTTGAGGGCACCGAACTCGGTGGATGCCAGCGCGGAGGCGAACTGTTCGTCGGAGACCGGCGCCCGGAGAAAGCCGAGAAGGTCCTTGAACGCCGCGGTCGGGTCCGCGGCCATGTCCTCGTAGCGCATCACATGCCGCTGCAGCCCGGGCGCGCCGACCCAGCTTTCGATATGCGCGTCCCACCGGCCGATGACCTCGAAAATCCGGTTCGGCGAGGCGTTGAGTGCCTCGGGGTTCAGCATCATCTCGATCGTCCGGTCCATATCGAACCCCAGATGGCGGCTGTAAGACTGCGCGACATCGAAGGGATTGCGAAGGAGATAGATCGCCGCCGCCGTAACCTGCGGTGGGATGAGGGGGACCCCTTGCATCGCCTGAATACGGCTGTGCGTCTTCACGAAATGGAGGCCAGGCTTCGACCGGGCGATAAGCGCCAGCGCCTTCGGCCGATGCTTCAGCCAGTCATCGATATCCTCTGCGATGAAGGGTGCCTGCCCCGCGGCCTTGTCGAAAAAATCCTGCCGCACATCCGCGGTGGTGAACCGCGCGAGGCTGTTGATGTCGATTTCCGTTCCCGGAGGTGCGAGCGCGCGGGCAAGGAAGCTGCGCACCCAGGTGTTCCCGGATTTCGGGAAGGACGCAATCCAGATGATACGACGAAGGTCTTCCATGGGCTCCTGCGATCAGCGCACGTCCAGGCGGCTCAAACGGTGTAGCCGTGTTGCTCCATGACCGCGCGGTGCTTGGCGGCAAAGGCGGCGGCGCTTTCGGGCGAGATCTTTTCGCGCCATTTGCCGCTGCCGCCCGCATGGAAGAAGCGCTCGGCCGAGGGCGACTTCTCGATGAAGCCTGCCTTGTCCTCCTGCGCGCGGACTTCATCGAAGGACGAGAAGCGGACGGCGCGGGCGAGGCGTTCCTCGACCACGGGCACGCCGATATGCTCGAGGAGGCGGGTGAAGCCGGCGGTGGGATCGTTCAGCAGGTCCTCATAGCGGAGAACGAGAACGGGCAGATCGCGGGGCTTCGTCCAGCTGCGAACATGGTCGGACCAGTCGCCGAGATACTGCGTCACCGCATCGTCGCCGCCGAGGATCACGTGGTCGTCGCGAGAGAGCGCGGTGCAGGCTTCGTCCGGTGTCGTGCCGTAGTGCCGCGCGTAGGAGCAGGCGACGTCTAGCGGATGGCGGATGATGTAGGCCGCGCCGCGGCTCAGGGCGGGCGGCACCAGCTCATGCCCATGCGCGCGAGTGCGAGCGTTGTGAGTCTTCACAAACATCAGATCCGCGTTGCCGGAGGCGAGGGAACTCAGGAAGCGGGGCCGGATTTCCAGCGCCTGCATCTGGTCTGCCGGGTTGAACGGGCGACCTGCAAACGGGGCATAGGCTTTCGGGATCGCGTCCCCCATGCCGATACGGTGTACCTGGTTGATGGGCATCGGGGTGCGCCGGTCGAACAGGTAATTGGCCAGGAAAATCCGCGTCCAGGTGTTTCCGGATTTTGGATAGGAGGCGAGCCAGTAGAGCGCCTTCTTCGCGGCGCGGCGGGGAGAGGGCGCCATGCCCGCCGGTTTGCGTGCTGGTGCTGCCGGTTCCTGGGTGGGCATGCGGGGGGCCATGGGCGTCGACGTCTCCTGCCTCTCGCATGTGGCCTACGCCAAAGAGAAACGGAGGGGCAAGGCCCCTCCGTTCCGATCTTCTTGGCAGTGGCTGAGATCAGAAGCTGATCTTGATGCCCGTGCCGATGATGAAGCCGTCGACATCGTCGCCGCCCGAGGAGCCGACGTTGCCAGCCGCGTCGCCGTTGTCCTCTTCGAAGTCGACATAGGCACCGAAGGCACCGAGCGACACACCCTTGGCGAGCTTGTAGTTCACGCCGACGAGGTACTGAGCGAGCTCTTCGTCGTTGCCGAACGGGTTGGTCGGGTTCTCGTCGTCGACGTTCTCACCCTTGAAGTAGGTGAACGACACGCCCCAGGGGCCGGTCTCGTAGCTGATACCAGCGTCGTAGGACTGACCGTCGTCGGTGCCGCCGTTGTTCTGCTCAGCGAACGAACCACCGATGGTGACGCCCGAGAAGCCGACATTCGCACCGGCCGAGTAGATCTGCGGGTTGTCGCCGTCCGGGTTGAAGGCGATGCCGTAGCGGCCGGAGACCGCGATGTCGATGCCGCCGAAGGAATTCACGTAGTTAGCACCGAAGTCGACGAAGTTGTCGACGATGCCGTTGGTGTCGATCTGGGCGTTGCTGTCCTGGAGCGGATCACGCGCATACGAGAAACCGACCTGGACGCCAGCGAAGCGCGGCGTGAAGTAGGTGAAGCGCTGGGCGTCGTTGTTGCCGAGGTTCTCGATGAAGGTCGAGCCCAGGGTGCGGCGGAAGACGTCATCACCAACCGACACGGTGCCCGAGTTCGCGTTACCTGCCGTACCCGAGTAAGGGATGAAGGCGGTGGTCGAACCGGAGTTCACGTTCAGGAAGGTAACGTCCGGCGCGGCGATGGTCATCGTGTAACCAGCGGAGTTCTCCGAGCCGAGCTGCACGCGGCCGAAGGCGCCGTCGATGAACATGAAGCTCTCGTCGATCGTGTCGCCCGTGGTGTTGGCCTCGAGCTGGACGTCGGCGCCGATCTTGATGCCGTTGTCGAGCGTAATCGACGGGAGGAAGCGGATCTCCGCGTCCTGCTTGGAGTCGACGCCACCAAACTCCTCACCGGAGATGTTGTCCACGTCGGAGTCGGCGTACGCCAGGAACTGCTCCATGTAGCCGCTCACGCGCACGTTCCATTCGGCAGCGCCGGCGGCGCCCGCATAAGCACCGACCATCGCGATCGCGCTCGTGCTCAGGAGAACTTTCTTCATTGTGTCCCTCTTTCGGTCCCACACGTCTGCATTTCGGTCTTGCCTGCCGGCGCAGATGCCTTGGCTCAGCAAGGCTCATGCCTCACTGCGCCGTTCATACCCCAGGCCGCGTTTCGGTCAATGTCCGCAACAACTACCGCGGAGGCGGGCAAAACCACGGTGCATTTTCGCAACAAGCCTCGTTGCCCCCATGGGCGTTGTATAGACGACTTGCGACGGGAACCCGCGGGCCGCGCGTTTGCACTCCCAAGGCCTTGTGATAAAGCCCTTTCGACGCTGGCCAGGCCGCAGAGGAACGCGCCAAATGACACGCTACGCCGCCTTTATGTTGCTCGCGCTGCCCGTGGCGCTTGCTGCGTGCTCAACCGACCGTGACCTGAGCGCGAAGGAAGACACCATCTCGAAGGACATCGGTCGATCGCCGCAGGTGCGGGACCGGAATCAAGATTCGCTCTTCGGGGAAGGCGGCATCGCGTTCGGTACTGCGAGCAGCGGTGGCACGGGTACCAACCTTGGGAGCGGGTTGTTCGGGGAAGATTCGGACCGTCAGGAAGGCATCCCGGTCAACAAATACCTGTGGCGCGCGTCGCTCGACACGCTCTCCTTCCTGCCGATCTCCTCGACCGATCCGTTTACGGGTGTGATCGCGACGGACTGGGGTGCCACGCCGGATGCCCCGGGCGAGCGGTTCAAGGTGACCTCTTATGTCGTCTCCAGCGAGCTTCAGGCGTCCTCGCTCCGCGTTGCCGTGTTCCGCGAGACGCTCAACGAGGCGAATGTGTGGATCCCTGCCGCCGTGGACCCGACGACCGCACGCCGGATCGAGGATGCGATCCTCACCCGCGCCCGGCAGATCCGGCTCGCCGAGGTCGAGGAGCAGGAGGCGGGCTGACGCCGCCATCAACCCCGTCTCCGTTGCCATGCGCGCGCGCTTGGGCATAAAGCCCGACAGGCGCGGCGGCCCGCCGTGCTGAATGGCGAGACGAGGGATTGAGGCATGGCGCGCTACGACCCGGCGGCGATTGAGCCGAAGTGGCAGGATGTTTGGCGGGATCGCCGGACATTCGAGGTCGAGGTCGATCACAGCAGGCCGAAATACTACGTGCTGGACATGTTCCCCTACCCGTCGGGGCGCATCCATATGGGTCACGTGCGCAACTACACGATGGGCGATGTGATTGCCCGTTATAAGCGCGCGCGCGGTTTTAATGTGCTGCACCCGATGGGGTGGGACGCTTTCGGCATGCCGGCAGAGAACGCGGCGATGCAGAACAACACGCATCCTGCGAAATGGACCTACGCCAATATCGACGCCATGCGCGCGCAGCTTATGCGTCTCGGCATTTCCTACGACTGGAGCCGCGAGCTCGCCACCTGCGACCCGGACTACTATGCTCAGCAGCAGTCGCTGTTCCTCGATTTCCTCGAGGCGGGCTTCGTTACCCGCAAATCCTCCATGGTGAACTGGGACCCAGTCGACATGACGGTGCTCGCCAACGAGCAGGTGATCGACGGGAAAGGCTGGCGCTCCGGCGCGCCTGTGGAGCGGCGGGAGCTCACGCAGTGGTTCTTCCGGATCTCGGACATGGCGGACGAGCTGCTGGATGCCATCGAGGGCCTCGGCAAGTGGCCTGAGAAGGTCCGGCTCATGCAGGCGAACTGGATTGGGAAGAGCAGGGGGCTGCAGTTCAGCTTCGAGACGCGGCATGCGCCGGCTGGCTTTGAGAAGATCGAGTTCTTCACGACACGCCCCGACACGTTCAAGGGTGCCACCTTCGCGGCGATCTCGGCCGATCACCCGCTCGCGCGGGCGCTGGAGGCCGATAACCCGGAAATCGCGGCCTTTTGCGAGGAATGCCGGCGTACGGGCACCTCGGAGGAAGTACTGGAGACGCTGGAGAAGCGGGGGCTGAAAACGGATGTGACCGTCGTTCACCCGCTGATGGACGACACTGAGTTGCCGGTCTTCATCGCGAACTTCGTGCTGATGGATTACGGCACGGGCGCGATCTATGGCTGCCCGGCGCATGACCAGCGAGACCTTGATTTTGCTCACAAATACGAGCTGCCGGTGGTCGACGTCTTCTTCGCCGAAGGGAGCGACAGCCCCGTTGCGAACGAGGCCTTCGTGCCGCCGAAGACCGAGAAGGTGCGCTATGCCCGCGCGATCGCCGGCTCAGAGGTCATGACCGGGGCGGAAGCGATCGAAGAGGCGATCGGGCATTGCGAAGCGCTCGGGATCGGCGAGGGTGTCACGAAGTTCAGGCTGCGGGACTGGGGGGTGAGCCGCCAGCGCTATTGGGGCGCGCCCATTCCGGTGGTGCACTGCCCGAACTGCGGTGTTGTGCCGGTGCCGAAGGACCAGCTGCCGGTGACCCTGCCGGAGGATGTGGATCTCTCTGTTCCGGGTAACCCGTTAGAAAGACACGCAACCTGGGGGAGCGTGGCGTGCCCGAAATGCGGTACCGCGGCGCGGCGCGAGACGGACACGATGGATACCTTCGTGGACAGCTCGTGGTACTTCGCGCGGTTCACGGCGCCGAAGGCGGACACGCCCACGGACGATGAAGCGGCGAACTACTGGATGAACGTGGACCAGTATATCGGCGGGGTGGAGCACGCGATCCTGCACCTCCTTTACTCCCGCTTCTTCGCGCGCGCGATGCACCGGACGGGCCACCTGCCGGAACGCTCGGGCGAGCCCTTCGATGCGCTCTTCACCCAAGGTATGGTGTGCCACGAGACCTACCGCACAAGTGATGGTAGGTGGCTGTCGCCCGAGGAGGTAACGCTTCAGGACGGTGGCGCGGTGGAGAAGGGTACAGGCACGGCGGTGGAGGTCGGTCCCTCGATAAAAATGTCGAAGTCCAAGCGCAACACCGTCGATCCCGATGCCATCATCGGCCAGTACGGGGCGGATACGGCGCGATTCTTCATGCTGTCCGACAGTCCGCCCGAGCGTGACGTGGAATGGACCGCCGCGGGGGTCGAGGGCGCATCGCGTTTCCTCAACCGCTTGTGGCGCATGATGGAGGAGCTGCCGGAGGCGGCGGCCGCACCGGGGAGTTTCGGGGCGGCGGCGACGGCCTTGCGCCGGGCGACGCACAAGACGATCGCCGGGGTTACTGTCGACATCGAGGGCTTCACCTTCAACAAGGCCGTCGCGCGGCTCTATGAGCTCGCAAATGCGCTGGGGCGTGCCGCGGCCGACGGCGAGGTGACCGCGCCAGACATGGCCTTTGCGCGCCGCGAGGGTCTCGAGGCGATCGTGCGGCTGATGAATCCGATGGCGCCGCATCTGACCGAAGAGATGTGGACGGCGATGGGTGGCGAGGGTCTGCTCGTCGATCAGCCCTGGCCGGAGGCGGATAGCAGCCTCTCCGTCGACGACGTGATCGTTCTGCCCATCCAGGTGAACGGGAAGAAACGCGGGGAGCTGGAGGTCGCGAAGGATGCGGCCAAGGAGGACATCGAAGCGCTGGCGCTCGGCAACCCGGACGTGGCACGGTTCCTGGAGGGGCGGCCGCCCCGCAAGGTCATCGTGGTGCCGGGACGGATCGTCAATGTCGTCATCTGAGCAAAAAACCCGCCGGTCCGTTCTGGGCCTCGCAGCCCTCGCGCTTGCGGCACCCGCTCTTTCCGGCTGCTTCCGGCCCATGCTGGCGGAGGGCGGCGCCGCGAGCGACCTGCGCGGGCGCGTGGCACTGCCCAGTGTGAACGGCCGGCTTGGCTATGTGATGAACGAGACTTTCGAGAACCGGCTCGGCCGCCCGGGACAGACCACCTACCGGCTCGAGGTCAGCACCAGATTGACCGATCGCGGGCTCCTCGTGGCACAGGACAACACGGTGACCCGCGAGCAGCTGACGGCGACGGCGGTGATGCTGCTCTACAAGGATGGCACCGTTGAGCCGGTATTGCAGGACATTCTGGTGAGCGAGGCCGGGTTCGACCAGACGGCGTCGCTCTACGCGTCCCGCACCACGCGGCGGGACATCGAGGAGCGGCTTGCGCGCGACCTTGCGGAGCGGATCTCGCGCCGCGTGCTGGCGCGGGCCTCGCAGCTCGAGGCGGCGGGCTGAGGTGAGCCGGTGAAGCTGCAGGGCAGGGCGGCTGAACGCTATTGTTCGGCGCCCGATGGCTCCCATGCGGGGCTTCTGCTCCACGGGCCGGACGCTGCGCTGGTCGCTGAACGGCGGCAGGTGCTGGTGGCGGCGCTTTCGGGCGGGGACGCGATGCGGGTGAGCCGGCTGGAGGCGGGCGAGCTGCGCAAGGACCCGGCTCTTTTGTACGACGCATTGCGGGCGCGCGGGTTCTTTGCGGACCGGCCCATCGTGCTGGTCGACCCTGCGGGCGATGGCACGGCGGGAGCGGCTGAAGCGGCGCTGGCGGATCTGGGGCCGGAGGACGGGATCCTGGTGATGGCCGCGGGCCTGCTGCCGGCCCGCTCCTCCCTCCGCAAGCTTTTCGAAGGCGCGCGGCATCTTGCGGCCCTGGGCCTCTATCCGGAAGCGCCGGACATCGAGAGCCTGCGCACGCAACTGGCAGGTGCCGGACTGCCCGCTGGAGTGTCGGACGATGCGGCGAACCTGCTCGAGGCCTATGCGGCGGAGGCGGACCGCGGCAGCCTTACGCGCACGATCGAGCGCATCGCGCTTTACGGCGCGACGGCGGCGGCGCCGCTTTCCGCCAGCGAGGTTGCAGCACTTCTTCCCGCGACGGCGGAGGCTGAGACCGAGCGGCTGATCGGCGCCGTCGTCTCCGGGCAGGCGCGGGAGGCGACGGCGAGGCTGCGGCGGCTTCTGGCCGGCGGGATGGCGCCCGTGACCGTGCTGATCCAGACCAGCCAGCATTTCCGGCAGCTTTTCAGCGCCTCGGTGGCGGGGGACCCGAACGCCGCGCTCGACCGCTTGAGGCCCCGCCCCTTCGGCCCGCGCCGCGACGCGATGCTTGCCGCGCTGCGCCGCTGGGATACGGGACGGCTGGAGGCTGCGCTGACGCTGCTGCACGACACGGACCTGGTGCTCCGCTCCGCCGGGCAGCGGCCGGATGGGGCGATCCTGGAACGCGCGGTCATCCGGCTCTCGATCATGGCGGGGCGGGGACGGCGCTAGCGCTGCAGGACCGTGAGGGGCGGGCGCTAGCGGGTGAGCTTCTCGCAAAGCCGGTCGAGGTCGTCGTAGTTCTGGTAACGGATCCGGAGCTCGCCCGTTCCGTCCGGGTGGGTGACAAGCTTGGCGCGCATGCCGATGGCGGCGGAGAGGTCGCCTTCAAGGAGGCGGGTATCGGTGTCCTTCGCCGGGGATGTCGAGGCTGATGCGGCGGCGCCCGGCGCCTCGACGCGGGCAGAGGCTTTCACGAGCGTCTCGGTCTGCCGCACATTGAGGCCTTGGGCGAGAACACGCTGCACGAGGCTTGCAGGATCTGGCGCGCTGAGGAGTGCCCTCGCGTGGCCGGCGCTGAGCGTACCGTCGCGCAGGTGGTGCTTCACCGCGTCCGGCAGCCCATTCAGCCGCATGGTGTTCGCGAGGTGGCTGCGGCTCTTGCCGATGACGCGGGAGAGGGCTTCCTGGGTGTAGCCGAAGCGCTCGACGAGCTGGGCATAGCCCTCCGCTTCCTCGAGCGGGTTCAGGTCCTGGCGCTGCACGTTCTCGACGATGGCGATCTCGAGGACGGCCTGGTCGTCGAGCTCCCGCACTGTGACGGGCAGCGCGTGGAGGCCGGCGCGTTGGGCTGCCCGCCAGCGCCGCTCCCCCGCAACTATTTGATATTCCTTGGTTTTCTCAGGGTGTGCTCGGACGACGAGGGGCTGGATGACGCCACGCTCCCCGATGGAGAGCGCAAGCTCAGCCAGCTCCGCCTCGGAGAATTGGCGGCGTGGCTGTTCGGGGTTGGGGTGGATGAGCTCGATTGGCACCGAGGTGGGGTTTGCAGGCGATGGCCCGCCCGTGGAGCCCGGCTGTACCGATGAGTCCTCCGCTGCCCGGGAGGGCGTTGCGTCCACATCGCCGAGCAGCGCGGACAGGCCCCGGCCGAGGCCCTTGCGTTCCGGCTTGCGGGTCACGGC
>JBCBEP010000039.1:0-28480 GCA_038528605.1 Pseudomonadota bacterium
CGGCCGATCAGCCGGTCGGACTTTCTGATCGTCGCGCTGCTCACTGCCTTCCTGCTCCTCCTCACCATCATCGTCACCCTGAAGGTGCAGGACATTTTCCCGAAGCGATGGCTGGCCGCCTTCTTCGTCTTCGGCACCCTCGCGCTGATGGCGGAGCGCCTTGCCCTGAGCCGTGTGCTGCAATGGGCCGCAAAGCGCGGGATTGTTCGCCGGCGGCTGCTGGTGCTGGGAACCGGCGAGCAGGCGCAGCGCTTCCTCGGCCGCATGCGCAACATCAAGCCGTATTTCACCGAGATTGCCGCCGTGTTCGACAGCGCGCAGCGGCCACGCCGTGCCGAGGTAGAGGGCTACGCCGTTGCCGGCGGTTTCGAGGCGATGATCGCCTATGCACGTACGCACCGTGTGGACGATGTCATCATCGCCTTGCCATGGAACGAGGAGGCGTTGGTTTCCGAGACGCTGGAGGCGCTCCGGGAGCTGCCGATCAATGTTGCCGTCAGCACCGATCTCATCGGCTACCAGCTCGCCTTCAGGCCGGTGATGGGTGACGCAGCACAGCTGCCAGTATTCGAGGTGGTGCAGCGACCCATCTCTGGCTGGAGCTTCATGCTGAAGACGCTGGAGGACTATGTTCTGGGCGCGCTGATCATCCTGGCACTGTCCCCGCTCCTGATCGCGACCGCCATCGCCATCAAGCTCGACAGCCCGGGGCCAGTGCTGTTCCGACAGAAGCGCCTTGGCTTCAACAACAAGGAATTCGAGATCTACAAGTTCCGCTCGATGCACCATCAGCGGGCGCCGGAGGAGGTTACGGTTCAGGCGACCCGCGACGACCCTAGGGTAACGCGCGTCGGCCGCTTCATTCGGCGCACGTCGATCGACGAACTGCCGCAGCTCTTCAACGTGATGGAAGGGACGATGTCGCTTGTCGGCCCCCGGCCCCACGCACTCGATCACAACGAAGATTACGGCCGCCGCATTCGTGGCTACTTTGCACGGCATAAGGTCAAGCCGGGCATCACGGGGTGGGCCCAGGTGAACGGCCTGCGAGGTGAGACCCAATCCATCTCCATCATGCAGGCCCGAGTGGAACACGACGTTTACTATGCTGAGAACTGGTCGCTGCTTTTCGACATTCGGATCCTAATCGGGACGGTGATGATCGTACTGTTCCAGAAGAATGCGTATTGAGAGGACGGCACAGCCCCATGCTTGCATGCGACCCCTGCAAAATCGTACCAAACCGGCACTTAGTCGAGATCAGCGAGGCAGAATCGTGACTGTGGCTCGTCCGAAGAAATCCCTGCGCTCCGCCTTTCTGGCGCTGGCCATAGCCGCACCGTTGCTGGCGGCGTGCGACAGCGTCGAGGAACGCGTTGCAGCGCATTACGACCGCGGGCAGGAACTGGCGGAAGCAGGAGAGAGCGCGAAGGCGATCGTTGAGTATCGCAACGCGATCAGCCTGCAGTCGAACCATGTCCCATCGCGCCTCGCCATCGCTGCGCTGCTCGAAGAAGCGGGCAATCTGGGAGAGGCTGTCAGACACTACCAGATCGCGGCCGAGAACGATCTCGAGAACGTCCGCTCGCGCGTGCGTCTCTCGCAGTACATGCTCGTGACGCGGAACATTGATCGGGCACTGGAATTCTCCGAACAGGCCTATGCGCTCGATCCCGAGGACCCGGACGTCCTCGCGGTCCGGTCCGCAACCGCCTATCAGCTGCAGGACAAGGAGTTTGCACTCGAGCTTGCGCGCAAAGCGGTGGCTGCGGAGCCGGACCATGCGGCTGCGAATGTGGTGCTGATCACCGAGCGCGTTGAAGCGGGCGAGCTGGACGAAGCCCTGTCGATGACCGACAGCGTGATCGCCGTACATGACGAAGACCTGTCGCTCCATCTCCTGCGCCTGCGCCTTCTCGAGCTGACGGATCAGCAGGAGCTTGCGCTGGAGCAGCTCATCACGATCACCGAGGACTTTCCCGATCTCGGCAGCGCCAAGCAGGCGCTGGCCCGCCGCTTCACGCAGCTGGGCGAGTTGGAGAAGGCCGAGGAACAGCTCAGGGAATACGCCGAGGTCGCTGAGGACCAGACCGCTGCGAAGCTGGCGATCGCGCAGTTCCTGATGCGCACGCAGGGCATGGATGCCGGCGTGGCGGAACTGCGGCGGCTGGCTGAGGAGGAGGAGAACGGCTGGCCCTATACCCGCGCGCTCGCCTCGCTCTTCTACGCGCGCGACCGGGCGGATGACGCTCGTGCGCTTCTTCAGGAGGTGGCGCAAGGCGAGGGCGCCACGGCAAACGAGGCGCGGGTCATCCTGGCGCGGTTCGCGCTGCAGGAGGGCGACAAGGAAGGCGCCCGCGTTCTCATCGATACCGTGCTGGCAGCGGACACGGCCAACGCCGATGCGTTGACCATGCGCGGCGCGCTCGAGATCGATGCCGATGAGTACGGCAAAGCGATTGAGACGCTGCGTAACGCGCTGGCACAGAACGCGACGGACTCGCGCACCCAGCGCCTTCTCGGCCGGGCCTACCTGCTGAACGGCAACGAGGCGCTCGCGGCGGATCAGTTCGCCAACGCGACACGGAACTCGGACTATGCGCCGGACGTGGCGCAGGAATACGTCCAGTTCCTCATCCGCCGCGGCCGGATCGATGGTGCCGAGGCGGTGCTCTCGGAGGCGGTGCGACGCTCTCCCACGAACCGTACGCTTCTCACGGCGCTGGCGCAGATCCGCTTGCAGCAGAAAGACTGGGTGGGTGCAGAGACGGTGGCGAACCAGCTGCGCGAGCTCGAGGGCGGCGGGACGGTTGCCGAACAGGTGCTCGCAGCCTCGCTCTCGGGCCAAGAGAAATACGACGAAAGCTCGGACATCCTGCGCAGCCTCGTCGCCGATGACGAGACGCGGAACCAGGCAATGTCCGGCCTCATCAACACCCTTCTCGCCGATGGGAAGCCTGACGAGGCGCGCGCGTTCCTGAACGATGTGCTGGCCGAGGACCCGGGCAACGTGCAGGCGCGACTGCTGCAGGCCTCCATCGAGCAGCGCGAAGGGAATGCGGACCTGGCGCGGGAGCTGGTGGAGCGCGTGAATGCGGACTTCCCCAACCAGGCAGCGCCCTACGTCTACCTCGCCCGTACGGAGCTGCGGGCGCGGAATGTGGACAAGGCCTATGAGATCGCGCGCGCAGGCGTGGACGCGACCGGTGCGCTGAACCTGCGCCTGATCGTGGCGGGGATCGACGAGCAGCGCGGCGACGTGGACAGCGCCATCGAGCAGTATCAGGCGGTGTTCGACGCAAGGCCGGACTCGATGCTGGCCGCGAACAACCTCGCCAGCATGCTGTCGATGCACAAGGCGGACGATCCTGAAGCGCTGAAGCGGGCGCAGACCATCGCGCTCCGCCTACGCTCCTCCGACGTTCCGGAGATGCAGGACACGTTCGGCTGGACGCTTTACCTGAACGGGGACTATCGCGGCGCGCTGCAGAGCCTCAAGCCGGCGGCGGAGAAGCTCTCGAACAACCCGATCGTGCTCTACCACTACGGCATGACGCTGAAGGCGCTGGGCCGCGAGGAAGAGGCGCGCGAGGTGCTGGACCGCTCAGCGGCGCTGGCCGACGACACCTTCCCTTACCCCGACGGGCTGGAACAGGCGCTGGCGGAGCTGCCGGAAGCCCCTGTCGCGGAGCCGGCGGCTGAGGGTGGCGGCACCACCGACCAGTGACGGTCGCGAAGCGGAGCAAGGCGCCCGGCCATGCGGTCGGGCGTTTCCTTTTTCGCGAAGGATTATAGGCCGAGGGCGGCGCGCCGTTGTGCGGCGAAGGCCTGCACCATCCTGTCCGCGATCAGCGCCAGCAGCGCCATCGCCGCGCCGGAGGCGACGCCGAGGCCGACATCGGCCTTGCCGAGCGCCACATAGATCGACTGGCCGAGCCCGGTTGTCCCGATCAGCGCCGCGATCACCAGCATCGCGAAGGCGTAGAGGATCGTCTGGTTCAGACCGAGCAGGATGGTGGGCGCCGCGTAGGGCGCGCGGACATCGCGCAGGATCTGCCACTCGGTGGCGCCAGAGGCAGTGGCGGCCTCCAGCATCTCCTCCGGCGTGCTCGTCAGGCCGTGCCGCGTGTACCGGATCATGGGCACGATGGCGTAGGCGCAGATGGCGAGGAGTGCGGAGAACTCCCCGATCTGGAAGAACATCAGCATCGGGATGAGGAAGACGAAGAGCGGGATGGTCTGCAGCGTGTCGCAGACCGGGCGCAGAACGCGCCAGGCGAGCGGGGAGACCGCCGCGAGCAGCCCCAGCGCCCCGCCCAGCAGCGCGCAGATGAGCACGGCGGCACCGCAGAGATAGACCGAGAGCATCGCCCGGTCCCAAAGCCCCGCAAGCAGCATCGCGAAGAGGCTGAGGCCCGCGAAGGTGGCGAGGCCGTAGCCGCCCACCCGCCAGGCGAGCGTCGCCACCGCGCCGATGACCAGCGGCCAGGGCAGCTGCGTGATACCTGTGTGCATGATCCCGCCAAGACAGAAGAGCGCCACCGCCGCGGCGAGCCATCCACGCCAGAGCAGCAGGGCGGAAAGCGCGACGACGGCGCCCAGGAAGCCCGCGCTCATCGCAGGGGTCCATGAGAAGCCCCAGGTGAAGGGCAGCACCGCGTCGTCAAGCCCGATGCGCAGCGGCAGGAGGCCGTAGAACATCGCGCCGTTCTTGATCCCGTCGAGCAGGGCGGCGTTGTTCGCGGTGAAGGCGGAGAGGGCGGCGTCGATCGCCTCTGCCGCCGGGCGCATGATGCCGAGGGCTGCCGTGTCCGCCGTCAGGCCGGTGAGCCAGACAAGCAGGGCGAGGATGAGGCCGCCACCAAGGATCGTGCCGGCAACCCTGCTCTGCCCCCGACTGCGGGGCTCGGCGAGGCCGGCACTCAGGCGATCGATCAGGATGGCGAAGACGACGATGACGAGACCGGCGAGCAGCGCCTGACCGAACTGGGCCTTGCGCATGGTGAGCAGCACTTCCCAGCCGATATCGTCGAACCCGCCGATCACCGCCGCGATGATCACCATGGAAAGCGCCGCCATCACGCACTGGTTCACGCCCACGAGGATCTGCGCCCCGGCGGAGGGCAACTCCACCAGGACCATGCGCTGAAGCCGCGTGGCGCCGGACATCAGCGCCGCCTCACGGATCTCGTGCGCCACGCGCTCGAGGCCCAGCAGCGTGTTTCGCGCCATCGGGGGGGCTGCATAGATGGCAGAGGCGATAAGGCCCACCACCGGGCCGAAGCCGAAGAGCAGGAGGAGCGGGGTGAGATAGGCGAAGGTCGGCACCGTCTGCATCACGTCGAGCAGCGTCTCGAGCCCTCGGCGGACCGACGGGATCTCGTAGGCGAGGATGCCGGTGACGAGGCCGATGAGAAGCGCGAGGGGGACGGACACGGCGACGAGAGAGAGTGTGGCCATGCTCTCCGCCCAGTAGCCGGAAAGCAGCACGAAGAGGAGGGCGACGACCGCGGTGAGCGCCATGCCACGCCCGCCGATCCACCAGGCGCTGGCGAGGATGGCGCCGAAGACGGCCGGCCAGGGCGCCCCGGTGAGGACCGCGTTGGTCCACGCCATCGGATAGCCGAGGATGTCGGAAAGCGCACGGGCGGCTGGTTTCACCGCCTCCAGCGCCACGGTGAGGCCGTCGCCGATCCAGGCAGTTGCGGGCAGGGTCCAGCCCTTCGGCCAGGCAACGAGGCCGGGGGCGAATGCCAGAAAGATCGCGCTGAGCATCGCGAGGCCGACGATGATGGCCGCTGCCTGTTCGCCGCGGCTGAGGCCGCGGAGGCGCTCGAGCAGGCCGGGCGCGAGCGCTGGCGCCCGCTCAGCGAGCGCCATCGTCCGCCTCCCCGGCCTTCGCGGTGCCGATGGCGCGCACCAGCGCCTCGGCGCTGAGGGTTCCGATGGTGTTGCCGTCCCCATCCGCCACGGGCAGAGCGCCCGGCCCGGTATCCGCCACGAAGCGGGCGAGCGCCTCCTCGAGGTTCATACCGGGGGCGAGGGGTGCCGCCGTGGCCGATCCCCCGTTCGCCGCGCCGTTCAGGGGCGCCATCATGTCCTCGACGGTCATGAGACGGCCCTTGGGAACCTCGCTCGCGAACTCGGCCACATAGGCGTCGACGGGGTTCAGCACGATCTCGGCGGGCGTGCCCACCTGCACGATCACCCCGTCGCGCATGATCGCGATGCGGTCCGCCAGCTTCAGTGCCTCGGCGATGTCGTGGGTGATGAAGACGATGGATTTGTGCAGCTCCGCCTGAAGCGTCAGGAACTCGTCCTGCAGCTGGCGGCGGATGAGCGGATCGAGCGCGGAGAACGGTTCGTCGAGGAACCAGATATCGGGGTTCATGACGAGGCTGCGGGCGATGCCCACGCGCTGGCGCTGTCCACCGGAAAGCTCGCGCGGATAGGCGGCTTCCTTGCCGGCGAGACCGACAAGCTCGATCACCTCGCCGGCGCGAGCCATGCGCTCGGCTGTCCGCACCGCCTGCACGCGAAGGGGGAAGGCCACGTTCTCCGCCACGGTCATGTGCGGGAAGAGGCCGAAATGCTGGAAGACCATGCCGATACGGCTGCGCCTGAGCTCAATCAGCCGCTTCTTGGAGGCGGTCAGCAAGTCCTCCCCGCCGATCGCCACACGCCCCGCAGTCGGCTCGATCAGGCGGGAGACGCAGCGGATGACGGTGGACTTGCCGGAGCCCGAAAGCCCCATGATAACGAAAAGCTCCCCGCGCCCGACCTCGAAGGACACGTCGCGCACGGCCGGCACGAGCCCCTTGCCCCGGAGCGCTTCGGCGACCGCATCGCGCCCCGCACTGGAGGCGGCGGCCTGTTCGGCGGCAAGGGCGCGCCGCGCATCGTCGCCGAAGACCATCCAGAGGCCTTCGGCGCGGATCGCGGGCGCGCCCTTCTCGCTGGTCAGCGGACCCGTCCTCAGTTTACGGCCGTGTCGACGACCGGCTTCCAGGCGCTCTCATTCGCCGCCATCCAGGCTGCGACCGCGTCCTCGACGGCTTTGCCGTCCACGTCGACCTCTCCCATGAGCGGCTGCTGGGCTTCGGTGCTCATGGTGTAGTTGGTGAGGATTTCATAGGCCGCCGGCCATTTCTCGGCAAAGCCGCTCCACGCGGTCTTGAAGACGCGCGTGGGGATGAAGTCGCAGTCGTTCACCGCGTTGGGGTTCGGGCCCCAGGAGGCATCCTCGTAGCAGGCCGCCTCGCCAGCTGGCAGGTCCACGAACTGTACGTCGAAGGCTGACATCGCCCAGTGCGGCTGCCAGAAGACGATGAGGAGCGGCGATTTCTTCTCCGTCGACGCGCGAAGCTCCGCAACCAGCGCGCCCTCGGAACCGGCGGGCACGGCCTTGAAGGGCAGTTCGAGGCCGGTCAGGCGGTCGGCCCCCGGGGTGCCCCAGTCTGCCGGGTAATCGACGAGACGGCCGGACGGCAGTGTCTCCGCAGTCGCAAACTGAAGCGCGCAGGCCTCCAGCGCTTCCCAGGCGGGCAGGCCCGGGCACATCTCGGCAACATGCGCGGGATAGGCGAAGCCTTCCTTCGCCTCGAGGCCGAGATCGGAGACCTCGACCACGGTGCCCGCTTCCTTCTGCTTCGCATAGCCTTCGGAGACGTTGGACGACCAGACCTCGAGGGCGGCGTGGATCTCGCCCTCGCCCATGGCCTCCCACATGTTGAAGTACCCGGCGGTGACGTATTCCACTTTGTAGCCGGCGGCCTTCAGCATCTCGCCGGCGACATGGGTGGTGATGTGCTGGCCGGTCCATTCGTTGATGGCGAGCTTGATGGGCTCGTCCACGGCGCCGAGCTCGGCGGCCTGGACGGCGCCGGAAGCGGCGAGAAGCGCCGCGGCGGCGACTGCCGTTCTGATCATGCTGATACTCCCTGCATGGCTGGCCCGTTCGGGCGCATCTCGCCACCTTTTCACGGATGGCGGTGCCGAGCTAACATTCTCCGACGCGTTTTTGATGGAAGGCGACCGATGGCGGAGCATGGGCTGACCGGGCAGGAGGGCGGGTCCCTACGGCTTTGCATGCTGGTGACGCCGCACTTCAACATGAGCGCCACGGCCGCGTTTCTCGACCCGCTGCGCGTCACCAACTACCTCGACAGCCGGCCCCGCTTTGCCTGGACGCTCGCCTCGGCGGAAGGGGGCCCGGTACCGTCGAGCAACGGCTTTACGGTGATGACGGAGGGGATCTCCGCCCTGCCCCGCCCCCCCGCCATCGCCATCGTCTCCAGCAGCTGGACGCCGGAGAGCCATGGCGCCGCAACGGTCTTGGCCGCATTGCGCCGCTGGGCGAGGTTCGGCGCGTCGCTCGGTGCCATCGATACGGGCGCCTTCGTGCTGGCGGAGGCGGGGCTGCTGGATGGCTACCGGGCGACGGTCCACTACGAGCATATGGATGCCTTTGCGGAGCTATACCCCAAGGTGGAGCTGGCCGAGGATCTCTACGTGTTCGACCGGGACCGGATGACCACCTGCGGCGGTGCGGCGGCCACGGATATGGGGCTTCAGCTTGTCCGCTCCCTGCTGGGCGCCGCGCGGGCCAATGCAGCGGCCCGCTACATCTTTCACGAACGGATCCGTCCCGCCGGGGAACGGCAGCTGCCGGAGCTTGGGGAACCTCTGGGGGCTACCGTGCCCGCCAAGCTGCGTGCCGCCATCAAGCTCATGGAGCAGCACCTCGAGGCGACAGTGCCGATCCCGGAGATTGCCGAGGAGGTCGGTCTCTCCTCCCGCCAGCTCGAGCGGCTCTTCGCGGAGTTCATCTGCGTCTCGCCCATGCAGTATTACCGGGACATCCGGCTCGACCGGGCGCGCGGGCTGGTGACGCAGACAGAGATGCCCGTGTGGGAGATTGCCGTGGCCTGCGGCTTCGCGAGCCCGGAGCATTTCTCCCGCGCCTATCGCGCCCGCTTCGGCGTGCCGCCGCGGACGGACCGGCTCGAGGGTCGTGTACCCTTCGAATTCCGCGCCTGGCCGATGCCGCGTGCCGTCGCGGACAGTCAGGCGGATGACGGAACGCGCTAGCTCCCGGCGGAGATGCGGCGGGAGGATCATGCGGTCACCGCAGTCAGAGGCCGCCCATGACCCTCCGCATCGACGCCGCCGATCTCCGCGCCATCCGCGCCGGGTGGGACCCGGAACCGGGCCGTTCGCATTCGCTCCACAAGGACGCATATACGGACCCGCGCTGGTACGACTATGAGCAGCAGGCGATCTTCGCGCGAAGCTGGCAGTGGGTGGCTCATGCGGAGAAGCTGCGCGCGCCCGGCAGCTTCGTTACCGCCACCATTGCCGGCCGCCCAATTGCGGTGGTGCGTGACCGGGACGGTGCGATCCGCGCGTTCTACAATGTGTGCAAGCACCGAGCGCATGAGCTTCTGAGCGGTGAGGGCACGACCACGCGCATCATGTGCCCCTACCACGCCTGGGTGTACGACCTCACCGGCCGCCTCGTGCGCGCGCCCCATACCGAGCGTCTGCCGGGGTTCGAGGCGAAGGAGATCTGCCTCGACAGCGTCCAGGTCGAGGAGTTCTGCGGCTTCATCTACGTGAACCTCGACCCCAAGGCCGAGCCGCTCCGCATCCAGTCGGGCGACCTGGGCGCCGAGATCCGCGAATGGGCGCCGGACATCGACCGGCTGACCTTCGCGCACCGCCTGACCTACGACATCAAGTCGAACTGGAAGAACGTCGTCGACAACTTCCTGGAATGCTACCATTGCCCGACAGCGCATAAGGACTTCTGCACGCTGGTGGACATGGACACCTACAAGGTCACGACCCACGGCATCTATTCGAGCCATATGGCAGATGCCGGCCAATCCTCGAACAGCGCCTATTCGGTGGCCGACGCCACGGTAAAGACGCATGCTGTTTGGTGGCTTTGGCCGAACACCTGCCTCATGCGCTATCCGGGACGGGGGAACATGATCGTCATGCACATTATCCCCGCAGGGCCGGAGCGCACGCTGGAGACCTACGACTTCTACTTCGAGACCCCAGAGCCTGTGGAGGCGGAGCAGGAAGCGATCCGCTACATCGACGAGGTGCTGCAGGCCGAGGATATCGCGCTCGTGGAAAGCGTTCAGCGCGGGATGAACACGCCCGCCTTCGCGCAGGGCCGCATTGTCCACGACCCCGACGGATCGGGAAAGTCCGAGCATGCGGTGCACCATTTCCACGGCCTCGTGCTCGACGCCTATGCGAGCGGCGCAGTGTGAGGACGGTCCACGCCAAGCAGATGCACTACCAGCCCCCGCCGGGGCTGCCCTGAACCCGCGCAATGCAACGCTTCAGGGAGAGAGATATGACCCGCCCCAACATCGTCGTTATCATGGCCGACCAGCTGGCGCCGCACTTCACCGGCGCCTATGGCCACCCGCTCGTCAAGACACCGAACATGGATGCACTGGCCGCCCGCGGCATGCGCTTCGACGCGGCGTACTGCAACGCGCCCCTCTGCGCGCCCTCACGCTTCAGCTTCATGTCGGGCCAGCATGTCACCCGCATCGCGGCCTACGACAATGCGTCGGAGTTTCCGGCCAGCATCCCGACCTTTGCGCATTACCTGCGCCGCGCGGGTTACCGCACCTGCTTGTCGGGCAAGATGCATTTCGTGGGGCCGGACCAGCTTCACGGCTTCGAGGAGCGGCTGACGACCGACATCTATCCGGCCGATCATGCCTGGACGCCGGACTGGGAGCTGCCGGACGAGCGGATCGACAGCTTCTACCACAACATGGATGCGGTGAAGAACGCGGGCGTCGCCGCCACCACCTTCCAGTACGAGTACGACGAGGAGACGGTGTTCTTCGCCCGGCGCCGCATCTTCGAGTACCGGATGGAGAAGGTCGCGCCCTTCTGCATGGTGGTAAGCCTCATCCACCCGCACGACCCCTATGTGGCGCGGCCCGAATGGTGGGACCTCTACGACCATGATGCGATCAATATGCCGGCCAATCCGAAGGCGACGGACCCGCATTCAGCCCGCATCATGCGCGGGATCGAGGCGGACCTGCACGAGCCGACCGAGGCGGAGATCCGCAATGCACGGCACGCCTACTACGCCAACACCTCCTATTTCGACGCGAAGCTGGGAGCGGTCGTGCAGGCGCTCGAGGAGTCGGATCAGCTCGACAACACCGTCATCGTCGTGACCGCGGATCATGGGGACATGCTGGGTGACCGGGGCCTCTGGTACAAGATGACGTTCTTCGAGCCCTCCGCCCGGGTGCCGCTGATCATGGCCGGCCCGGGTGTTTCGGCTGGATCGAGCGGCACGCCCTGCTCGCTTGTGGATCTGCTCCCCACCTTCCTCGAGATCGGCGGCGTGGAGAGCGGCACCGTGGGCATGCCCATCGATGGCCGATCCCTCTGGGCCGAGGCGCAGGGCGCTGGCGAGACGGCAGGCGAGGCGATCGGCGAGTACTGCGCGGAGCTTGCCTCCCACCCGGTCTTCATGATCCGGCGCGGGCGCTTCAAGTACATCCACTGCGACGTCGATCCCCCGCAGCTCTTCGACCTTGAAACAGACCCGGAGGAGCTGGCCAATCTCGCAAACGACCCGGCCCATGCGGAAACGGCGGCGGCCTTTGCGGCAGAAGTAAACGGGCGGTGGGACAGCGAGGCGATCCGCCAGAATGTCATCGCAACCCAGAAGCAGCGCCGCGCGGTGCATGCGGCGATGGAGGCGGGCGCGCTCACATCGTGGGACTATGCGCCGAAGCGCGATGCCTCGAACGAGTTCGTGCGCAACCATGTCCCTTACGGCGACGCGCTCAACCGCATGCAGTATCCCTTGCCGGAGCAATCGGAATGAGCCAGCGCCTCCCCGGTAAAAACGCCTTCGTGACCGGCGGCTGCGGCGGCATCGGCCGCGCCATCTGCAGCCGCTTCGCCGCCGAGGGCGCGCGTGTCATCGCCGCCGATGTCGGCGAGTGGCCCGACGCCCCCGACGGTGTGGAAGCCCGCCGCTACGATGTGACGGACGAGGCGGGGGTGATCTCCGCCTTCGCCCGGCTCGGTGCGGAATGGGACAAGCTGGACATTCTGGTGAATGCGGCCGGGATCGAGATCGAGAAGACCATCGAGGAGACGACGCTAGAGGAGTGGAACCGGAGCTTCGCGGTGAACGTGACCGGCACCTTCCTCACGTCGAAACATGCGCTGCCGCTTCTCCGCTGGTCGGGCGCCGCCAGCATCATCAACTTCGGCAGCTACGACGGCTTCATCGCCGATCCGGGCCTTGCGGCCTATTGCGCCACGAAGGGCGCGGTCCATGCCCTTACCCGCGCGATGGCCTGCGACCACGGGCCGGAAGGCATCCGCGTCAACGCCGTCTGCCCCGGTTACGTGGACACGCCGATGCTGCAGAGCTTCTTCACCGGCGAGGGCTCCGGCGGCGGCGGCCGGACCATCGAGGAGCTGCAGCAGGCCGTGCGCGACGTGCACCCGATGCGCACCTATGGCACGCCGGAGGACATCGCCAATCTCGTCCTGTGGCTGGCGTCGGACGAAGCGCGCTACGCTTCGGGTCAGCTATGGGTGATCGATGGCGGGCTCTCGGCCCAGGTCCAGCAGATGAGGCTCTGAGCGATGACCGACCTCTCGACCTATCGCGCAGAATCAGGCCGCTTCATTCCCGTCTGGACGATCGAGATACAGACCCTGCCGGAGGACACTGACCGCATCCTCGACGCCATCCTCGAGGTGTACCCCCTCGGCTACGGGCGCTACCAGCGGAACGCCAGTATCTCGGCCATCGGCAAGGAAACGGCGCGCCCTGAGCCGGGCTCGACGACCACAACGCATGTGGGTGGTTTCGAGGCAGGGGGGACAGAGAACTACCCGATGGTCGAACTCAAGATCTCGATCGAACGGGACACGGCCACGCTGGAGAAGGTCATGGATGCGATCCTGGCCGTGCATCACTACGAGGAGCCGGTGATCTTTCTGCGCGAAGACTGGGCGAGCCGCGCCGCCTACGACCCCAACAGCGACAATCCACATCGGTGGTGGAACAACGGGCGCGGACTGCCCGGACGATTGGAGTGAACACGATGGCCAAGCCCGTCATCATCACCTGCGCCGTGACCGGCGGCATCCACACGCCTTCGATGTCGCCTCACTTGCCGGTCACGCCGGACGAAATCGCGCAGGCGAGCATCGAGGCCTCGGAGGCGGGCGCATCGATCATCCATCTCCACGCCCGGCACACGGAGCCCGAGATCTGGGGCAAGCCCGATCACCGGCCCGAGACGTTCATGCAGTTCCTGCCGCGCATCAAACAGGCGACGAACGCGGTGGTGAACGTGACCACCGGCGCGGGCCTCGGCATGACCATGGACCAGCGCCTGGCTGCGGCGACGGCGGCGAGCCCGGAGATGGCCTCGCTGAACATGGGGAGCATGAATTTCGGGATCTTCCCGCTTCTGGAAAAGCATTCGGAGTGGAAGTCCGCTTGGGAGCCCGAATTCCTGGGGATGACGCGAGACTTCATCTTCCCCAACACCTTCGCCACCATTGAGTATGCGCTGAAGAACCTTGGCGAGGCGCATGGCACGAAGTTCGAGTTCGAGTGCTACGACCTCGGTCATCTCTACAACCTTGCGTGGTTCGTCGACAAAGGCCTCGTGAAGCCACCCTTCTTCATCCAGATGATCTTCGGGATCCTCGGTGGCATGGGGGCCGATATGGACAACCTCATGCACTGCCACCGGACCGCCCAGCGCCTCTTCGGTGACGAATACGAGTGGTCAGTTCTCGCCGCTGGCCGTAACCAAATGCCGTTTGCCACACAGGCAGCGATGCTTGGCGGCAGCGTGCGCGTTGGCCTGGAGGACAGCCTCTATATCGGCAAGGGCGAGCTTGCGACGTCGAACGCCCAGCAGGTCTCCCGCATCCGCACGATCCTCGAGAACCTCGGCCAGACCATCGCCACACCGGATGAGGCCCGCGCCCGCCTCGGCCTGAAGGGCGGCGACGCGGTGGGCTTCTGATGGGTTTGCTCGACGGGCAAGTGGCGGTCGTAACCGGCGGTAGCCGGGGGATCGGCCGCGCCACGGCGGAAGCACTGGCCAAAGCCGGGGCGGTTGTCATGGCCACCGGGCGCGGCGGGCGACCGTCGGACCTGCCGGCGCCGATCCACTGGCATCAGGGGGATGTGGCGGACCCGTCATCCGTCGTAGCCATGCTTGCAGCAACCGCGCCGCTCGGCCCGCCCACCATCCTCGTCAACAATGCCGGCATCCAGGTCGAGAAGACCGTGACCGACAGCAGCGACGCGGACTGGGACGCGGTGATCGGCATCAACTGCCGCGGCGTCTTCAACTGCTGCCGCGCCTTCCTGCCGGGCATGGCCGAGAGGGGCGGCGCCATCGTCAACATCGGCTCGATCAGCGGCAACCAGGCAGACCCGGCGATGGCGCTCTACAACGCCTCAAAGGCCTTCGTGCATGGGCTCACCCGCTCCATCGCCGTTGACCACGGCCCGGCCGTGCGGTGCAACGCGGTCTCGCCCGGCTGGATCATGACCGGCATGGCGGAGGCGGCCTTCGCCGTGGCCAGCAACCCTGCCGCGGCGGAGGCCGACGCCCTCAAGCGCCACGCCGCCCACCGCTTCGGCCAGCCGGAGGACATCGCGCGCGCGGTGGTCTGGCTCGCCTCGCCCGAGGCCGCCTTCGTCACGGGCCAGTGCCTCACCGTCGATGGCGGGCTGACCGCCGCCTCCCCCCTCCAACCGGGACTGTTCTGATGAGCGATATCGCAATCCTCGGCGCTGGCGTGATCGGCGCCAGCTGGGCCGCCCTCTTCCTCGCCGCCGGCCACCGCGTGCGGGTGCACGACCCGGCGCCAGACGCCGATGCCGCCGTGCGTGCGTATGTGGAGGGCGCCTGGCCCGCGCTCACCACCCTCGGCCTCGCGGAGCGCGGGGATCCGGGGGCGATCAGCTTCCATGCGGACCCGGCGGAGGCGGTGGAGGGGATCGTCTTCGCCCAGGAAAGCGTGCCCGAGCGCGTGGAGATCAAGCACGCGCTCTATGCCCGTATCGAGGACGCGTTCCCGGCGGACGCTGTCATCGCCTCCTCCGCCTCCGGCCTCACGCTGACCGAGATGCAGGCGGGCTGGCGCAACCCTCGGCGGCTCGTCCTCGGCCACCCCTTCAACCCGCCGCATCTCGTGCCGCTGGTCGAAGTGATGGGCAACGAGCGGACGGATGCGGAGGCGGTGCCCGCCGCCGAGGCGATCTACCAGGATGCCGGCAAGGTCACGATCCGCGTGGAGAAGGAAGTGCCGGGCCATGTGGCCAACCGCCTCCAGGCCGCCCTCTGGCGCGAAGCGATCCACCTGGTGCTGGAAGGCGTAGCCAGCGTGAAGGATGTGGACACGGCGATCTGGGCGGGCCCCGGGCAGCGCTGGGCGGCGATGGGTCCCAACACGCTCTTTCATCTGGCCGCAGGCGCCGGCGGGCTCGAGGAGTACTGCCGCCGCTACGGGCCAAGCTTCAATCGCTGGTGGGACGATCTCGGCCAGCCCGTCATGAACGAGGAGACGGCGCGCGCGCTCGCCGAAGGCGTGGCGGCAGCGACGGAGGGGGCCGATCAGGCTACGCTCGCGGCCCAGCGGGATGCGCTGATGATCGCGATGCTGGAGGCACAGCGCGGCAAGCGCTGAGCGCCGTCAGTCCTCGAAGAGCCTGAGCCAGCCGAGCCCCGCATCGGTGCCGCCATCGGCCCCTGCGCGGGGCCGGTACTCAGCACCGAAGCACCCGCCATAGCCCTGCGCCGCCAGGGCGGGGAGCAGGCGTTCGTAGGCAATCTCACCCTCATCCGGCTCGGCCCGGCTGGGTACGGCGGCAAACTGGATATGGCCGACGAGCGACGCCACCTCTCCGTAAAGCTTCGTGAGATCGCCCTGCATGATCTGCAGGTGGTAGCAGTCGAACATGATCCGGATCTCGTCCCGCCCGATCTCGCGGATGAGCGCGGCGGCCTGCCAGGCATCCTTCAGGAAGTAGCCCGGTGCGTCGCGACGGTTGAGAGGCTCGATCAACACGCCCATGCCGCGCTCGGCCGCCCGATCCGCCGCATAGGCGAGGTTGGCGCGGAAGGTGGCCGCAGCATCGTCGCCGCTCGCGAAACCGGCCATCACATGCACGGCGCGCGCACCGATACGGGCGCCGTAATCGTAGGCTTCATCGATAGCCGCCCTGGCATCCGCCTCGCGCCCCTGCAGGGCGGAGAGGCCGTTCTCTCCGGCGCTGGTATCCCCGCGCCGCGTGTTGAGGCCGAGCACGGGCAGGCCGGTCTCGCGCAGGGCGGCGACGAGATCGTCCGCCGGCACGTCATAGGGCCAGTGGAGTTCCACCGCCTCAAAGCCGGCAGCGGCGGCGGCACGCACCGCCTCGGGAAACGGCAGCTCCGTCCACAGAAAGCCGAGATTGGCCGAAAGCCTCACCGTCCGCGCCACGTCACCCTCCCATGCGAAACCGCCCGCCGGTGACCATCGGCGAGCGGTCGGGGCTTGTCGAGCCCAGGGCGCAGTAGCGTCAGCCGATCACGGCATAGGTGCGGACCTCGATGCTCTCGCGCGCCGGGGCGGCTGGGTCCTGATCGGGCAGCTCGAAAGCGGTGTGCGGCGTGAACCGGGCGCGCCCATCCTCGAGGCTGTCCCAGCCCTTGATCAGCAGCACCTCGTCCCGCGTCATCTCCGGCGCCCAGTACCAGCGCTGACCAGGGTTATGCGCAAGGTGGTAGATCTCGCCCACCCGGTCCGGGAACACCTGATCGGTGGCCACGAGGTCCCGCGGCTCGACGGTGCTCGCATCCGCCAGCGCCAGCGGCGCACGCTGCACCGGCCCGGTGATCGGGCGCCAGACATTCACCTGAACGAGGCGCTTGCCCTCAGCGAGCAGCCGGTCGACCTCCTCGCTGCCCAGCACGTCCCGTGCTCGCTGCGGCCCGCTCCTTGCGGTGTAGTCGACATGGATGCGCGAGGCGACGCCGCGGGCGCCATCCTTGTTCTTCGCGCCCTTCCCGCCATCCGACCGGCGGGTAGCGTCGAACACCACCACGCGGCTCGCACCGAGTTCAGCCTTGAGAAGGGCTTCGATCTCCTGGCGGTAGATACCATCGACCACGACGTCGTCATAGAGATCGCCCGCGGCCGTGGGGGCGGTGCGGAAGGCAAAGCCCTCGCGATCCAAGGTGAAGCGATCGGCCTCAGGGCGCAGATCGGCCACCGGTACCGCATGCTGCTCGATGTCGAACAGGAAGGCGGCCTCCCCGCCCGTATAGGCCTGGCTCAGAAAGCGGGGCTTCTCCGCCTGGGGCACGATGTAGGTGAGGTCCGGGGTGATGTCGGTAGTCCGGCTGGTGGCCTTGGTCTCGGTGATCGCGTTCATCGCTCAATCCTCCTTGCACCCTGGCGCCATCGGCGGCGCCGTGTTGGGGGAGAGGTGGCAGGCGGGGCGTGCACCTTCAAATGAGAGCTCCTCAGCGGGACTTGAGATTTCCTCAAGTCCGCCAGCTCAAACGCCGCTGCCCAGCCCTTCGAGCCAGGTGGCGAGGCGGCGCGCGGCGGCTGTTGGCTCGGCACCGCCTGCCCGGCAGAGATGGTAACCCGCCCCCGTGGGCCCGACCTCGCCGAAAGGGGCTACGAGGCGGCCAGCGGCCAAGCGTTCCTCGATATAGGGCGAGCGCCCCATGGCGAGGCCGTTGCCGCTCTCCGCCACCTGCAGCACCTGCTCGATCGAGTCGAGCACCAGCGCCCCGGTGAGGGGCGGGGGCGCAAGGCCGCGCGCCCGGGCCCATTCCTCCCACTCCCCCGGAATGCTGCGGTTGACGATGTAGCGGATGCCCTTGGGCAAGCTGTTCTCTGAGATCTCCGACAGAAAGCCCGGTGCCGCCACGGGCGTCGCCAGATCGTCGAAGAGCCAGCGGGCCTCGACCCCCGGCCACGGACCGCGCCCGTAGCGGATGGCGAGGTCGACCTGATCGCGCGCGAGATCGACGAGGCGCGTGGTGAGGACGAGCTGCACCTCGATACCCGGGTTCTCCGCCTCGAAGCTGGCGAGGCGCGGGATCAGCCACATGGCGGCAAGCGAGGGCGGCAGGGTCAGCCGCACGGCGCGCCGTCCGCCCGAGGGCATCAGCGCCTCGGTTGCGGCCTCGATCTGACCAAGCGCGGGCTCGATGCCGGCAAGGTAGCGCTGCCCCTCGGCCGTCAGCCGCAAACGGCCCGAGGACCGGTCGAACAGCGCCACGTGCAGCGCCTCCTCCAGCTGCCTGATCCGGTGGCTGACCGCGCTCTCGGTCACGCCGAGCGACGCCGCCGCCTCCGACAGCCGGGGATGGCGCGCGGCTGCCCGGAAGGCGAGCAGGGCGCCGAGGCTCGGAAGGGGTCGGGTTGCGGCCATGGGGGAAACCTACAGCCCCAGACGCGATGCTGTCGCCCTCGATTGCCCGTCAGAGCCCCAGCCGCTACGCTTGACTTATGGGAAACGATCTTGCGGCCAGCCCGGCGCTGGGCACCACAATCCGCCTCCGCTCGGGCGTGGAGATGCCGTGCCCCGGCTTCGGCACCTGGCGCCTGGGGGAGGATCCGCGGGCGGCGGGTGACGAGGAGCGCGCGCTGAAACGCGCCCTCGAACGCGGCTTCCGCCATCTCGACACGGCGGAGATGTCTGCGGAGGGCGGGAGCGAGGCGCTCATCGGCCGGGTGCTCGAAGGCGTGGACCGGACGGCGCTCTTCCTCTGCTCCAAGTTCTATCCCTACCACGCGCGTGCGGACGAGATGGTCGCCGCCTGCGAGCGGTCGCTCAGCCGGCTGGGGACGGAGTATCTGGACCTCTATCTCTTGCACTGGCCGGGCAGCACGCCTTTCGCGGAAACGCTGGAGGGAGCGCACCGCCTGATCGAGGCCGGAAAGATCCGGGCCTTCGGCGTGAGCAACTTCGACATGCGCGAGATGCAGTCGATCATCGCGCTGGGGGAGGACACGCTGATCGACGTGAACCAGGTGCTCTACAATCCCTCACGCCGCGGTATCGAGTTCGACCTTCTGCCGCTGCTGGCAGAGCATCGCATCGTCTGCGTCGCCTACACGCCCATCGAGCCGCGGCGCCTCGCCGGCAACACGGCGTTCCGGCAGATTGCGGCCGGGGCCGGGCTCTCCCCCGCCACGCTCGCCTTCGCCTGGCATCTGGCGCGCGGGGCTGCGTGCCCGATCCCGAAGGCCGCTAGGCTGGAGCATGTGGACGCTCTCGCGGACGCTGCATCCGTCACGCTCGGCCCGGAACTCCTCGCGGCCATCGACGCTGCCTTCCCGCCGCCAACACGCGCGCAGCCCCTCGAGATCCTGTGATGGCGGCGCCCGATGCTCCTGCGCCCATCGCCTATATGGAGCGCACCCGCACCTATTACGAAGCCCTGGGCTACGGGCCACCCTATCGCTGGGCGCAGCATGCGGAGGTGCCCTTCGCGCCCATACCGCGCCCGCTTCGATCCCTCACCCTCGGCCTGGTGACGACAGCGGCGCCCTTCAAGCCGGAGGCAGGCGATCAAGGGCCCGGCGCCCCCTACAACGCCGCGGCGAAGTTCTACGCGGTCTACACGCTGCCGTCGGACAGGATGCCCGATTTGCGCATCGCCCATGTGGCCATCGACCGGGATCACACGACCGCCGAGGATATCGGCACCTATCTGCCGCTTCGGGCGCTGTGGGACGCCGCGCGGGAGGGGCGCATCGGGCGCCTCTCACGCCGGCTCTACGGCCTGCCCACCAACCGCTCCCAGAAGACAACGCGGGAGGTCGATGCGCCCGCGCTGCTCGAAGCCTGCCAGGCCGATGGGGTGGAGGCCGCGGTGCTGGTGGCGAACTGCCCGGTCTGCCACCAGTCCGTCTCCCTCGCAGCCCGGGCGCTGGAAGCAGAGGGGATCGCCACCGTGATCATGGGTGCGGCGCGCGATATCGTGGAGCATGCGGGCGTCCCGCGCCTCCTCTTCAGCGACGTACCACTGGGGAACGCGGCGGGTCTGCCCGGGGACGCCGCATCACAACGTGCCACGCTCGCCCTGGCGCTCGAGCTTCTCGACATGGCGACCGAACCGCGGACGACCGCGGTGAACCCCCTGCAATGGCCGGGCCCGGCGGACTGGCGGGCGAGCTACAGCAACGCGGCCCGCCTATCCCCCGCAGAACTGGCGGAGCGGCGCGCGGCGTTCGATGAGGGGAAGCGCCTGGCCGCCGGGCTCAGGGAAGATCGCCGGGGCTAGGGTTCCGCTGCAGGGCGGCGCGCAGACTGCCGATGCCAGACGATGAGCGTCGCGCCGCCCTCTAGCTTCTGTGATGGGCCCGGTACCATTGCACGAAGGCGTCGAGCCCCACATCGAGCGGTGTTGACGGGCGGAAGCCGATTGCCGCCTCAAGGCGGCTCGTATCTGCCGCCGTAGCCTCCACGTCGCCAGGCTGCATGGGGAGGAGGCGGCGCTCCGCCTTGCGGCCGCACGCTGCCTCGAGCAAATCGATGAAATGGCCGAGCGCCTCCGGCCGGCTGTTGCCGATGTTGTAGACCGTGTGGGGCGCCCAGGAGGTTGCGGGGTCCGGCGCCGCCCGGTCAAAGCCGGGGTTCGGGGCAGCGGGCAGGTCCACGAGGCGGGCGACGGCCTCGACCACATCGTCCACATAGGTGAAGTCCCGCCGCATGTTGCCGTGGTTGTAGACGTCGATCGGCTCGCCCGCGAGGATCGCGCGCGTGAACTTCCAGTAGGCCATGTCCGGCCGCCCGCGCGGGCCGTAGACTGTGAAGAAACGCAGGCCCGTGGCCGGCAGGCCGAAGAGATGGGCGTAGGAATGCGCCATCAGCTCGTTGGCCTTCTTCGTGGCGGCATAGAGGCTCACCGGGTGGTCGACGCTGTCCGCCTCCGCGAACGGCACCTTCGCGTTGCCGCCATAGACGGAGCTGGAGGAGGCGTAGAGCAGATGCCCGGTGCCCGCGTGCCGGCAGCCTTCCAGAACCGAGAGGAAGCCGCTTAGGTTGCTGGCCGCATAGTCGAAGGGTGCTTTCAGGCCATGTCGCACGCCCGCCTGTGCAGCGAGATGGACGACGCGGGCCGGCCGCTCGGTCTCGAACAGGGCCGCCGTCGCTTCCCGGTCCGCGAGGTCGAGCCGTTCAAAGCGCCAGCCGTTCCGCCCCTCCAGCCGGGCCAGCCGGGCGGCCTTCAATGCGGGATCGTAATACGGGGAGAAGTTGTCGACGCCGAGGACCTGTCGACCGTCATCCAGCAGACGCTCTGCCAGGGCCGCACCGATGAAGCCCGCGGCGCCGGTGAGGAGAACCGTCTCGCCCATCCCGGCCCCCTCAGGGCCGGCCAACGGAGATGTAGGTGAACCCGGCGTCCTGCGCGTCCTCCGGCCGGTAGATGTTGCGCAGGTCCACCATCAGGGGGTGCGTCATGGTCTGGCGCAGGCGGGTGAGGTCGAGGGCCCGGAACTCGTTCCACTCGGTCAGGATGACAACGGCATCAGCGCCCCGGGCCGCGGCATAGGCATCGTCGCACCAGGTCACGCCCGGCAGCAGCCCCTCGCCTTCCTTCCTGCCCTGCGGATCGGTCACGGCGACGCGTGCGCCCGCGCCGATCAGAGCGGGCACCACGGTGAGGGACGGTGCCTCGCGCATATCGTCCGTGTTCGGCTTGAAGGTAACGCCGAGGACGGCGATGGACTTGCCCGCCACCTTGTCGTCCATCGCCTCCATGATCTTGTCGACCATCCGACGCTTGCGCGCGTCGTTGACGCTGATCACGGTCTCGACAATCCGAAGCGGGGCGGCATAGTCCTGCCCCGACCGGGCCAGCGCCGAGGTGTCCTTCGGGAAGCAGGAGCCGCCATAGCCGGGCCCCGCATGCAGGAATTTCGAGCCGATGCGGCCATCGAGCCCGATGCCCTTCGCCACGTGCTGCACGTTCCCGCCGGTTTTCTCGCAGAGATCGGCGATCTCGTTGATGAAGGTGATCTTGGTCGCGAGGAAGGCATTGGCGGCGTATTTGATGATCTCAGCGCTCTCGAGCGAGGTGACCACGATGGGCGTCTCGCGCAGGAAGAGGGGGCGATAGACCTCGCGCATCACCTGCTCGGCACGCTCGGAGACGCAGCCGACAACGACCCGATCCGGCCGCATGAAGTCCTCGATTGCCGCGCCTTCGCGGAGGAATTCAGGGTTCGAGGCGACATCGAACGACGCCTCCGGGGCAGCGGCGGCGATCCGCCGGGCGACCTCGGCATTCGTGCCCACGGGCACGGTCGATTTGGTGACCACCACGGTATAGCCGTCGAGGTTTCGGGCCACCTCCTCCGCGGCAGCATACACATACTGTAGGTCCGCATGCCCGTCGCCCCGGCGCGTGGGTGTGCCGACGGCGATGAACACGGCATCGGCCTCGCGCACGGCCGGCCCAAGCTCGGTGGTGAAGCTCAGGCGGCCGGCCTGCGCATTGCGGGCGATCAGCGTGTCGAGGCCCGGCTCGTAGATCGGCACCTCGCCTGCATTTAGCGCGTCGATCTTCTTCGACGAGAGATCGACGCAGGTCACCTCATGGCCGAAATCGGAGAAACAGGCGCCCGAGACGAGGCCCACATAACCTGCCCCGATCATCGCAATCCGCATGAAGGCCTCCCTCGCGCTGTGCGTGCCGGGGCGTAGCGGCAGCAGGCGGCAAAAACAAGACGACCCGCCGCGGCGTTGCCGGGCGAGCCGTTCAGCGTGGTACGGCGCTTCGCGTCAGCCTGCGGTGGCGGTCTCGCTCGCGGCCGGGGCGGGCTTTTCCTTGGCGGCCGCATTGCCGCCGCCGCCGCTGCCCGTGGAGCCCACGAGCAGTGGCAGGAGCGCCGCGTCCGCGATCATGCCCTCGCCACCGCCCGGCGCGCCGATGCCGCGGACGAGCCAGGTGCGGACTTCGCTTTCCGGCCGGCCCTCACCGCGCGAGATAGCGGCGCGAATGGCGCAATAGCGGCCCGAGGGCTCGGTCTCGTTGAGCTTCTTCAGCTCCGCACGCGCCTCGTCCCACTTGCCTTCCATCAGCGCGAGCTCCGCGCGGGTGTAGTGCGTCTGCGGGTGGCTGGGGTTCGAGGCGAAGAGCGTCTCGAAACGCTGGCGGCGCGCCTCCGGTGTCTCCTCCGGCTCCAGATCGGCGAAGACACTGGCCACCGCCGGGCCGGGGGCTGCCTTCCAGGCATCGGCGATCACCTTGCCGGCCTGTTTCGTGGCGCCGGTCTCGGCCAGGTGCTTGGCGGCCTTCGCGGTCGCCTCCCGGTTCGAGGGATCGATCTTCGCGGCTTCCACGGCAAGCTTCAGCGCCTCTCCGCTCCGCCCCTGATCCTGCGCCTCGGCCGCCTGCGCGAGGCCGAGATTGGCTTCCCGACGGGCAGCTTCATCGTTCGTGATGAGGGTGTTCCGCTTCAGCGAGCTCAGCGTCGCCTTCGCGCCCTCCCAATCGAACTTCTGGACCTGCATGGCGTAGAGGCCCTCGAGCGTCTCCTTGTCGTCCGTCTTCAGGCCCACGGCGGTGCGGGCGAGGATCTCGGCGGTCTCCCGCTCGCCGTCCGTCTCGGCGAGGCGGAGGAGGCCCTTCACACCCACGAGCGCTGTTTCGGAATGGTCCGCGAGGGCGCGGTAGTAGGTCTTCGCCTTTTCCTTGTCGCCCGCCAGTTCCGCCGCCTGAGCACTCACGAGGCGGGTGACCGTGGGACGCTTCAGCTTCCGTTCGGCCAGCTGCGCCTTCTGCTTCGCCTTGCGCCCGTCGCCCATGGCGATGGCGGCCTGCGCCTGGGCCAGCGCCTCGGCGCCTTTCCGCTCATCCGCCCGCTGGAAATAGCGGGTGAAGCTCGAGTCGTTGCCGACGATGAAGTTGAAGAGCGCGATCAGGAACCCGGAGACCTTCAGGAAGAGATAGAGGCCGAGAAAGAGCGCCACCAACAGCAGCACGGCCACAACGGGGCGGACATTGGGGATCTCGTAGCCGTAGAACTTGATCGCCACGCCGTCGCCCGCCGGTGCGCTCACGAGCAAGTGCCCGGCAAAGGCGAGGGCCGCCACGATGCTGATGAAGACGGCGAACTTGATGATGGAATTCAGCACGATCCTGCTCCCTTAGCCGTTGTCCGCCGGGCCGATCTCGGCCAGCCAGGCATCGAGCGCCGCTTGAGCCTCGACGCGTTCCTTCAGTTTTTCGATCCAGGCGGCCATGCGGCTGGCCTCCTGCGCGTGAGGCGGCAGCGCCTCGGCCTCCGCGAGGGCGCCAGCCTCGTCGCCGCCGCGGAACTTCGCCTCGACCCGGCTCAGCACGGCTTCGACATCGTCGCCTTCCCGCACATCCGTGCGCCGCACGGTCACCTGGCTCTGCAGCCAGCCGAGAACGGCGCCCGAGCCGCCCTCTTCGCCCGACGCCGCGATATCGGCGCGCATCGCCGCCTGCGCGGCGCCCGCGAACGTATCGGCCAGCGTCTCGGGGGAGACAATGCCCTCGGAACCTCTGGCAAGGGCGGCGGGCGCGCTCGCGCCGCTCAAGGCTTCAAGCTCCGCGAGCGTGTCGGAATAGCGGTCCCCCGCTCTCAGGCGGTTGCCCAGCTGCTCACCGGCCACTGTGATGGCGGTTGCCTCCGCCTTCAGCGTCGCTTCGCGCTCGGCCGCTGCAAGCGCGGCCTCCGCCTCGGCTTGCGCGGCCTTCGCCGCCTCGAGCCCGGCCTTGAGTGCCGCGACCTCGCTCGCAACGCCTTCCAGCGCTTCCGCCGTCGCCACCGGTGGCTCGTTCTCAAGAGCGGCGATGCGGCCGCCCAGCTCCGCCGCGGCCTCCCGCGTGGCCCGGTTGTCGACCTTGTCGGCCAGCGCCGCAAAGGCAGCAGCGGCCACCACCGGCTCCGCGGTTTCCAGCGCCTCGATCCGCGCGCCGAGCGCCGCGATGTCCTCTCCGAGGGCAGACAAAGTCTGTGCCGCCGCGTCCTTCTGGGCGGCCAGCTCATCCTTCTGGGCGGCCAGTTCGTCCTTCTGGGCCGCCAGCGCGCGCTTCTGGGCAGCGAGCTCCGCGATCGCGTCTCCCTGCTTCTGCGAGAGGGCCGCGAGGTCCTCGATCGCATCGGCCGAGCCGGCATCCGCCAGGGCGGCGCCCAGTTTCGACAGACGATCGTCGATCGCCCCGATGGCCGTGTCGCGGGCCGCATCGGCGCCAGCCAACCCGTCCTCGACCACCTCAAGCCGCGTGACGAGCGCGTCGATATTGGTGAGCTTCGCCTCCTCCAGCGCATAGATGCGCGCCGAGAGCGCCTCGTCCGCCGGATCGGGCCCCGGGCCCCGCGTGGTCAGAAAGTCCGCAATCGGCCGCGGCAGATGCGGCGCCAGCGACGGGCCCACCGCCAGAATACCCACCGCACCGACGACGAGGCCGACGAGGAGCGCCAGCCACCCGCTGGCAGCACTTCGCCCGGCGGCCGGTGCGGGCTGGGCGTTGGCGCGCTTCGCTTCGGCGGGGGTCGCACCGCTTGCAGGGGGCTTTTGGGGAGCAGGCTGCGCCTTGGCAGCCGCTGCCGCGGCGGGCGCCACCGCTGCGGCCGGGGCCTCACCCTCCGCGCGCCGCCGCGCGATCTCGGCATTCAGGCCCGCCATCTCGGCATAAGGCTTCTGGCTCGTCCCGTTGTCCGCGCCACTCTCCGGTTGCTTTGGATCGGTCATTTTGCGGTCATCCCCCCGGCCTGTCGCCGTTCTCGTTTCCCGGACGCGCCCTGCTGAACGGCGCCCGGCGGATGCCAGGGCCGTGGCGACGGGCGTGCCCCGCCACGTCGCGCAGGTCTACAGTAAAAACCCGGAAGTCGCGCGGCAATTCCAATCATCGATCCGATCGTCCGGTCGATGCCCTTCAGCGCCCTGTGCCTCAGCCCGCGTTCTTCGCGGTGGCCACCAGCTGGTCGCGCAGCGCCGCGCCCGTGGGTTCGCTGGCGGTCACGACGCAGGAGAAACCAAGCGGCGTGAGGGGACGGGCGGCGTTCTCAGAGATTGCGACGGCGACCACCCGGCCCAGCCGCCATGGCGCCCCGGCTGCCGCCTCGGCGAAGAGCGCGGCGTTCCGGGGCGACCAGAACCCGGCCGCCGAAAGAGCGCCCGCTTCGAGCGCGCGAAGGGCCGCATCCGGCAGCGGACAGGCGACCGCCTCATACGCCGTGCGGCGGATGAGCGATTTGCCGGCGGCCTCGAGCGCGCCTGCGAGATCCCCGGCAACATGGCGCCCGGCGGGATGGAAGAACGACCGCTGCGGCGCGGTATGGAGCAGTGCTGCGAGGGCCTCCACATCGGGCGCGGCGCTTCCCGGTACAGGCCGGAGCCCCGCCGCCTCGGCGGCTGCGCGTGTTTGCGCGCCGACGCAGTAGGCCGGCAAGGTCCGCGCGGCGGCGTCCCGGGCCATCGCAGCAACGGCCTCGGCCGAGGTGAAGACGATGGCCTCCGCCCCATCGGGTACCGCTGGCGGCGGATCCGTTCGGACAATCCGCGTGAGGGGTGCGGCGATCGCCGTGACGCCGTGCGCTGCGAGCGCGGCAATCTCCGCTGCCATGCGCGATGCCGGGCGCGTCACCAGAACAGGCAGGGGGGATGCGGGCATCCGCGCCCGCTCAGGCGTCGAAGAAGCCGTGGCCGCCACGGGCCCGCAGCTCCGACGCCGCATCCGCGCCCATCGCGGCCGCATCGCCAACCGGGCCCCTGCGCTCGGTGGTCAGGCGCTCGCTGCCGTCGGGGCGGACGATCTCGCCACGGAGCCACAGCTCCTCGCCCTCCAGCAGCGCGAGGCCGCCGATGGGGGTGCGGCACGACCCGTCGAGCCCTGCGAGGAAAGCGCGTTCGGCGGCGAGGCGAAGACCGGTTGCCCGGTCGTGCAGCGGGGCGAGGAGGGCAAGCACACGGTCATCGTCCTCCCGGCTCTCGATGCCGATGGCCCCTTGCGCCACGGCCGGCAGCATCTCCTCAGGCTCGATGGCCCCCCGCATCTCGCCAGCCATGCCGAGGCGGTTGAGGCCCGCGCAGGCGAGGAAGGTCGCCTCGGCCACGCCCTCCCCGAGCTTGCGCATCCGTGTCTGCACGTTGCCGCGGAACTCGACGATGGCGAGGTCCGGCCGGCGGTTAAGGAGCTGCGCGCGGCGGCGGAGCGACGACGTGCCGACGACCGCGCCCTCGGGCAGCGCGGCGATGCTCTCATGGCGCGGGCTGATGAAGGCATCCCGCACATCCTCCCGCGGCAGCAGCGCGGTGATGGCGAGGCCATCCGGCAGCACCGTCGGCATGTCCTTCATCGAGTGCACGGCGATATCGATGCTGCCGTCGAGGAGACCCTCCTCGATCTCCTTCGTGAAGAGCCCCTTGCCGCCGATCTCCGAGAGCGCCCGGTCCTGCACCGCGTCGCCGGTGGTCTTGATCACCACGATCTCGCAGGCGTTGGGAGCGAGGCCGTGCGCCGCCACGAGCCGCGCCTTGGTCTCTTCCGCCTGGGCCAGGGCGAGCGGCGAGCCGCGGGTACCGATTCGCAGGGGGGCATCGGGCGTGGGCAGGCTCTCGGGCATGGGCGTCTCCGGCAGGGCAGGCGATGCGGGCTGGCCGGAGTGATGGTCAAGCCCGGCACCATGCCTTAGTAGAAGCGCCTTCCGCAGGGCGCAATGTCGGCCGGAGATGAGGCGGAAGGGAGCGGCGCGCATGGCCCTGGTGCTGGGCATCGAATCGAGCTGTGACGAGACGGCGGCGGCAGTCGTCCGCGCGGCGGATGCGTCGGGCCCATCGCCGTCGGGCAAGGTGCTCTCGAATGCCGTGTTTGGCCAGGCGGATCTCCATGCAGCCTATGGCGGCGTGGTCCCCGAGATCGCGGCGCGCGCCCATGCGGAGCGGGCGGACCTGGTGGTGGCCCGGGCGCTTGATGAGGCGGGGGTCGGGCTCGGGGATATCGATGCCGTTGCGGTGACTGCCGGGCCGGGGCTGATCGGCGGCGTGCTCGCAGGCGTGATGACCGCCGAGGGGCTGGCGCTGGGCGCGGGCCTGCCGCTCATCGGCGTCAACCATCTCGAAGGGCATGCGCTGACGCCGCGCCTCAGCCACGGCGTCGCCTATCCCTACCTGCTGCTGCTCGCTTCGGGCGGGCATTGCCAGCTGCTCGCGATCGAAGGGTTGGGGCGCTACCGGCGGCTCGGCGGCACCATCGACGACGCGCCGGGCGAGGCCTTCGACAAGGTGGCCAAGATGCTGGGCCTCGGTTTTCCGGGCGGCCCTGAAGTGGAACGGCGGGCCGAGAAGGGAGATCCGGCGCGCTTCGACTTCCCCCGCCCGCTGCTCGACCGGCCGGGCGCGGAGATGAGCTTCTCGGGCCTCAAGACCGCGGTGCTGCGCGCGCGC
>JBCBEP010000040.1:0-28077 GCA_038528605.1 Pseudomonadota bacterium
GGCCGGCACGGTCGCAAGCTTCGACGTGGACTGGCTGAGCAACCGCTCGGTCGGCATCTTCCCGATCCAGGGCCGCTCGGCGCGTTCCATCGTCCGCGGCCTGGAGCTCCTGGTGGACAGCGAGGACGGCACGCAGCCCATCGCCTTCTTCGAGGTGATCCCGGAGAACAACTCGATCCTCGCTGTCGCCCGGACGCCCGAGGCCCTGCACAGCGTGGCCCGCTGGGTCAGCCGGCTGACAAGCCAGGGGCAGAACGACGCGCGGGTCTACAGCTACGACATGCGCTACGCGCGGGCGACCGATATCGCCGGGGTGCTGGGCCAGATCCTCGGTGTGGAGGTGGAGGTGCCGGGCGCCGTGGGCGATGGGTCCGCCAGCGCGGGCAGCGCCACGTCGCCCATCCTCGCCCCCGGCTTTGCGCCGGCCGGCTTCTCCTCCTCGGTCCTGCCCGTCCCGATGGCGCAGCAGGTGCAGGCCATCGAGTCACAGGCCGCCACGATCGACGGCGCCCTTGCGCCCTCCCAGCGGCTCTCGCCCGAGGGCAGCATGAACCGCACGCGCATCGTGGCGAGCGAGCCCACGAACACGCTGCTGATCCACGCGACGCCGACGGAGTACGAACGCATCCTCGGCGTGCTCGACCGGCTCGACGTGCCGCAGCGCCAGGTTCTGGTGGAAGCGACCATCATCGAGGTGACGCTCAACGACACGCTGCGCCTCGGCGTGCAGTACTTCTTCGAGCGTGAGGGCAGCGACTTCGTGCTGACGGTCGACCCCTCGCTCGGCATCACGCCGACGCTGCCGGGCTTCACGGCCATCATCAACACGCCCGCGAACGTGGTTGTGGACGCGCTCGACGACATTACCGAGGTCAACGTCGTCTCCTCGCCCAACATGATGGTGCTCAACAACCAGTCCGCCCGCCTCAGCGTCGGCGCGACGGTGCCGGTGGCCATCCGCCAGGCGCAGGAGGGGCTGGAGGACACGGATGTCTTCGCCTCGGAGATCGAGTTCCGCGACACCGGCGTGATCTTCGACGTCACGCCCCGCATCAACTCCTCGGGTTCCGTGGTGCTCGACATCCGTCAGGAGGTCAGCAGCGTGACCGAGCCGGATGCGGAGACGCTGACGCCGACGATCTCGCAGCGCCTGCTGACCAGCGCCATTGCCGTGGATAGCGGGGAGACCGTGGCGCTCGGCGGCCTCTTCTCGACCGACTCGACGCGCGGGCGGAGCGGCATTCCGTTCCTCGTCGACATCCCCATTGCCGGTGCGCTTTTCGGGACGCGCAGCACCAGCAGCGTGCGGACAGAACTGCTCGTCCTCATCACCCCACGCATCGTGAACAATGCGGTCGATGCACGGCGGGTGACGCGGGCCCTGCGCGAACGGGTAACCTCGGTCTCGCTCAGCGATGCGGCCCTCAGCACGGCGATCGACGCCCCGCCGCTGGAGAGCGACAACAGCCGGCGGCTGAAGGACCTCTTCCCAGGCATCAATGCCTTCACGCCCGACCCCGAACCGCAGGCCAGCGCGGAACCGGCCGCGTTCGTGCCGGCGGGCGACCCGATCCGGACAGCGCCGGTGGAGACCGCGCCCACGGCGGATGTGGACGTCTCGGCGGCCCCCCTGCCCGAGCCTGCCAGCACCACGCCATCGACCGCCACGAAAGCGGCCGCCCCGGTGAGCGAGGCGCGGGACAGCGCGCTGGTGGTGGGGGACAGCTATGTCGTGCTGGGCAGCTACCGGGACCCAGAGGGCCCCGCGCGCCGCTGGTCGTCCCTATCGGCTGGCGCGGGCGATCCGCTCGCCGGGCTCGAGCCGGTCTACGACACGCAGTCGGGGCTCCACCGGGTGAGCGTCGGGCCTCTGGCGGCAACGGACGCGGCCAATCTCTGCACCGACCTCGGGAGCGACTGCTTCATCGAGCGGCGCTGACGCCTTGGCAAATGAAAAAGCGCGCCGGCATGGCCGGCGCGCTGAACCTGCTGGGGCGGCAAGGTGGATGGCAGTCTTCAGGCGGCCGGGCGCTCACCGTTGGTCAGCGCCGGCGCCTCCGCTGCGGGCGCCGGCAGGGCGAGGGCCGGGCCAGCATCGTTGAGACGCAGCTCCGGGCGCCGCTCGGGCTGGAAGACGCAAAGCTCGGCAAAGCTGTAGATCTCATCGCGCTTCAGGCCGAGCATCTCGAGCTGACGGTTGTTGAGCTTGTTGAGCGCGTCGTGGATCCGGTCGAAGTCGCGCTCGGTGCGGTAAGTCTTGCGCGCTTCGGCCAGCCGCTCGGGCAGGTTGGCGATGGCGGCCATGGCGTCGCGCAGCTCCCGGCTGAGGCGGGCGCTGATGGAACGCAGCGTCGTGTTCTCGGTCGGCATCATCGTGGCGTCGGTCATGTCTCGGGCCTTTCCCGTGTCTCGGCTATCTCGTGCACCACCGCGTGTTTCGGTGAATTCGAAGGTGAGACGGGCCGCGTGGGCGTTTCATCCCGAGCCATGCACTTTTTTTTCACCCTTTCTCATGCCGCCTCTGACGAGGGCCGATTTCCGCCTGCGCGAGAGAGCCAGCCGGCGCAAAGAAAGCTAAGCGTCGCCATTACCGCGGCGGTGCCGAGGCAAAGGGGCAACCCGCCGAACTGGTAGCTGAGACCCGACGCCAGCGTGCCCACCAATCGACCGGCGGCGTTCGACATGTAGTAGAAGCCCACATCCATCGTGACCCGGCTGGCCGAGGTGAAGGCGAGGATGAGGTAGGAGTGCAGCGACGAGTTGATGGCGAAGACCGCGCCGAAGAGGAGCAGCCCGCCGATCAGCACCGCCGTGAGCCAGGGCGCCGGGTCGGGCGCGAGGAAGGCGGCGAGCGCGAGGGCTGCGGGGATGACGGTGAGGAGGCCCACCCAGGTCCGCGCCAACGCCACGGTTTCGGCCAGGCTCTTGTCCGCCGCGCGCAGGATCTTGGGCGCGGCTGCCTGGATCGCCCCGTAGCCGATGATCCAGACCGCCATGAAGATGCCGATCTGGAAGAAGGCGGCGCGGTTGCCCTCCACCGATCCGTCGGAGAGTACGGCGTAGAAATAGATCGGGATGCCGACCACGAACCACGTATCCCGCGCGCCGAAGAGGAACAGCCGGGCGGCGGAGAGCCGGTTCACGTTCGGGTCCTTCGAGAAAACCTCCCGGAACTTCGCCCCCTTCTTGCCGCGTGGCAGGCCCGCGGGGATGAAGGCGGCGACCGCGGCCAGGATCACGATCAGCGCCGCGGCCATGGCCAGCACCGATCCCTCGAACCCGACGGTGCCGAGCAGGAGGGCGCCGAGGAGAAAGCCGACCCCTTTCACCGCGTTCTTGGAGCCGGTGAGGATCGCGACCCAGCGGAAGAGCGCCCCCTTCTCCTCCGCCGGCGCTAGCAGCTTCACGGCGGATTTCGAGCTCATCTTGGCGAGGTCCTTCGCCACGCCCGAGACGCCCTGCACCGCCATCACGAAGCCGACCGAGGCGGCGACGGCCCAGCCCGGGTCGAGCTGTGTGAGCGCCAGCAGCGCACCGATCTGCAGCGCCAGTCCGGCATAGAGCGTGCTGGTCAGGCCGAAACGCGCTGCGATCCAGCCGGCGGAGAGGTTTGTGACCACGCCCATGAACTCGTAGAGCAGGAAGAGATAGGCAAGCTGGATGGGCGAGAAGCCGAGGGTGTGGAAGTGCAACAGCACCAGCATGCGCAGCGCGCCGTCCGTCAGCATGAAAGCCCAGTAGGCGGCCGTTACCGCGATATAGGCGGCGAGGCCCTGCGGGCGGGGGCGGGCTGCCTCGGCCATGGTCAAAGGCCCCCGGCCACGAGGCGTGCGACATCGGCAAGGCGCCAAGCATAGCCCCACTCGTTGTCATACCAGGCGTAGACCTTCACCTGCGTGCCGTTGATCACCATGGTCGACGGCGCGTCGACGATCGCGGAGCGCGGGTCGTTGAGATAGTCGGTGGAGACCAGCGGTCGGGTCTCGTAGCCGAGGATGCCAGCGAGAGGACCGTTCGCCCATTTCTCGAAGAGGGCGTTCACCTCCTCCACCGTGGTCGACCGCTTCATCTCGAACACGCAGTCCGTGAGCGAGGCGTTGAGGAGCGGCACGCGCACCGCATGTCCGTTCAGCCGCCCCTTCAGCTCGGGGTAGATGAGCGTGATCGCGGTGGCCGAGCCCGTGGTGGTGGGGATCAACGCATTCAGCGCTGAGCGGGCACGCCGCCAGTCCTTCGCCGGCCGATCCACGATGGTCTGCGTGTTGGTCACGTCATGGATGGTGGTGATCGAGCCGTGCTCGATGCCGATCTCCTCGTGCAGCACCTTCACCACCGGGGCGAGGCAATTGGTGGTGCAGCTCGCCGCCGTGACGAGGTTGTGCTGCCCCGCATCGTAGAGATCGTGGTTCACGCCGTAGACGAGGTTGAGCGCCCCCTCCTCCTTCACCGGCGCGGAGACGACGACCTTCTTCACGCCCGCATCGTAGTAGGGCTGCACCTTCGCGACGGTCTTGAAGACGCCCGTGCAGTCCACCACCAGGTCAACGCCAAGCTCGGCGAGCGGCAGATCCTCGATCCGCCGCTCTGCCGTCAGATGCATCCGGTGTCCGTTCACGGTGACGCTCTCGGCATCATGCGCGAACTCGGCCGCCCAGCGCCCATGCACCGTGTCGAACTCGAAGAGATGGGCGTGCTGCCCGGGGTCCCCCACGGCGTCGTTGAGGAGCACGATCTCGCCCGGAGTGCCCTCCTCGACGAAAGCACGGAGCACGAGTTTGCCGATACGGCCGAGGCCGTTGATCGCGATGCGGGCCATGGAGCGGTCCTTCAGCGGTGGATGGTCTGGTTACGCGGTGGCGGGCTCTGCCCGGCCGATCTCGTCGAGCCGTTTCTGGAGCGAGATGCGATCAAGCTCCGCCACGGGCAGGGCGAGGAAGCCGGTCAGACGGTGCTTTAGGGTGCGGTAGGCCTCGAGGAATGCAAGGCCGCGCTCGCTCTCCGTACCGTCGGCCTTCACGGGGTCGGGCATGCCCCAATGGGCGCTGACGGGCTGGCCGGGCCAGGGCGGGCATTCCTCATTGGCCGCCCGGTCGCAGACGGTGAACACGAAATCGAGCTCGGGCGCGTCCGGCCCCTGGAACTCCGCAATGTTCTTGGAGCGAAGGCTCGAGATGTCGTGCCCGAGCTTCTCCAGCACCTCGATGGCGTGCGGGTTGAGCTCCGAGAACGGCCGGGTGCCGGCGGAGAAGGCGCGGAACTTGCCCGCCCCTTCCTTGGCCAGGATCGCCTCGGCGAAGATCGAGCGGGCAGAGTTGCCGGTGCAGATGAAAAGCACGTTGTAGAGACGGTCGGACATGGGGTTGGTCCTTTCCAGTCGCTTCAGGGCATGCGCTGCGAGGGGTTCGCAGAGCTCGGGCCGGCCGCGGCAGCAGTCGTCTACGAGGAACGTGATAAGGGCGCCGGTGCGCTCGAGGTCGATCCGGTAGAAGACGGATTTCCCGCGGCGCTCGGCGCGAACGAGGCCGGCGCGGGCCAGCGTGGTGACATGGACGGAGAGCGTGTTGGGCTTGAAGCCGAGCGCCTCCGCAATCTCGCTCGGCCGAACGCCATCGGGCGCACGGCGGGCAAGCAGGCGGAAAACCGCGAGGCGGCCGGGGTGGCCGAGGGCGGTGAAGGCGTCGGTTTCTTCGATATCGTCCATGAATTCATGGATTCATGAACACGCGAGTCGAGTCAATGCAGCTTGGAGACCTCGACCGGATGCCGTAGCGTCATCGTCGGGCTCGACCCGGCGATCCAGGGCGTCGGGCGCCCGCGCAAGGACGCTGGATCCCCCGGTCGAGCCGGGGGATGACGGTGGACGGTGCAAATTCTTCGAAGCAGCCGGCAGAGCGGCTTCAGGCGGGCAGGCGCTCGCGCAGGAACCCGCGGAGGTCCGCCTCTTCGCGCCGGTCGAGCGAGACGTAGAGGAAGGCCATGTTCGTCCGCTCCGTCACCATCTCGCCCGGGAAAGGCAGGTAGCTGAGTTCGCGCGAGCCGAAGGAGGGCGAGGCGGTGCCGACCTGCCATTCGCTCGTGATCCGCACGTCGACCAGCTTCAGCGGCGCACCGCCCTTCGCATCCGCAAGCTCGAGCGGGATGCCCGCGAGCCGCAGATAGGCCGCCTTGTCGCTCGCATCGCGGAACCCCTCGATGAATTGCGCGCAAAGCACCTGCAGATCCGCCGCCTCGTCCTCCGGTGCCATATGGGAGTGGAGGTGGCCCGCCGGGTCGTGATTGTGCGCATGGCTGTGGCCATGGGCATGACCATGCGTGTGGGGGTGATCATGCGCCATCGCTCTCGCCCTTCAGCTTCGCCCGCGTGGTCCACCGCTTGCCATGCGTCGCCTCGGCGTAGTCGCCCGCGGGCAGGCTCACCGGCTTGTCGATCAACGGGCGGTGCTTGCCCAGCGTACCGTTCGACACAAGCGCCCCCAGCACATCCACGATCACGCGCGTGCCCATGAGGGCCGTGATGTCCGACGTGTCGTAGGGCGGAGAAACCTCGACGAGCTCCATCCCGCAGATACCCTCCGCCGCCACCTTCGAAGCCAGCGCCAGCGCCTCGCGCGGGAGGAAGCCGCCGGGCTCGGGCCAGCCGGTGCCGGGCACGAAGCCGCAATCGATGCTGTCGATGTCGAACGACATATAGACCATGTCGACCCCGTCCCACGCCATCTCGAGGGCCATCTCGGCGGTGCGGTCGACACCCATTTTCTCCATGTCCGACATGGTGATGATGTTGGTCTCCCGCTCGCGGGCGACCTTCACCGCCTCGCGCGGGACCTGCCAGCCGCCGATGCCGACCTGCACGAGGTTCTTGGCGGGCACGTTGGGCAGGTTGGTGGAGTGGAACCACGGCGTGGTGTGCATCCGCTCGTCCAGGTCCTTCTCCTGGATGTCGGCATGACGGTCGAAATGCACGATGCCGATTTTCTTGGAGGTGCACTCGGCAATGCCGCGCACGCAGGGAAAGCCGATGGAATGGTCTCCGCCGATGATGATGGGCATGGAGCCCGACGAGAACACATGGGCGACCGCGCGGCTGATCTGGTCGAATGTCTTCTCGATGTTGCCCGGGATCGTGAAGATGTCGCCCGCATCGCAGAGGCTCATCTGCTCGCGGAGGTCCACGCCGATCTCGTAGTTATAGGGCGTGTAGAGCGCCGAGATCTTGCGCACGCCCTGCGGGCCGAAGCGCGTGCCCGGGCGGTAGGTGGTGCCGCCATCGAAGGGCGCGCCCAGCACCGTCGCATCGTAGAGGCCGACCTCGGCCACATCCTCGGTATAGGGTGCCTTGAGGAAGGTGTTGATGCCGGCGTAGTGGGGCAGCTCACCCCGTGCGAAGGTGGGGATCGAGCGGTCCTCGATACTGTCCGCCGCCGTGAGACCCATCTTCAGCGCCCAGGCTTTCTCCTTCTCCCACTCGTCGCCCGGGATATCCGCCTCGGCCCGCATCGACTTCCAGCCCTGCAACTTCGAGAGGTCCGGATGGTGATGCCGCCGGTCGGCGCGCCGCAGGGCCAGCGGGTGGTGCGAGCGGCTGCGGCGCTCAGGGCTGGGAAGCATGGGTTTCCTCCGGAAGTTGGGCGGGCGTTTGGAAAGGGATGCCGCCATTTCGGGCATCGATATCGTAGGTGATGGTCGCACCATAGGCCTCAGGCGCCTGCGGGTCCCAGCGCACCTTGTCGAACACCAGCACACGGTCGCCCAGCTTGAACCCTTCGGAGAGATCGTGGGTGACCATGAAGACGGTCATGTTCGCCTCGGCGCGCATGTCCGACAGAAAATCGTGCATCGAGAGACGGGTGCCGGGGTCGAGTGCGCCGAAGGGTTCGTCGAGCAGCAGGATGCGGGGGCGTGCCGTGAGCGCCTGGCCGATGGCGAGACGTTGCTGCATGCCGCCGGATAGCGCCGCGGGGTAGGACGAGCCCATATGGCCAAGGCCGATCCGCTCCAGCACCGCATCCGCCCGCTCCCGCGCGGCCCGGAGCTGCGCGCCGAAGAACCAGCCGGTGCGGCTTGCGCCAAAGCTTTCGGCGGCTACCACATTGTCCCGAACGGTCATGTGCGGAAACACGGAATAGCGCTGGAAGACGACGCCGCGGTCCCGGTCCGGCTCCTTCGCGGGCGGCGCGCCAGCGACGCTGATCTCGCCCCGTACGGGCACCTCCTGCGCGAGGATCAGGCGCAGGAAGGTGGATTTCCCGCAGCCCGAAGCGCCCACGATGGAGACGAAGGTGCCCTCCTCCACCTCGATATTGACGCGCTCCAGGATCGGCCGGCCACCGTAACGCTGGTGGACGTCGCGGACGCTCACGAAGCTCATGCCTCGCCCTCCCTGAACCAGGGGAAGGCGCGACGGCTGAGGGTGCGCAGCAGATAGTCCATCATGAAGGCGAGGAAGGTTATCCAGACGACGTAGGTGAGGATCACGTCCATCGCGAGATAGCGGCGGACGAGGAAGATCCGGTAGCCCAGGCCCGCGTCGGACGCGATGGCCTCGGCCGCGATCAGGAAGAGCCAGGCGGGGCCGAGCGACAGGCGCACGGCCTGCACCAGGCGCGGCATCACCTGCGGCACCGCCACCCGGAGGCCGATGACCATCGAGGAGGCACCCAGCGTTTGCGCTTTGATGATCTGTTCGAGCGGGATCTCGCGCACGCGCTGGCTGAGGTCCCGCACCAGGAACGGGGCCACGCCGATGACAATGAGCGCGACCTTCGAGACCTCCCCAAGGCCGAAGACGATGAATAGAATGGGCAATATCGCCAGCGGTGGCACCATGGAGACGACGCCGACAAAGCCGTCGAACGTTGCGCGCACCCATGGCAGAAGCCCGATCAGGACGCCGAAGACGAGCCCGATGGCCGCCGCGATGCCGACGCCGATGAACAGCCTCTCGAGGCTCACGAGCGTGTCGTTCCAGAAGAGGATGCGGCCGGAGCGGCGGTCTGGCTCCGTCACCAGCCGCTCCGCCGTCTCCATGATCGCGGCGGGGGCTGGCAGCAGCTTGTCCCGCGGGTTCTCCGCCCGCCGGATCTCGGAGCCGACGGTATAGGCTGCCAGCACCGCCAGGAACGGCAGGATCAGGAGGAGGAGCGCGAGGACGCGCCCTGGCTTGCGGTTGAGGAGGCGCATGGGCGGGCCTTCCCGGGCCGGTATCGTACGGCAGCCGGGAAGGCGCCTTGGCTTAGAGCGCGCCGTCCGCGGCCATCTGCATGTAGGTCACGTCATAGCGCAGGTTGACATTCTCGGCGTCGCCCGTGGTGGAACCGTCCGGATACGCAACGCCCACGAAGTCCGCACTGGGCGCGCCCTCGCCGAGGATGCCCTTCTCGAACAGGAACTCCGCGACGTTGACCATGGTCGTCGGCAGCGCGTCGCTCTTCACGAAGGCGACGGCATCGGCGGGGTCCCAGAACATCTCGGTGGAGGCGAGCTGGGCCTTGTAGCCCGCGAGATCGGTGCCGGAGGCTTCGGCGAGCGCGGTGAGCACTTCCTCGTCGCCCGCTTTCATGAGCGCCATCACCTCGTACCATGCGCCGGCCACGGCCTTGCCGAAGGCGGGGTTGGCTTCGAGCACGTCGGTGTTCACGACCATCATGTCGATGATCTCGCCGGGAATGTCCGAGCTGTCGAAGAGCTTGGTGGCGTTCGGCTCTTCCATGATGGTCGAGACCAGCGGATTCCAGGTGACCACGGCTTCAACGTCGTCCGTGGCGAAGGCGGCAATCATGTCCGCGTCCGAGGTGTTGATCACAGCCGAAAGGTCGGACTCGGCAAGCCCCACGCTGTCGAGCCCTCGGGCGAGCAGGTAGTGCGAGACCGAAAGCTCCACGAGGTTGACCGGCTTGCCCTTCAGGTCCGCAAGGCCGCCTTCGCCCTTGAGGATGACCGCGTCATTGCCGTTCGAAAAATCCCCCACGATCAACGCGGTAGTGTCCACGCCGCCGCCCGCGGGGATGGAGAGGGTGTCCATATTGGTAGCGGAGACGCCGTCGAACTGACCGGCGGTGTAGAGGTTGATGGACTCGACGTAGTCGTTGATCTGAACGATCTCGACATCGATGCCGTATTTCTCGGCCCATTTGTCCATGATGCCGCTGTCCTCGAGGTAGCCCCAAGGCATCCAGCCCACGTAGATCGACCAGGCGAGGCGGAACGACGTCTTCTCCTCGGCACCGGCGCTCGGCGATGCGAACGCGAGGCCGGCGGCCATGGTGGCGGCTGCAAGGCTCTTAAGCTTCATCTTCACTCTCCCGTCCGCGTCCCGCCGATTACAGAGAAGCGGCGCCGCAGGCGGAACGAGAGGGGTCGGGCGGCGCGGCCGGCGCAGTGGTCCTCCCGGGTTTTTCCCCCGCCGTGTACCGCAGGCGGAATTTGCCGCCGCGGCGCTCCCTCTCGGACCAGACCTCGCAAATGCGAGCGGAACCCTAGGGAGCCTGCGGTTGCGAGGGTAGTGCCGCGGTGATGCATCAGCAAGCACGAAGCCAGCACTCTTCCTGATTTGCAGCACTACGCTCGCTCATCAGGCAGCATGTGCATAAGAATGCGGCAGAGTCCGCGTTTTGAGGGGATCAATCACGGCCAAAGCCGCGAAACTCTCCCGATACGCCACGGGCAGGATGGCAAAGAGCGCCGGCCCGGTACTAGGCTCCCGCTCGCGCGCCTTCTCATGGCGCGATGGGGAGGGGGAGAGATCATGCCGGGAATGCTGACGCCGGAGACGCTGCGGGGCGCCGTGGACGCGGGCGAGATCGATACCGTGATCATGGCGCAGGTCGACATGCAGGGCCGGCTGATGGGTAAGCGCTTCCACGCGCAGCATTTTCTCGACTCGGGGATCCACGAGACCCATTCGTGCAACTACCTGCTTACGGTCGACCAGGACATGGAGCCCGTGCCCGGCTATAAATCGGCGAACTGGGAGCAGGGCTACGGCGACTATATGATGAAGCGGGACCTCTCGACGCTCCGGCGCATTCCCTGGGCGGATGGCGCGGCCCTCGTGCTCTGCGATATCCTCGATCATCACGGCCACCATGAGATCAGCGTCTCCCCCCGCGCGATCCTGAAGGCGCAGATGGCCAGGCTGGCCGCGAAGGGCATGGTGCCCATGATGGCCTCGGAGCTCGAATTCTATTTGTTCAGAGAGAGTTACGAGGGCCTGCGCGATACGGGCTATCGCGGCATGACGCCGGTGAGCCCCTATAACGAGGACTACCACATCTTCACCACCGCACGCGCCGAACCCTTCATGCGCGCGCTGCGCAACGGGCTCTTTGGCGCGGGTATACCGGTGGAGAACTCGAAGGGCGAGGCCTGGGCGGGCCAGCACGAGATCAACGTGAAATACGGCACGGCGCTCGAAGCAGCGGACAACCACGTGCTGACGAAGGAGGCGACCAAAGAGATCGCGCTGGCCCACGGACATGCGGCCACGTTCATGGCGAAATATGCGGATGCGCCCGCGGGCTCGAGCTGCCACATCCACCAGTCCCTTTGGTCGGTGGACGGGGCGCCCTTGTTCCTGGACGAGGGCGCGGTGCACGGCATGTCGGGCACGATGCAGAGCTACGTGGCCGGGCTGCTGGCGCATGCCAGCGAGGTGACGCTGTTCCTCGCCCCCAACATCAACAGCTACAAGCGCTACGTGGCGGCCACCTTCGCCCCTACCAAGGCTGTGTGGAGCCGGGACAACCGGACCGCGGGCTACCGGCTGGTGGGCGAGGGGACGAAGGGCATCCGCATGGAGAACCGCGTGGGCGGGGCCGATCTCAACCCCTACCTCGCCTTCGCCGCGCAGATCGCCGCGGGGCTTGCGGGGATGGAGGCGGGGCTGACGCTGGAGCCGGAATTCTCGGGCGACGCCTATTCGGACGAGAGCGCGCGGCGCATTCCGGGCACGTTGCGGGAGGCGGCGGAGGCGGCCGAGAGCTCGGCCATGCTGCGCGCGGCGTTCGGGGACGATGTGGTGGAGCACTACGTCCATGCCGCACGCTGGGAGGTTTCGGAATACGACCGTCGGGTAACCGACTGGGAAGTGGCGCGGGGGTTCGAACGGTCATGACCATCACGGCGAACTTCTCCTACCCCACGTCCGTTCGCTTCGGCGCGGGCCGGATCGCGGAGCTGGCGGAAGCCTGTGCCGTAGCCGGCATCTCCAAGCCGCTGCTGGTGACCGACCGGGGGCTGGCGGACATGCCCATCACCGCCAAGGCACTGGACGTGCTGGAGGCCGCGGGCCTCGGCCGCGCGCTTTTCGCGGAGGTCGACCCGAACCCGGACGAGCGCAACCTTGCCGCGGGCATCGAGGCCTTCAAGGCGGGCGGGCATGACGGCGTGGTTGCCTTCGGCGGCGGCTCGGGGCTCGACCTCGGCAAGATGATCGCCTTCATGGCGGGGCAGACGCGCCCGGTCTGGGATTTCGAGGATATCGGGGACTGGTGGACCCGGGCCGATGCGGACGCGATCCACCCGAATGTCGCGGTGCCGACGACAGCGGGCACAGGCTCGGAGGTGGGGCGCGCGAGCGTGATCACCAACTCGGAGACGCAGGCGAAGAAGATCATCTTCCATCCGAAGGTGCTGCCCGCGCAGGTGATCTGCGACCCGGCGCTGACCATGAGCATGCCGCCGGCCATTACGGCGGGCACGGGGCTCGATGCTTTCGCGCATTGCGTGGAGGCGTTCTCGAGCCCGCATTACCATCCGATGAGCCAGGGCATCGCGCTGGAGGGGATGCGGCTGGTGATCGACTATCTTCCCCGCGCCTACGCCTCGCCCGACGACCTGGAGGCACGGGCGCAGATGATGTCTGCCGCCATGATGGGGGCGACGGCGTTCCAGAAGGGGCTTGGGGCCATTCACGCGCTGAGCCACCCGCTGGGCGCGATGCACCATGTCCACCATGGAACGACGAACGCGGTGCTGATGCCGGCGGTGCTGCGGCTGAATGCCGAGGCGATCCGCGCGCGGTTCGACCGGGCGGCGGGCTATCTAGGCATCACCGGCGGGTTCGAGGGATTCCAGGCCTTCGTGGAAGGCTTCAACGCGCGGCTCGGCATTCCGAAGCAGCTGAGCATGATGGGCGTGGCGGACCCGGCGATCGAGGCGATCCTCGACGGGGCGCTGGCCGATCCGAGCTGCGGCGGCAACCCGGTGGCGCTGACGCGGGAGAACCTGCGGGAGACGCTGCTCGAGGCGCTCTAGCCGGTGTCGCCGTCGACGTAGAGCCAGCCGGCCCCGTCGCGACGGAAGCGGCTGGTCTCGGCGAGCCGGCCCTTGCGGCTGCCCTGCTTCCAGCGGGCGGTGAAGCGGACGGTGGCAGTATCGGGCCCGGTGACCTCGTGCGATGCGATCTCGAGCCCGGTCCAGACCTGGGCGGGGTCGATATCGATGCGGGCGGGCCGGGTTTCGGGCGCCCAGCTGCGGGTGAGGTAGGCCACGTCCCCGCGGGCATAGGCGCTGTAGCGGGCGCGCATGAGCGCCTCGGCACTATCCGCCGGCGCCCCGCTGTGGAGCCGGCCGCAACAGGCGAGGTAGCCCTTGCCGCTCCCGCAGGGACAGGTCTCGAACATCGCCCGCCCTCAACCGCGCGTCGTTTGCTTCTTGGCGAGGAAGGGCAGATTGCAGACCTCCGCCCGCTGCGGCCCCTCTGCCGTCACCACGTCGAGCACCGTGCCGGGCTCGGCCGCCGCCGTCGCCACGATGCCGAGCGCGATGTTGGCGCCGACGCGCGGGCTGTGGCGGAGGCTGGTGAGGCGGCCGACGGGGGCGCCCGCGGCCGTGAGCGGCAGGGGCGTCTCGTTCGGCGTCAGCGGCTCACCCGCGATCCTGAGGCCGACGACGCGCTTCTTCGGCGGCTGTGCAGCGTGGGCGAGCAGCGCCTCGCGGCCCACGAAGTCGATGGGCGCGTCGAGCGCGCAGAGACGGCCCAGCCCTACCTCGAAGGGGGTCTCCTCCGCCGTGATGTCCGCGCCCCAGGAGAGGATGCCCGCCTCGATCCGCCGGATCTGGGAGACGGCGCCGGGGGCGATGCCATGGGGTGCGCCCGCCTCCAGAACACCGTCGAAGAGCGCATCGCCGAGGGCGGGGTCGCGGAGATAGACCTCGTAGCCGTACTCCCCGCTCCAGCCGGTGCGGGAGACGATGAGTTCGGCGCCTTTGAAAGGGACGCGGGCGAACCAGTAGTAGCGCAGCCCGTCGATGATGGTGCCGCAGAAGGCGCGCATCACCTCGTAGGACGCGGGGCCCTGGACCTGGAGCACGGAGACGCCGGCGTCGCGGATGCTCACATCCATGCCCGCGCCGACGGAGACGCCCCGCGCCCAGGCCTCGAGGTCGAAATCGCAGGTGCTGAGCCAGAAGCGGTTCTCCTCGAGACGGAGGATGATCGGGTCCGACAGGATGCCGCCATCGGGCGCGGTGATGAGCGCGTATTTGCACTGGCCGATCTCGCAGGCCCGCATGTCCCGCGGCGTGAGGTACTGGACGAAGCGGGCCGCGTCGGGCCCGGCGATCTCGACCTGCCGCTCGCCCATCACGGGCCAGAGTGCGACCTTCTCGACGACCTGCCAGTACTCGGCCACGGGGTCGCCGAAGGTGCCGGTGATGTAGGTGCGGTTGTAGACGGAGAACTGCCGGCAGCCGTGGCGCCAGGCCGCGTCGAAAAACGCGCCGCGGCGGATGCGGGGCTGAAAGGCGAGGCGCAGGCCGCTATGGGCGGTGGGGGGCGCCGATGTCGCGGGCGAGGGGCTGCGGAGGTCCCTGCCCGCGCTGCTATCCGGTGGCTCCAGCGTGGTCTCGGTCATGGCATTTCCTCCCGGTGGGTCGCCGGTTTGCCGGCGGTTTTTGTGATCTGTGGTTCGGCGCTGGACGCGAAGCGATGGCGGCACGGCGGGGGGCCGCGTACGCGCAATTTTCGGAATGCTGAGAACGGCGGTTCTTCAACTGTGTTTCCCGCGACGGCGCCCAGGCGACTGATGAGGTCGTCGTCACATCGTTGCATCATCGAACTTCATTGACGTTAGCGTTTTCGCAACGGACACTACAAGGGAGGGCAGTGGCCCTCAGGGCATGGCCGGGAGGCGTGGCGTGTGAGCAGCAGCACGGTCGATGTCGAGCGGCGGCAGGGCGGCGAGGCGCTGCGGGGGCGCGCGAAGGCTTCGGGCGGCGCCCGCGCCCCGCTGGAAGGGGACGCGCTCTTCACCCCGGACTTCAAGACCACGCCCTACTGGCTGGAGGATGCGCCGCCCGTGCCGGCGCTGCCGGGCGTGTTGCCCGAGGCTGCGGATGTGGTGGTGATCGGTTCGGGCTACACGGGCCTCAACGCCGCGCTGCAGACCGCGCGGGGCGGCCGCTCGACCGTGGTGCTGGAGGCGGGCGCGCCGGGCGAGGGCTGCAGCACGCGGAACGGCGGGCAGATCAGCGCGAGTGTGAAACCCTCCGCCGAGGCGCTTGCCCGGCGGCATGGGCGGGAGCGGGCGGAGGCGGTGCGGGCCGAGGGGCGCGCGGCGCTCGACTGGATCGGGGATTTCCTCGCGGGCGAAGGCATCGATTGCGACTTCCGGCGGAGCGGGCGCTTTCATGCCGCGCACACGCCGCAGCACTACGAAGCGCTGGCCCGCAGCGCCGATGCCCAGCGGCGCGAGGGGATCGCGTCCCACGCCGTGCCGGCGGGGGCGCAGGGGGCGGAGATCGGCTCGGCCTTCTATTTCGGCGGCGTGGTCTTCCCGCATTTCGCGAGCCTTCAGCCGGCCAAGTATCATCGCGGCCTGCTGGCGCGGGCGCTGGCAGAGGGCGCAGAGGTGGTGCCGCATTGCGCCGCGCTGAGCATCGCCGAGGACGGACAAGGGGTGCAGCGCTTCAGCGTGAGCACCACCAAGGGCACGATCAGGGCGCGCGACGTGGTGGTGGCGACGAACGGGTATACCGGCGCGCTCACCCCCTGGCTGCGCCGCCGCGTGATCCCCATCGGCAGCTATGTGATCGCGACGGAGGACCTTGGCGCGGAACGCGTGGCGAGCCTGTTCCCCACGGGGCGCAAGGTGAGCGACACGCGCAAGGTGGTCTACTATTTCGGGCCTTCGCCGGACGGGCGGCGGGTGGTGTTCGGCGGCCGTGTCTCGACCGGTGAGACCGATCCGCGGGTGAGCGGGCCGCGGCTGCATGCGGCGCTGCGGGCGATCTTCCCGGAACTCGGCACCGCGCGGATCAGCCATTCCTGGTTCGGCACCGTGGCCTACAGCTTTGATGAGCTGGCCCATCGCGGGGTGCATGAGGGCATCCACTACGCCATGGGCTATTGCGGCTCGGGCGTGTCGATGGCGAGCTATCTGGGCATGAAGACGGGCCTGAGCGTGCTGGGCCGGGCGGAGGGGCGGACGGCGTTCGACGGGCTGCCGTTCCCGACCCGGCCGCTCTATGCGGGCCGCCCCTGGTTCCTGCCCGCCGCCGTCGCCTGGTACCGCTGGCGGGACGAGATGGCCGTGCGCCGCGCCCACCGGAAGGTGGGCTGAGGCGCCGCACGAGATGCCGGCGAGGGAGGGCGCCCGCCTTCGCCGGCCAGACAAAACAAGGGTGACGGTGTGCCTCCCCGAACGGGCGGCGCACGACAACAAGGAGGAGAAGACCATGTTCCACCGCACCATCACCGTTGCGGCCGCAGGCGCGCTTCTGGCGTCGACCGCGCTCGCCGCGGACAAGACCGTGACCATCGCCTCCTGGGGCGGCTCGTACCAGGAAGCGCAGTCGAAGGCGCTGTTCGAGCCGGCGGCGGCCGATACGGGCATCGAGGTGAAGCAGGAGACCTATGGCGGCATGTCCGATGTGCGCCTGCAGGTGCAGACGGGGGCCGTGACGCTCGACATCGTGGCCTCGGGCTCGGGCTCGGCGGCGCGTGCGGCGGCCGAAGGCCTGCTCGAGAAGCTCGACTACTCGGTGATCGATGTCTCGGAGTTCCTGCCGGGGCTCTATACCGACTACTGCGTGGGCGGCGACGTGTTCTCGACCGTCTTCGCCTGGAATACCGACACCTTCCCCGATGGCGGCCCGCAGAGCTGGGCGGATTTCTGGGATGTCGAGAAGTTCCCCGGCACGCGCGCCTATCGCGGCAAGGTGGCCGGTGCGCTCGAGCCCGCGCTGCTGGCCGACGGTGTGCCGCCGGAAGAGGTCTACGAGGTGCTGAGCTCGGAAGAGGGCATCGAGCGCGCGCTCGACAAGATCCGCGAGCTGAAGCCGAACATCGCGGTTTTCTGGACCTCGGGCGCGCAGCACGCGCAGCTGATGAAGGACGGCGAGGTCGACATGACCACCGGCTGGAACGGCCGCTTCGACAACGCGCTGAAGGACGGGGCGAAGGTGGCCTACAGCTTCAACGGCGCGCTGCTGGACTATGACTGCTTCGCCATTCCGAAGGGGGCGCCCAACAAGGACACGGCGATGGAGTTCCTGGGCATCATCAGCCAGGCGAAGTACCAGGCGAACCTGCCGCTCCACATCACCTACGGGCCGACGAACGCGGCCGCCTATGCCATCTCGACGGCGGGTGAGGAGATCCTGAAGGCCCTGCCATCGTACCCGGACAACGCGGAGAAGCAGCTGCCGGTGAACCTGGAATGGTATGCCGAGTGGGAGACCGTGGCCGCCGAGATGTACCAGGAAATGCTCACCGAGTGACGGTGGGCTGACATCGTGCAGGCCCGCCACCTCCCTCCACCCCTGCACCGCCGGTGCGGGGTGGCGACCCCGGGAAAGCCCACCCGCGGTCGGTGCCGGGCCTGCGCTTCGCCGGCGTGACCGGGAAGGGGCGGGATATGAACGAGACTCTGGTACCGGGGGGACAGGGCGCGCGGGGCGCTGCGCTGCCCATCACGATCCGCGACGTGACCAAGACCTATGGCAGCGTCAACGCGCTCGACCATGTGAGCCTCGATGTGCGGAGCGGGGAGTTCCTGACGCTGCTCGGCCCCTCCGGCTCGGGCAAGACCACGCTCCTGATGGTGCTGGCGGGCTTCACGCGGCCCGATAGCGGGAGCCTGCGCTTCGGCGACGAGGAGGTGATCCGCAAACCGCCGCATGAGCGCGACCTCGGCATGGTCTTCCAGAACTACGCGCTCTTCCCGCATATGACCGTGGCCGGCAATGTGGGCTACCCGCTCAAGATCCGGCGGATGGCGAAGGCCGAGATGGAGAGCCGGATCGAGCGCGCGCTCGAGACCGTGCAGCTCGGCGGCTATGGCGGGCGTCGGATCACCCAGCTCTCGGGCGGGCAGAAGCAGCGCGTGGCGCTGGCCCGCGCGATCGTGTTCGAGCCGCGGATCCTGCTGATGGACGAGCCGCTCTCGGCGCTCGACAAGAAGCTGCGCGACCGGATGCAGATCGAGCTCCGCCATCTCCACGAGCAGCTGGGCATGACCACGGTTTATGTGACGCATGACCAGCGCGAGGCGCTGACGATGTCGGACCGGATCGCGGTGATCAACCATGGCCGGCTGATGCAGCTTGCGGAGCCGCGGGCGCTGTATGACCACCCGGCGAACCGTTTCGTGGCGGATTTCATCGGCGAGAGCACCTTCCTGCCGGCGCGGCGCGACGGGGGCGAGGTGATCTGCTTCGGCCGCCCGCTGGCCCATGACGGCCAGGCGCCGGAGGGCAGGGACCTGACGCTGATGCTGCGGCCGGAGCGGCTGCGGATCCTCAATGGCGCGGTGGACGGGAGCACCAACTGCTTCCCCGCCACGGTGGAGGAGGTGGTCTACCAGGGCGACAGCTTCCTGCTGCAGGCGCGCCTGGAGGACGGCACGCTGCTCTCGCTCCGAGACGTGGTGCGGGGCGATGCGCTGGATGCGCTGCCGGGGGCGGGCCAGCCGGTGACGCTGGGCCTCGATGCGCGGGACACGGTGATCCTGCCGGGCGAGGAGGGCTGAGCATGGCGGATGCCATCCTCACCGGCCGCGCGGCCGAAAGCGCCGGGATCGACAATGCTGAAGGCCTGCGCCGGGACGCGTTCCGCGAGCAGCTCTCGCTCTTCGGGCTCGCCTCGCCGGCGCTTCTGCTGGTGCTGGTGATCCTCGTCGTCCCCGTCGGCTGGCTCTTCTATGTGTCCTTCATCGGGGCGGACGGGTCCTTCAGCCTCGAGAACTACGAGCGGATGTGGGAGCGGAAGTCCTACGCCCGGATCTTCTGGACGACCTTCGAGGTCAGCATCCTGACCACCGCGATCTGCATCGCGCTGGGCTATCCCTTCGCCTATTTCCTGTCGCAGCTGCCGCCGCGGGCCGCGAACCTCTGCCTGATCGCCGTGTTGCTGCCGTTCTGGACGTCGCTGCTGGTGCGCACCTATGCGTGGCTGGTGCTGCTGCAGCGGCAGGGGCTGGTGAACGACTGGGCGATCGGGCTGGGGCTCTGGGAAGAGCCGCTGAAATTCGTGCACAACATGACCGGCACGCTGATCGGCATGGTGCATATTATGCTGCCGTTCCTGATCCTGCCGGTCTACAGCTCGATGAAGGCGATCAACCAGGACTATCTGAAGGCGGCCTCCAACTGCGGGGCCGGGCCGGTGCGGGCGTTCTGGACCGTGTTCTTCCCCCTCTCGCTGCCGGGGCTTTTCGCGGGCTCGCTGATCGTCTTCGTCCTTTGCCTCGGCTTCTTCGTCACACCGGCGGTGCTGGGCGGGGGCAAGGTCATCATGGTCTCGATGAAGATTGCCTCGAATGTGGAGCTCTTCGTGAACTGGGGCGCGGCGAGTGCGCTTGGCGTGGTGCTGTTGGTGATGACGATGCTGATCCTGTGGGTGGCCGCGCGCTTCGTGAAGCTCGACCAGCTGGCGGGAGGGGGGCACTGATGCGCGCCTGGCTCGACAGCCCCGCCTCGGAGACGCAGATCACCCATGGCCAGCGGCTCTGGCTCTACATCTTCGCGGGCATCATGATGGTGCTGCTGGTGGCGCCGACGCTGATCGTGGTGCCGATGAGCTTCTCGGACAGCCAGTACCTGCAGTTCCCGCCGGAGACCTGGTCGACGCGCTGGTACGACCACTATTTCGGCTCGCCCGAATGGATGTCCGCCACCGCCACCTCGCTGACCGCCGCGTTCCTGACGATGGCGCTGGCCACACCGCTGGGCGTGCTGGCGGCCTATGGGCTGCATGCTTCGGAGATGAAGGCGAGCCGCTACATCTTCGTGCTGCTCATCACGCCGATGATGGTGCCGCTGATCCTGATCGCGATCGGCGCCTTCTACGTCTATGTGAAGCTGCAGATCCTCTACACCATGCTGGGGCTGGTGCTGGCGCACAGCATGCTGGCCCTGCCGCTGGTGCTGATCGTGACCGCCTCCGGCCTCAAGAGCTACGATATGAACCAGGAGATGGCGGCGCGCTCCCTCGGTGCCTCCCGCGCCAAGGCGTTCCTGACCGTGACGCTGCCGCAGATCCGCTTTTCCGTGATCACCGGGGCGTTGCTGGCCTTCCTCACCTCGTTCGACGAGGTGGTGGTGGCGATGTTCATCTCGGGCGGGGACAACGCGACGCTGACGCGCAACATGTTCAACGCGCTCCGCGACCAAATCGACCCGACCATCGCATCGATCTCGACAGTGATGGTGGCGATCACTACGGGCCTCATGGTTGTTGCCCAGTTTTTCCGGAGCCCGTCCAACCGGTGAGCATTGTCTACGACTACATCATTGTGGGCGCCGGCTCCGCCGGTGCCGTGCTGGCGAACCGCCTGAGCGCCTGTGGGCGGCATAAGGTGCTGGTGCTGGAGGCCGGGGGGTCGGATTTCCACCCCTGGGTCCGCATGCCGATCGGCTATGGCATGGCCTATAACGACCCGAACATAAACTGGCGCTACCGGACCGAGCCGGTGGAGACGCTGGGCGGGCGGACGAGCTATTGGCCGCGGGGCAAGATCATCGGCGGATCGAGCGCGATCAACGCCATGGTCTATGTCCGCGGCCATCCGCGCGACTTCGACGATTGGGCGGCGGAGGCGCCGGGCTGGGGCTGGGCGGATGTGGCGCCCTATTTCCGGAAGATGGAGGACTGGGACGGCGGCGCCGATGAATGGCGCGGGGCCGGCGGGCCGCTTCCGGTGCACGACCCGAAAGGGCAGGTTCATCCTCTTTGCGAGGCCTATCTCGCCGCGGCGGGCGAGGCGCAGATCCCCTTCAATGCGGACTATAACGGCGAGCATTTCGAGGGTGCTTCGATCTATCAGATGACCATCCGCAACGGGACGCGCGCCTCGACGGCCCGTTGCTATCTGCGCCCCGCGCTGCGCCGCCGGAACCTGCGCCTTGTCCGCCACGCGCATGCACGGCGGCTGATGCTGGCCGAGGGGCGGGTGACGGGCGTGGTCTATGAGAAGGACGGGATCGAGACGGTGGCGACGGCGCGGGCGGAAGTGATCCTTGCCGCCGGCGCCGTGAACAGCCCGCAGCTCCTGCAGCTCTCCGGCATCGGGCCGGGCGATGTGCTGCAGCGGGCGGGCATTCCGGTGGCCCATGAGCAACCCCATGTGGGCCGGCACCTGCAGGACCATCTGGGTACGGACAATCTCTACCGCGCCAAGGTGCCCACGCTGAACCAGACACTTGGGCCCTGGAGCGGGAGGATCCGCGTCGGGCTCGAATACCTGCTCTGCCGCACGGGGCCGCTAAGTCTCAGCGTCAACCATGCGGGCGGGTTTGCGCGCAGTGATCCCGCCTTACCGGCACCCGACCTCCAGCTCTATTTCTCGCCGCTGAGCTACAGCAGGGCGCCGGCGGGCAAGCGCCCGCTGATGCGGCCGGACCCCTTCCCGGGGCTGCATATCGGCTGCAGCCCGTGCCGGCCCACCTCGCGCGGGTACCTCGCCATAAGGCCCGAGCGGCCGGAGGGGCCGCCGGAGATCCACCCCAACTACCTCGACACCGAAGAGGACTGGCGGGCGAGCGTTGCGGGCATTCGCCTTGTGCGCCGGATCGCTGCCGCACCGGCGCTGGCGGGGCTTTTGGAGGAGGAGATGCTGCCGGGCCCCGCGGCGGAGGATGACGACGCCCTTCGCGCTTATGTGCGGGATGCGGCATGGACCGTGTTTCACCCGTGCAGCACCTGCCGGATGGGCGCGGACCCCGCGAGATCGGTGGTCGACCCGCGGCTGCGCTTCCACGGGCTTGACGGGCTGCGCGTGGTCGACGCTTCGGTGTTCCCGAACGTGACCAGCGCGAACATCAACGCTCCCGTGATCATGCTGGCGGAGAAGGCGTCGGACATGATCCTGCAAGACAGCCTGTGAGGGGGCCCATGCGCATCGTCAGCATCGAGAGCTTCTGCACCGAGTTCGTGGGTTTCGTGCGGGTGACGGATGAGGAGGGGCAGCAGGGCTGGGGGCAGGTCAGCACCTATCACTCGGACATCACGGCGCAGGTGCTGCACCGCCAGGTGGCGCCCTGGGTGCTGGGGCAGGACACGACGGATCTGGACGACCTGCTCGACCTCGTGACCGAGCGGGAGCACAAGTTCCCCGGCTCCTATCTCCGCCGCGCGATGGCGGGGTTCGACACGGCGGTTTGGGACCTGCGGGGCAAGCGGGCGGGGAAGCCTGTGGCAGCGCTCCTGGGGGGGAGTGCCGGGACGATCCGCGCCTATGCCTCCTCCATGAAGCGGGACATCACGCCGGCGGACGAGGCGGAGCGGATGAAGCGGCTTGCGGGCGAGCACGGGTTCACCGCCTTCAAGATGCGCGCGGGCGCGGAGGTGGGCCGGGGGCAGGACGAATGGCCGGGCCGCACCGAAGAGATCATCCCCACCATGCGCCGCGCCCTGCCCGAGGCGGACCTGCTGATCGACGCCAATTCCTGCTACGCGCCGCCGCGCGCGATCGAGGTTGGCCGCATGCTCGAGGGCGAGGGTTTCTGCCATTTCGAGGAGCCCTGCCCCTACTGGGAGCTCGAGCAGACCAAGGAAGTGACGGACACGCTCGACATCGATGTCTCGGGCGGGGAGCAGGACTGCGACCTGCCCACCTGGAAGCGGATGATCGATATGCGGGCGGTGAACATTCCGCAGCCGGATATCTGCTATCTGGGCGGCATCGCGCGCACGCTGCGGGTGTGCCGGATGGCAGAGGCGGCGGGGCTGCCGGTGACGCCCCATTGCGCCAATCTCTCGCTGGTCACGCTCTTCACCATGCACCTGCTGCGCGCCATCCCGAATGCGGGGCGCTACCTCGAGTTCTCGATCGAGGGGGCGGATTACTACCCGTGGCAGGAGGGGCTTTACGTGGCCGACCCCTATGGCATCGAGGACGGGCATGCGCGGGTGACGGAGGCGCCGGGCTGGGGGGTGGAGATCGCGCCGGAATGGCTCGCCCGCTCGGCGTACCGGGTCTCGACGCTCTGAGCCTCAGCCGGCCTTGCGCGCGGCGATGGCCTGGCCGGCGGCCCAGCCGGAGGACCAGGCCCACTGGAAATTGTAGCCGCCGAGCCAGCCGGTGACGTCCACGGCCTCGCCGATGGCGTAGAGGCCGGGCACCTTCCGGGCTTCCATGGTCTTCGAGGAGAGCTCGGCCGTGTCGATGCCCCCCGCGGTTACCTCGGCCTTGGCGTAGCCTTCGGTGCCGGTGGGGCGGAAGGTGAGATCGGTGAGCGTCTCCGCCGCGCGCTCCAGCGCCGCGTCCGGCGTGTTGCCGAGATCCCGGTCGTGCCCGATGCGCTCCGCCAGCGCTTTGGCCAGCCGTTTCGGCAGATGCTCCGAAAGGGCGGTGCGGAGATGGGCGCGCGGGGTCTCCCGCTTCGCGGCCTTCAGCTTTGAGAGCGCGTCCGGCAGCACGGTGAGGGAGACGGGCTCCCCCGGCGACCAGTAGGAGGAGACCTGGAGGATGGCGGGGCCGGAGAGGCCTTTGTGGGTGAAGAGGCTCGCCTCCTCGAAGGCAACGTCGCGCACCCGGGCGATGCTGGGCACCGAGAGGCCGGAGAGCTCGCGGAACATGATCTCGTCCGCCCCCAGCGTGAAGGGCACCAGCGCCGGGCGGGGCGGGACCACCGCCAGCCCGAAGCGGCGGGCGATATCATAGGCGATGCCGGTGGCGCCCATTTTCGGGATCGACGGGCCGCCGGTCGCGATGACGAGGTTCGGGGCCGTGGCGTCGCCCACATGGAAGCGGCCGTCCGCATGCCCGATCTCGCCGATCTGGGTGGAGAGCCTGATCTCGACACCGCCGCGCGCGCATTCCTCGAGCAACATGGCCACGACCTGCCGGGCCGAGCCGTCGCAGAAAAGCTGGCCGAGCGTCTTCTCGTGCCAGGCGATGCCGTGGCGCTCCACGAGGTCCAGAAAGTCCCATTGCGTGTAGCGGCTGAGGGCGGAACGGGCGAAATGCGGGTTCTCGGAGAGAAAGCGCTCTGGCTCGGTGCCGGTGTTGGTGAAGTTGCAGCGCCCGCCGCCGGAGATCAGGATCTTCTTGCCCGGCTTCTCCGCATGGTCGAGCAGCAGCACGCTGGCGCCCGCCTGCCCCGCCATGGCGGCGGCGAAGAGGCCGGCACCCCCGGCGCCCAGGATGATCGCGTCGTATCGCATGCCCGCTCTCTACGAGACCCTTGCGCCGGCTGAAACCCGCCTGCGGGAGCGAATATGGTCGCATGAGCGACGATCTGCGCGGCCAGCATGGGCTTGCCGGCTGTTCATCTTGGCCAGCGGCGGGTAATTCTCGCGCATGCCGCACGAATACAGCGGCAATCACCAATCCTCACCAAGCACTGATATAATCGTTACTGGTTGCGCACGCTGTTGAGCGAGACAGCGCTACGTATTCGTGCGACCTGCGATGGGCGCAATGCGCGTTCCCGCAGCGCAAATCGGCGACTGATGCGCCACAGCACGAGACATCTGCAAGAGAGGCACCGCCATGAGTGTGACGACCTGCCCTTCGCTCCGCGCCTTCTTTACGGCATCGTTGATCGGCCTCTTCCTGCTGCCGGCCGATGCCGCCTGGGCCGAGCGGGCCGCACCCTTGCCGGATTATGTGATCGAGGAGTTCGGGCAGCCGCCGGCGGTGCCGAGCGGGGCGCTTTCCGAGGAGCTGCGCGAGGCGGTTCGGGTGGTCTTTATCGAGAGTATGGAAGAGTCCCTCTGGGACGAGGACCAGTCGGCCGCGCTGGAGGTGATCGCCCGGTCGGAGGACCCGCGCCTCGCCTGGATCATCAGCGACATGATGCGCTTCACCTGGCGCCAGAGCTTTGACGACGCGCTGGCCGCCGCCGCCGCCGGGCTCCTGGGCATCGAGTACAAGACCCACCGGCGCTGGGGCGAGGTGACGGATCACCTGATCGCCTGGGACATCCCCTCCTACCCCGGCTATCTCGAGGCCAAGCGCGCCATCTTCACCAATTTCGTGCCCGGCTGGGAGCGCATCTTCGTGGAGGGCGATATCGACTGGCGCCTCGTGAGCTGGGGCGGCGTGCCGATCGACGACCGCGCCTACGACACGACGGACGAGCCCTGCAATTGCATCCCCGCCGCCGATAACCCGGAGGTGAGCAGCGCGGAGGATGCCACCTGGCTGAAGGACGAGGACATCGTCTTCGGGATCGAGGTGAACGGCGAGTACCGGGCCTATCCGCGCCGCATCATGGAAGTGCGCGAGATGGTGAACGACACGCTGGGCGGGCGGGACCTCGGCATCCCCTACTGCACGCTCTGCGGGGCGGCGCAGGCCTATTACACGGACGATCTGCCCGATGGGGTGGAGCGGCCGATCCTGCGCACCTCGGGCCTGCTGATCCGGTCCAACAAGGTGATGTACGACCTGACCAGCTACTCCGTGTTCGACACGTTCCTCGGGAAAGCCGTGACCGGGCCGCTTGCGGAGAAGGGCGTGCAGCTCGAGCAGGCGAGCGTGGTGACCACGGATTGGGGCACCTGGAAGGAGCAGCACCCGGAGACGACCGTGCTGGTCGAACGCCTCGCCCTCGGCCGGGATTTCGACTTCCGGAACGGCCGGGATGCGGACGGGCCGATCTTCCCGGTAGGCGATGTGGACCCGCGGCTGCCGGTGCATGAGGACGTGATCGGCGTGGTCACCGCGTCGGGCGAGCCGATCGCCTTCCAGCGCAGCACGGCATTTCTCGCGCTGAAGGACGGCGCCGAGATCGTCCATGAGAACGTGAAGCTCGAGCTCGATGCCGGGGGGATCCGGGCCGTGGGCACCGATGGCTCGGACCTTGGCAGCCATCAGGCCTTCTGGTTCGCCTGGTCGCAGTTCTATCCCGGCACGGCGCTGTGGACGCGGTGATGCGCGGGAGCCGGTGGGTTGTTGGCCGGTAGGGGCGTGGTCCGGCGGCGGATAATCCGGCGCCTCGCGCTGGTGGCCGCCTTCCTCGCCTTTCCCGTGGCGGCGGATGAGCGCGAGGCGTTCTACGGCAGCTGGGGCACGGCGAAGCAATGTACCCGGGCGCCGATCAAGCCTGGCGGGACGGTTCTGGCCGCGCCGGTGGAGATCGGGCCCGAATGGCTGCGGCAGGGGGGCATTTGGTGCCGGCTGACCTGGTACCCGCTGGAGCGGCGCGATGACGGCCTTTTCACCGCTGCCCAGGCCCAGTGCGGCGAGGACACGGTGCGCGACTACTTCCTGCGCATGGAACGGTCGGGCGACGCGCTGAAGCTGCGCTGGGGGTTCGCGGTTGCGAGCGGGCCCCTGGCGCTCTGCCCCAGCTCCTGAGAAGAGGCGGTGACCGATACCGCCCGGCACCGCCACCGGGCGCGCGCCGATGACGGTTTGGCTTATCGCCGTGTCCGGCGGCCCTTGCGCCGGGCGGCTCAGGCGGCTGGCAGGGCGCCTGCTTCCTGCTGATTGAGCTTTTCGTAGAGCTCGCTGCGCAGCTTCGGGATCTCCTGCTCGATCAGCCGGTTGAGCCGTTCACGGTCCTGCCGCTTGAGCTTCTCGAAGGATTGCAGACCGCGCTTCGTGGCAACCTCGCGCGTGCGGGGGTGCACCTGCTCCCAGAGCATTCGCAGATCCTCCGAACGGTCCCGCACGAGCAGTTCGAGATCGTAGATCTTCTCGAAGGTCTCCCCGAGGCGGGCGATCTTCTGCTTGCGCGCGCGCGGCAGGGCGATGAACTCGAACACCAGCCCGACGACGATGAAGACACCGATCATGAGCGGGAGGGCGAGGATCAGGCCGGTGACGACCGCGGCGGCGCTCAGCCCGGCGAAGAGCAGCATCAGGAAGAGCCAGAGCGTCCGGCGGTAGACGCGCAGCTCGCGCGCCGCCTCGTCGATTACGAAGGCATGCAGGCGGAGCCGCTCGGCGAAGGTCTGGACCTGGGTGACCATGTTGTCGAGCCGCCGGGCCGGGGCGCGCCGAAGCTCCGCCACGAGATCCTCGCGCGCGCTCTCGAAATCGTCCATCGGCAGGCCGGACTTCTCCTTGCCCGGGAGGGGCACGAAGGTGTTGTAGATGAGCGGGAGATCCTTGCGCGGGATGACCTTGCCGAGGTTCCAGCAGAGCGCCCCGCAGGCGCGCGCAAAGTCGTGCATGCTGCGGAACTGGTCCATCTTGTTCATGACGATCTGCAGCTTGTGGTCGATGCCGTTCAACGACTTGTTGAAGACCTGCAGGGTCTCGCCCGTGGTGCCGGGCTTGTCCGGATCGAAGAAGACCAGAACCACATCCGCCCGCTCGGCGAACCAGCGCACGACGCCGGGGAAATCGAAGCCGCGGCCGCTTTCAGCCTTCGCCTCGTCGATCATGCCGGGGCTGTCGATCAGCGTGACGTTGCGGAGCAGCTCCACGGGCCGGCGCTTCAGCTTCACATGGGTGACGAGCTGGTCCCCGAAATGGCGCAAGCCTTCGTAGGGCAGGTCCGGGTTGCTGACGACGGCTGGGCCGTCCCGATCACTGTCGTGATCGCCATAGGTGATGATCGTGAAGTCGTCATCCGTCGGCGCCACGCCTGTCTTCTGCACCTGCGTGCCGAGCAGGTAGTTGATGAAGGTGGATTTTCCCGACGAGTGGTTTCCCAGGATCAGCACCAGCGGCGGGCGCT
>JBCBEP010000041.1:0-27838 GCA_038528605.1 Pseudomonadota bacterium
GATGGTGATCGGCACCGTGAAGGGCGACATCCACGACATCGGCAAGAACCTCGTGGCGATGATGATGGAAGGCGCCGGGTTCGAGGTTGTCGATATCGGCATCAACAACCCGGTCGAGAACTACATAGAGGCGATCGAGCGGGAAGACGCGGACATCCTCGGCATGTCCGCGCTGCTGACCACGACCATGCCCTACATGAAGGTTGTGATCGACACGCTGAACGAGAAGGGCATTCGGGATGACTACATCGTGCTCGTCGGTGGGGCGCCGCTGAACGAAGAGTTCGGCAAGGCCATCGGCGCGGACGCGTATTGTCGCGATGCCGCCGTCGCCGTGGAGACGGCGAAGACCTTCATCGCCCGTAAGCACAACCAGCTCGCCGCTGGCTGACGACCGCGGGACCGACTGAGAAAGGCCGGTGGCCGGAAGGCCGCCGGCCTTTTTCGTTGCGCATGTTTCGCCGGCATGTGTTGCCCGATTGCTACGCGTGATGCTTCGGTGCCATGCCTCACGGGCCTGTGTGGAACGATTGCCGGGTCGCTCCGTTCTGTCCTCCGAACAGAAGCACGGTCCAACCCAAGGAGAGAGAAATGGCCGACCGCATCGCGAACCTGCAGCGCGCCGTACGCGTGCTCGACCGCGGCGCCCGGTTCTATGAAAATGCGGCGGCGCGTGTGCAGGGCCGCCTCGCAGCGCGGTTTCGCGCCATCGCGGCGGAGCGCCGGGCGGCGGCGGAGGACATCGCGGTGCGGCTCGATGCGCTCGGTGCGGATCGCTTCGGGCTCGACTGGTGGGGACGGGTGTGCGCGCTCCAGGCCCGGCTGGTGGATGCCCTCTCAAGCGGGAACAGCGCCCTTTTCGGCGCGCTCGACGAGCACGAGGACCGGACGCTCGCCTCCCTCCGCGGTGCCCTCGAAAGCTCGGCCGGTGCGCCGGAGCGGCGGGTGCTGGAGAAGCATCTTGCCATCTTCCGCGAAAGCCGCGACCTCATGAAGGGTCTGAAGCAGGTCGGCTGAGCCATGCGCCCCGCCGCCTTCGCGCCGGGGAGAACGATGCTCGACGATGAGAGCCTGAGCCTGCGTGGCCTGACCGCCACTGCGCCGCCGGACGAGGCACCCCTGCTGCTCATCGCCTGCGGCGCGCTCGCGCGCGAGGTGCTGGCGCTGCAGCGCGCGAACGCCTGGGCGGGCATGGCGCTCTCTTGCCTCCCCGCTTCGCTCCACAACCGCCCGGAAAAGATCCCCGATGCGGTGCGGGAGCGGATCGTTGCGGGCCGCGCGCAGGGCTACGCGGAGATCTTTGTGCTCTATGCCGATTGCGGCACGGGCGGGATGCTCGACAAGGTGTGCGCCGAAGAGGGCGTGGAGCGCGTGCCCGGCCCGCACTGCTACGCATTCTTCGACGGAAACGACGCCTTCGCCGCGCGGGCGGAGGATGAGATCGGCGCGTTCTTCCTCACGGATTTTCTAGCCCGACAGTTCGACACGCTGGTCTGGCGCGGCATGGGGCTCGACCGTCATCCGGAGCTGCGCGACATGTACTTCGCGCATTACGACAGGGTCGTGTACCTCGCGCAGACCGATGATGCGGGATTGACGGCGCTCGCGGAGGCTGGTGCCGCCAAGCTCGGTCTCGCCTTTGAACGGCGCTTTACGGGGTACGGCGAACTCGGCGGGGTGCTCGCGGGCCTCGCGGCGCGCGAAGCCCGCTGACAAGCATCTTTCCGGGCGCGCCGGCTGTCACTCGCTGTCGTGCACGATCCGGATGGCGGCCCTGCGGCGGGACACATCGTCGGCGTCATCCCCCTCCCGCGGGGCTGCAGGCGAAAGGCCGCCCGAAATGGTGCGGAGCAGAGGGCCCGACGGCGCCTGTGCAGGTGCCCCCTCGAAAGCGGCCGCCGCCTCTCCGAAACCCTGGCGCACGGACTGGCCCGGCAGCCCGAGGTCGTCGCTCACGCCCTCGACCGGGGTGATCGACATCTCCTCGATCGAGAAGACCAGCGGTGGGTCCGAGGGGCGCGCCTCGGCTGGCTCGAACGGGTTGAGCGCGCCGAGCACACGGTCGATCTGCCCGCGATCGCTGCGCAGCGGGAGAAGCGCCATCTCCCACATGCCACCATCCGTGGCGTCGGCGCGGCGCAGGCGGGCCATGCCGATACCCGGCTCCGCCAGGGTCTCTGCCACCAGTTCCCGCATGCTCTGCCGTGCTTCGGACGACATGATGGACTGGATGGGCAGGCCGCGCAGCTCCATCCAGAAAGCATCGACCAGCGCGCTGCCCGCAAGGCGGAAGCGCACGTTTCCGCGGCCGAGATCCTCGAGGATGAAAAGGTTGCCGATCGTGGCGCTGATGCGGCGCGGGTCCACTTCCGCGCGCATCGGGCAGACGCGTGTACCCCTCAGGCCATGCCAGTAGCGGACAAGCTTGCGGTTTTCGGCGTGACGCATGTCATCCACCCCCGCTCCGTTCGCCCCCAGATCGGCAAGTGAAATCACCGCCTGATCACTGTCGTCTTGCATTGGCTATCCCATAGTTTCGGCGCGGTTTCAACGTAACTCACCCTGCGATGCGACGACTGCCCTCGGCGCCGAAGCCGGCGGGCGGTCGGAACACACGCGTTCTGCGCAAGGCGCCGTGCATTCACGATGCTGTTGTGGAACCAAGCCTTCTACCCGGTGCCCAGCATTCTAAGTATTTTCGACGATTTCCGGAAACGAATTGTTAGGCCGAGAAATCCATCTTCGGGCCTTGAAAGGCGTGGGCGCGTGGCGGCCACACCTTGGCGCCGCGCGCGCCGCGTTCGTTCACCACGGCTTGCAGGAAGGAGCCCGACCATGCTGATGAGCCCCATGCCAGTCGCCACGCGCAAGGGTCTCATGGTCGTGTTGTCCTCGCCATCCGGCGCGGGGAAGTCGACCATCTCTCGGCGCCTCCTGGCGGAGGACGCGCGCTTCTGTCTTTCGGTATCTGCCACCACCCGGCCTCCGCGGACGGGTGAGATCGAAGGGGAGCACTATTTTTTCGTTGATCATCAGGGATTTGACCGGATGGTGGCGGAGGATGAGATGCTCGAGCACGCGGAGGTGTTCGGTAACAAGTACGGCACCCCTCGGGAACCCGTGGAAGAGGCGATCACGGCGGGGCGGGACGTGCTCTTCGACGTGGACTGGCAGGGTGCACGGCAGCTGGAGCAGAGCGCGCTCAATGCAGCGCTGGTCACCATCTTCCTCTTGCCCCCCTCGATCGCGGAGCTGGAGCGGCGGCTGAGGGCGCGGGCGCAGGACACGGACGAGGTGATCGCCCGGCGCATGGCCAAGGCCGAGGACGAGATCAGCCACTGGGCCGAGTACCAATACGTCCTGATAAACGACGATCTGGCGACCTGCTTCTCCCAGGTTGGGACGATCATTAACGCCGAACGCAGCCGCCGCCTGCGCCAGCCCGGCCTCCAGGCGCATGTGAACAAGCTTAACGAGGAGTTTCGGCGGCGGTTCGACCGGGGGTGAGTCGTGTAGCGGGCGGTCGGGGTTGAGGCCTAGGCCGGCGCGTCGCAGGATGCGCCCGCACGCCGCCCGGTGTGTACTGACCCGATCTCCCGGAGCCTGCCATGACCCTCTATGCCCTTGGTGACATCGCACCCGTCCTGCCGGCGGATGGCGACGTCTTTGTCGCGCCTTCTGCGTCGGTCATCGGGAACGTGCATTTCGAGGGGGAGGTCAGCATCTGGTTCGGGGCGGTTCTGCGCGGGGACAATGAGCCGATCCGCCTCGGCTGGGGTTCGAACGTGCAGGATGGTGCGATCTTTCACACCGACCCCGGCTTTCCACTCACGCTGGGGCGCGAGGTGACGATCGGGCATGGCGCTATCGTGCATGGCTGCAGCATTGGCGACGGCAGCCTCGTGGGCATGGGGGCGACGGTGCTCAACGGCGCACGGATCGGGAAGGGCTGCCTCATCGGCGCGGGCGCGCTGGTAACCGAAGGCAAGGAGATACCGGACGGCTCGCTCGTCCTCGGCACACCCGGCAAGGTCGCCCGCAGTCTCGATGCCGCGGCGCAGGCGGCGCTGCTAGAGACCGCTGCCGGATACAGGGAGCGCCTGAAGCGGTTTCGCGCGGAACTGCGAGCGATCTGAGATCCCGGTGAGTTAGTCTCGCGGAAAAGCGCAGAGCGTTACCCGCGCATCCTCGGCCGACCAGGTGAGCTTTGCCCCCGCTGCCGCAGCGGCACGCGGCAAAAGCGCCAACTCAACCTCCCGCGATGCCGGCAGCTCATGCAGGCTGCCCTGGAGCCATGCCTCCGCCCGCGGCGGCAGCGATGCGCCCGAGCCCTCGCCGGTTACGCGCAGGGGAAGGCTGCTTTCCTGCGAGAACACAAGGTCCACCTGCCCGCCGAGGCCGAGCAGCAGCCTGCCCGACAGGACCATCAGGCTGGTCAGCCTGGCAACCGCGGGGTCGAGCGGCCCGCCATCCTCCCCGGTCACGTTGAAGCTCACGCGCCGGCCCGTGATGACCTCGTCGAGCTCGCGCACCACCTGGGAGCGCGCGACCGCGGGGCCCTCGGGCGAGGCATCGCCGAAGGCAACCCGCAGGGTGCGCAGAAGGGCGGCGGCGCGTGCCGTGCTCTGCCGCACAAGCTCCACCTCTTCCGCCTCGCCTTCCCCGGCAACCTCGACCATCAGATCGACGCCGTTGGCGATCGCCCCCACCGGGCCCACCAGATCGTGGCAGATACGGGCTGCGATCAGCCCACCGAGCCGCATCAATGCTGGGTGTTCCGGAACGGCGCCGGCGGCGTGGTCAGCGACGGGTGGGGGCGCTAGGTCATGAGCCATGATGAATATGTTCCTCGAAGTCGGCGCCCTCGTCCGCCACCGTCTCCGCCCCGACTGGGGCGTGGGCCAGATCCAGAGCATGATCGAAGGCCGCGTTACGGTGAATTTCGAGAACGAGGGAAAGGTTGTGCTGGTTGGCGATGACCCGCAGTTGGACCTCGTCGAATCGGATACGCTGTAACATACGCCCCCCATGGTTAACGGTCACTCACCCAAAGAAAACGACCCCGACGCCCACGCCGGGCGCTGTTGCGTCGATCCGAAGGGGTGAATACTGTCCGGCGCCGGCCGGAGAGCCACGCCGAGGGCGGGAAAGTCCGATGGGCGATGCTGGGAGAGGGCAGGAAAGCATGCAGGTCGATGCCGGGCGTTTCACCGTGCGCCTCGCACAGAGCGAGGCCGAGGTCGCCGCTGCACAGCGCCTGCGCTACCGCGTCTTCGTGGAAGAGATGGGGGCGTCCGTTGCGCCGGAGGACGCGGCAGAGCGGCGGGAGCGGGACCGGTTCGACCCGTATTTCGACCATCTGATCCTGATCGACAACGAGAACGAGGATCCGGATCTCGAGCTCGGCGTCGTCGGCGTCTACCGCCTGATGCGCGGCGCCTCGGCCCGCGAAGGCATCGGCTTCTACGGCGAGGGGGAGTACGATCTCACGCGCCTCAAGGAGCAGGAGGCGGAGATCCTGGAGCTCGGGCGTTCCTGCGTGGATGCGAGCCACCGGGGCGGATCGGGCATGCATCTCCTTTGGACGGGTCTCGGTCGGTATGTCGACGAGCACAAGGTCGGGATCCTGTTCGGCGTCGCGAGTTTTCACGGCAACAGCACCGAGCCGCTGGCCCACGCGCTCAGCTACCTCCACCACCGCCACCTCGCCCCGCCGGATCTCCGGGTCCGCGCGCTCGACAACAGCTTCGCGCCGATGGACATCGTGGCGGCCGATGACGTGGACGGGAAAGAGGCGCTGCGGCAGATCCCGGCCCTCATCAAGGCCTATATCCGCCTCGGCGGCTTCGTGGGCGAGGGCGCCTGGGTGGACCATGAGTTCAACACGGTCGATGTCTGCCTGATCATGGACACGGCGCGCATGGTACAGCGCTACCGCCAGTTCTATTCGCGCCATCAGACCCGCGGTGACGGCAGCAGCCCGGAAGGCGGCGACGCATGACGATGGCGGATGGGGGCTCGCCAACCAACGCGGTGCGCCGTGTGCCGGAGGGTTCGGAGAACGGCGGCCCGCAGCAGGGCACCTGGCGGGGCGCGGAGCCGCCCGTCCTGCCGCCGCTCACGACGGGGCAGAAACTGCGGGGCTATGTCAGGCTCGGTGCCTTCATTGCTCTCACCACCGTTTCGATCCTGCTCTTCATCGTGGGGCGCTACCTGCGCCACTGGCTTGGCCACTCGGTGAGCTTCCACTTCTGGGTGGCGCGGCAATGGTCCCGTGGCGGGTTGTGGCTCGCCGGGCTCGAGCGGCGGGTGGAAGGGACGCCGGTGCCGGGCGGGGCGCTGGTGGCAAACCACTGCTCCTGGCTCGACATCCTGTCGCTGCGCGCGGTGACGCTGATGTATTTCGTCTCGAAGGCGGAGGTGGCGGACTGGCCGGGGGTGGGCTTCGTCACCCGCGTGACCGGCACGATCTTCATCGAGCGCCGGCGGAGCCAGGCCAAGGCGCAGGAGGCCGTGCTCCGCTCGCGCATCGCGGCGGACCAGCTGCTGATCTTCTTCCCGGAAGGTACGTCGACGGATGGGCAGCGGGTGCTGCCGTTCAAATCCTCCCTTTTCTCGGTGTTCTATGAGGAAGGGCGGGGAGCGGACCTGCTGGTACAGCCCGTCTCCGTGGTCTATGCGCCTGCGCCCGGTTCTGACCTGCCCGCAGCCTTCTATGGCTGGTGGGCGGACATGCCGTTCTACGGGCACATCCTCGACGTCTTCGCCCGATCCCGCGGGGGCCGGGTTACCGTCACCTTCCATCCCCCCGCGCGCCCAGGCGACTTTTCGGACCGCAAGGCTTTGGCGGAGCATTGCCAGCAGGCCGTGTCCGCGGGTCATCGATCGGCGTTGCTCGGCCAGTAGAGACGGGCCTGCTCCGGGACTTCACGCCAGCCCGCCGGGCCCTGTCGGCCCAAGGCTCCGGCGCTTGCGTCAACAGGGGCGCGCGCGCGATACTGCGCCTGCACAATCCTCGAGGACCCTATGCAAGACGGCAGCAGCCTTCCCGCGCAGCGTGGCCCGGCCACGCCGGTGATCAGCCTCGACCAGTCGCCCGATCCCAGCATCCACACCCCCGCCGCGCTGTCGGACTGGCTTCGCCAGCATGCGGTGGACGAGGCCGAATGCGTGACGCCGGATTTCGCTGGCATCGGGCGCGGCAAGGTCATGCCCACCTCGAAATTCGTGAAGTTCGCGCCGATTTTCCTGCCGACCTCGCTCTTCTTCCTCACCATCACCGGCGGCTATCCGGACATCGACAATTTCACCGAATACGACACCGATGCGGATCTCTGGCTGAGGCCGGATCTCTCGACGGCGCGGGCGGTGCCCTGGGCGAACGACCGGTCGGTGCAGGTGATCCACGATGTGTGCGACCGGGAAGGAAACCTGATCGACTTCGCGCCCCGCTCCGTGCTCCACCGGGTGCTGGAGCACTACGCGGCGAAGGGCTGGAAGCCCGTAGTGGCGCCGGAGATCGAGTTCTATCTCACGCGCCCCAACACCGATCCGGACTATCCGCTGGAGCCGCCGGTGGGCCGCTCGGGCCGCTCGCCGCAGAAGGCGCAGGCCTACTCGATCTCGGCCGTGGATGAGTACGACACGGTGATCGAGCACATCTACGACTACGCGGACGCGCTGGGGTTGGAGATCGACACGATCATTCAGGAGGCCGGTGCCGCGCAGCTCGAGGTGAACCTGCGGCACGGGGACCCGATGGCGCTGGCCGACCAGGTCTTTCTCTTCAAGCGGCTTATCAGGGAAGCCGCGCTAAGATGCGGAGTTTACGCGACTTTCATGGCAAAGCCGCATGAGAACCAGCCCGGCTCGGCGATGCATATCCACCAGAGCGTGGTGGATGCGGAAACAGGCGCCTCGCTGTTCTCGACGCCGGAGGGGGCGCCCTCGGACCTCTTCTACAGCTTCATAGGCGGGCAGCAGACCTATCTGCGCGCTGCCTGCTGCCTGATGGCGCCCTATGTGAACAGCTACCGCCGCCTCGTGCCGGGTCTCACCGCGCCCATCAATCTCGACTGGGGACGGGACAATCGGACGACGGGCCTGCGCGTGCCGATCTCGGAGCCGGAAGCGCGTCGGGTTGAGAACCGGGTGGTGGGTGCCGATGCGAACCCGTACCTCGCCATCGCCGGCACGCTCGCGGCGGGGTATCTCGGCATGGTGGAGGGGCTGGCGCCGAGGGACGAGGTGCGGACCGACAGCTACGACCGGGACCGCGGCCTGCCCTACGGCCTGCTGGAGGCGGTGGAAGAGTTCAAGCAGTGCACAAGCCTGCGCGATGTTCTCGGGAACGGCTTTTCGAACCTCTACGCCGCGGTGAAGCTGCATGAGTATGAGGAGTTCATGCAGGTCATCAGCCCCTGGGAGCGGGAGCATCTGCTGCTGAACGTCTGAGGCATTACCGCAAGGCGTCGGCGAAGGCGGGGAGGGTGCCCACCGGGTCGGGCCAGACGAGTTCAGGGTCCGGCACGATGAAATCCGTTGTCTCGGCCAGCCGCTTTGCGGCCGCCAGGTCCACGCCGCCCTCTGCCACCACGGGCGTCTCGATCATCTCTGCCCACCACTGGAAGAGCGTATCGTCCGCCTTGGCCTCGGCCGGTGCGCCATCTGCGCTGAGGGGGCCGAGGGTCACGTAGTCCGCCCCTGCTTCGGCCAGCGTCATGGCGCGGTGGCGTCCGCTGCCGCCGCTCGCCCCGATGATCCGGTCGTCTCCAAGGCTCGCGCGCAGCTTCTTCACGCTCGCATCGCTGCGGGCGAGGTGGACGCCGTCGAGACCCAGCGGCCCGACGAGCGCAGGCCGATCGGTGATGACCATCGGAACATCCGCGGCGTGGCAGGCGGGCATGAGGAGATTGACCGCGCGGGTCCAGTCATCGTCATCGGCCGCATCGAGGTCGAGGCGCAGGCAGGCCACCAGCCCCAGACCAAGCGCCGCTTCGAGCGGGGGCAGCAGGCTTTCCGGCGCCGCGTCGCGCGGGGTGACGAGGTAGAGGCGGGGCGCGTTGTCGGACATTCAGGCGTTCCTTGCAGTGGGCCGTGCATCGGGCCTTGCCCGCGGGGCGCTGAGCCTTCGCGCCTTCTCCGCTACCCTGTCAACCACCCGGGCGGGGCGTGGGCCGCCAGTCCGGCGGGGCCATCTCGAAGCCTGCGAATTCGAATCCGGGCGAAACCGTACAGCCGACGAGCGTGTAGGCGCCGAGGGAGCATGAGGTCTGCCACCAGCCCGGCGGCACGATGAGCTGCGGCCGCTGGCCCGCGGCAAGCTCAGGGCCGAGAACATGCGCCTCCGCGTCGTGCCCATTGGGCGAAAGGCTCAGGGAAAGCGGCCCGCCGCCATACCAGTGCCAGATCTCCGCGGCATCGACCCGGTGCCAGTGCGAGACCTCGCCGGCATCGAGCAGGTAGTAGATGGCCGTGCCCGCGGCGCGCTCACCCTCTCCGGCATCGGCCCGCCAGGTTTCCCGGAACCAGCCGCCCTCGGGGTGCGGCTCGAGGTCCAGCATATCGATGATCTGGCGCGCGGCGCTGCTCGTCATGGTCGCTCTCCCTCGACGCCGGGGTATCGGGGGAGGGCGCGTCCGGCAAGCCTGCCCGTGGGTGGGAGGCTCTTACAGCCGGTGGATGTGACGACCCCGGCTGAGGATGAGCAGACCGATGGCCGCGAGGATGAAGGAAACGCTGGCAGGGATCGGTACGGGCGCCACGAGGTCGAAACCCTGCACCGTGAACTCATCGCTACCGTCGGGCGCGAGAATACCGAAGAACTGTGCCGTGACCGGCATTGAGAGGTTCACCGCGGTGTCGAAAATGCTGGTCGGCACGCGGTTCGGAACAAGGCCCGTGCCGACGACCTGCAGGTTGTTGAGCGCATCCCCCGCCAGCAGCGTGAAGCTGTCATCCCCAGGACCAACGCCTTCAGCCTCGAAGAGGGCGAAGTTGATGGATGCGAGTGTCTTGAGCGTGCCGGCGGCGATGATCAGCACGTCGTCCACGCCGCCAGGGTTTCCGTCGATCACGTTGGGCTGATCCGGACCCGTGGGCGCGTTCTGCTGCGGCGTATCGATACCCGCACCGTTGGTGGCGTCGATCCGGAACGCGTTATCGGTGATCGCGATGTTGTTGATGTTGCCGCCCAAGGTACGCCCGGCGCTGATCGTGACGATACTGCCCTCGTTTCCCGTCAGTGACAGGCTTCCGTTCGTGCCCGTCTGCCCGGCCAGGTCCCGGATGTTGAAAAGCTCCGCGCTGGCGGGCGTGCCGAGCAGCATTGCCAGGATCAAGGCGATGACGCGCATAAGAAAACCTCGGAAACTCTTTGCTTCCGAGGTTTCGTGACGCTCCGCGGTGACGCCACCGGGGCGCAATTAAGGAGGGTTAGCCCCAATCCCGGATCGGGACGCACCCTCCAAGCGGCAGCTACGCCTTGCCGCGATAGATGTCGACGAGCTTGCCGAGCATGTCGAGCGCCTCGTCCCGTGGGCGCTGGAAGGTGTTGCGGCCGATGATGGAGCCGTTGCCGCCGCCGTCGCGGATGGCGCGGGCGTCGTCGTAGACGCTGTCGGAGCCCTTCTTGGAGCCGCCGGAGAAGACGATGACGCGGCGGCCGTTGAAGGCGGCCTTCACGCAGTCTGCCACCCGGGCGGTCTGGGTCGAGATGTCGATCTTCTCGTCCTCGTAGACCTTCTTGGCCTCCTTGAGCTCGAGGTGATCGGTGGAGAGCTTCACCTTGATCACATGCGCGCCGAGGAGGGCGGCGATCTGCGTGGCATAGGCTGCGATGTCGATCGCCGTCTCGCCGTCCTTCGTGAGGCTCTCACCGCGGGGGTAGGACCAGATGACGGTGGCGATGCCGAGGGCGGCGGCTTCGTTCCGCATCTCCGCGATCTCCTCGAACATGTCGAGCCCGGCACTGCTGCCCGGGTAGATCGTGAAGCCGATGGCGGCGCAGCCGAGGCGGGCGGCATCGTCGACGCTGGCGGTGATCGCCTGGTCCTTCGGCGCGTCCGACGGGATGAGGGAGTTCGCGCTGTTCACCTTCAGGATCGTCGGGATCTGGCCCGCGAACGTATCCGCGCCTGCCTCGATCATCCCGAGGGGAGCGGCATAGGCGTTGAGGCCGGCATCGATGGCGAGCTGGTAGTGGTAATGCGGGTCATAGGCCGCCGGGTTGGCCGCGAAGCTGCGGGCGGGCCCATGCTCGAAGCCCTGGTCGACGGGTAGGATGATCATCTTGCCCGTGCCACCGAGCTTGCCGGTCATCAAGATCTGACAGAGCTTGCCCTTCACGCCGGGGTTCTCGCCCTCGTACATGCTCAGGATCTTCTGGACGGCGCGGCTGGCTTTCATGGGGTCTCCTCCCGGGATGGGCAGCGATGCGGATGGTTGGCAGTCGGGTAGCGTGCGCCTCGCGTGGCGGTCAAGCGGCGTGGCCGATGGGTGCGAAACGATCCTGCGGGGCGGGAGTTCCGCGATCCTGGGGCCGCGAAGGGGCTTACTACCGGGGCGCGTTTGGGGGGCGTGCCGGCCGAACCCTTTGGTCCAGCCGGCGCTTGAGGGTTACTGCGCTGCGACGCGGGCGGCGAGACCACCGTTCACCCAGGTCTCCAAGGCCCGGTCGGAGGCTTCGGCGGTGGCATCCGCCCAGGTCTCGGCCTCGGCCTCGCGGCTGGTATAGCGGCTGTCGAGCCGGCGGAGGATGGCAGCGGCAGCGCGGTCCCCGCTCGCAGCGGCGAGGCTGGCCCAGTAGAGCGCGCTCTCATAGCTGCGCGGACCGCCACGGCCCGAGACAAGGCGTTCGGCGAGCACCCGCATCCCGGCGACATCGGCCGCCTCGATCAGCGCGTCGTCCCCGACGGTTCCGCTCACCTGACCCTGGAGGAACAGGATTTCGTCGAGCGGGAGCTTCACCTCCATTTCATCCGCAATCCGCACCGCCGCGCTCTCTCCGGCGGCGAGGGCGGTGAGCGCGGCGACATAGGCTTCGCCGAGCGCGCCCTCGGCCATCATCGCCTCGGCCAGGAGAAGGGCGGCGGGGCCGGACCCTTCATCGATAAGCGGCTCGAGGAGCGCGATCCCTTCCCGCCGGGCGCGCGGGGCGCCGATGCCGCTCAGGAGCGCGCTGCCGACCGTGAGGCGTTCCTCGGCACTGAGCGCGTCCGGCGTGCTGGCGGCCTTGGTGAGGAGCGCGGGGTCGAGCAGCGCAGCGCGGGCGGCGGGTGCTGCGCCGACGGTTGGGGCCAGGAGGGCGATCGCGGCGGCGGGATCGTCGAACGCGTCCTCGCCGAGGCGCACGGGCGTCGGCGGCGCGAGGGTGACGACGAGGCGGTCCTTCTCCTGCACGAAGCGGCCGAGGGCGCCCGAAAGCTCCTCGACGAATTCGAGCTCGGCGGGGCTGGGCGTGCGGGCGCCGTTCTCCGTCAGCGCCTGCATCAGGCCCGCCTGGGCGATGGCGGGGATGGCCGCGGGGTCGCCGAGCTGCGCGCCGATCATCGGCTCCACGGCTTCGAAGAGGCCCCGGTTCTCGATCATGATCTCGGCGCCGGAGAGAATGGCGACCACCTCCACATCCTCGACCGAGCCTGCGTCTACTTCCTCGAACGCCTGGAATTCCTTGAACCAGAAATACGCGAACTCGGCAGCGACGCTCACGAGGGCGCCGTTGGCGATGCTTGCGACGACATCGATATCGAGGGCGGAGCTCCGCTCGTCGTAGGCGAGGTCGATCGACACTGTCTCGGCGTCGATGACCGGGTAGCCGAGGGCGCTGACCATGGCGGCCGGCTCGGGCTCGAGGCAGACGGCGGGCAGGCTGAGCCCGCCGATCCCGATCGTGCCGTCCACCCGGTCGAAGCGCCCGCCGCCCGCCAGGGTGATGCGGGCAACGCTCACCTCGCAGGCGCGCTCGCTGTCATGCGGCAGCTCGGGGCGGAGGACGAGGCCGGAGATGGTGATCTCGCCCGAGCGCGGATCGACCGAGATCCCTTCATAAGTGAGCTCCACCGCGCCGCGTGCAAAGCTGAGCGCCGTCTGTACGAGGATCTGACCGAAGAGGCGGCCGAACTCCCATTCCGGCACCGGCTGCGCCGCAGCCTGCCCGGCCGGTGCCACGGCGAGAAGCGCGGCCAGCGCCGTGGCCGCCGACAGGCGGGCGGCGGCGCGGGGCGCGGGAAGGGCGATGGGAAGGCGGGCGGGCATGGCTCTCTCCGTCAGTGGCAGGACGGGCGGAGACTAGGCCAGCAGCCATCTCGATGTCGTGACAATTCGCCGTAAATTTGCGGGTGTTTCCGCGGTCTCAGGCTTCGAGGGCGGCGACGCCCGGCAGGGTCTTGCCCTCAAGCCATTCGAGGAAGGCCCCCCCGGCGGTGGAGACGTAGGAAAAGCGCGCTGCAGCGCCCGAGCCGTTCAGCGCCGCGACCGTATCGCCCCCGCCCGCCACCGAAAGGAGCGTGCCGGCCTCCGTAAGCTCGGCTGCAGCGAGCGCTGCTGCATCCGTCGCGGCGTTGAAGGGCTCGATCTCGAAGGCGCCAAGGGGGCCATTCCAGACCAGCGTGCGCGCCGACGCGAAGCGCGCGCGGATGTCTTCCACCGCCATGGGCCCCGCATCGAGGATCATAGCGTCCGGCGGGCAGGCATCTGCCGGCACCGTCTCGCTCGGCGCGCCCGCCGCGAACTCACGCGCCACCACCACGTCCGAGGGCAGCACGATCTCGCAGCCGGAGGCCGCGGCCTTCTCCATGATCTCCTGCGCCGTGCCTGTGAGGTCGTGCTCGCAGAGGGACTTGCCCACCGGCTTGCCCTGGGCGGCGAGGAAGGTGTTCGCCATGCCGCCGCCGATCACGATCTGGTCCACACGCCCCATCAGGTTGCCGAGGAGGGCGAGCTTGGTCGACACCTTGGCACCGCCGACAACCGCCACAACCGGCCGTTCCGGCGCGCCGAGGGCCTTCGCCAGCGCCTCGAGCTCAGACTGCATAAGCAGGCCCGCGGCGGAGGGCATGCGCCGGGCGATGCCCTCGGTTGAGGCATGGGCACGGTGGGCGGCCGAGAAGGCGTCGTTCACATAGACGTCGCCGAGCGCTGCGAGCTGGTCGGCAAAACCGGGATCGTTCGCTTCCTCCCCGAGATGGAAGCGCGTGTTCTCGAGAAGCAGCACCTGGCCTTTCGTCAGCCGCTCCACGGCCTCTTCCGCGAGCGGTCCCACACAATCCGGCGCCACCATGACATTCGGGGCATCCGCCGCTTCGGCGAGGGCGGCCTGAAGCGCGTCCGCCACCTGGCCGAGGGAAAGATCGGCATTCGCCTGGCCCTTGGGGCGGCCGAAATGGGCGAGCAGGATCGGCAAGCCGCCCCGGTGCATCACGGTCGCGATCGTGGGGACATGGGCGCGGATGCGGGTATCGTCCGTCACGTGGCCGTTATGGACGGGCACGTTGAGGTCGACGCGGATCAGCACGCGCTTCCCCGCAAGGTCGAGATCGTCGAGCGTCCGGAATGCCATGGGCCCCCTCCTCTTTGGCGGTGACCCCGGTTCTCGGGTGCCCCCGGCCCGCCGTCAAGCGGGCCCGGGGCAGGTTTGCGGCCGCTATCGGGTGCCGTGTTTCAGCTGTCGGAAATCCGCTTCAGCATGAGCACCCACTCGGTGCCCTCGCTCTGCCAGGCACCCTTCACCATCGGGCGGCGGGCCGTCTCGCTGAAGCCGAACCGTTCGTAGAGCCGGCGGGCGCCCGTGTTGTTGTTCGCAACGATGATCGAGAGCTCCTTGCAGCCCATGCCGAGCGCGATCTCCTCCGCCAGCCCGAGCAGCTTCGTGCCCCAGCCGGCGCCACGACGTGCCTCGACGGTCGCGAGCACATGGACGTACCAGGTACCCGGCGCTTCGTTCTCCAGCTCCTGCAGGGGCCGGAAGAGGGGCTCGAAATCGTCGGGGATGGGCTCCGGCTCGTCCGGCAGGCGCTCTCCGCGCAGGCCGGCCACGGCCGTGTCTCCATCGACGGCGACGATCCATTTCCCGTCTGCCGCAGCCTTGCCCTGGCGCTCCGCGCCGCGGGCCCAGGGGTCCTCACCGGGGGCTGCGTCCTTGGTCCACGTATAGAGCGCGAGGCCCTCGCTCGCCGCCTGGATCAGCTCGGCCAGCACCGGGCCTTCCTCGGCCCGGGCGATGCGGAACTGGTTCGCGATGTCCTTCATCATGGCGTCTCCTTCTCACGCCGCAGCAGATGCACCTGCCAGCGTAAGAACAGAAGCGGTTCGGGCGTGATTACGCCGTGAAAAGCGTTACACGCCGCAGCGTCAACGATGAAGTGGGGGCGGGCGCCCCGGCCGCGCGCAGCGAGATGCTGCGGCCGGGGCGACAGTCCGGACGTCAGATATGGGCGGCCATGGCGACGGCAGTGTCGGCCATGCGGTTCGAGAAGCCCCACTCGTTGTCGTACCAGCTGAGCACGCGGCAGAACTGGCCGTCCATCACCTTGGTCTGGTCCGTGTGGAAGACCGAGGAGTGCGGGTCGTGGTTGAAATCCGTGCTCACCAGCTTCTCGTCCGTGAAGCCGAGGATGCCCTTGAGGCTCTGGCCAGCCGCCGCGCGGATCGCGTCGTTGATCTCTTCCACGCTCGTGTCGCGCTCGGCGTTGAACTGGAAATCCACGACCGAGACATTGGGCGTCGGCACGCGGATGGCCACACCGTCGAGCTTGCCGTTGAGCTCCGGCAGCACGAGGCCCACGGCCTTGGCGGCGCCGGTCGAGGTCGGGATCATGCTCATGGCCGCTGCACGGGCGCGGTAGAGATCTTTGTGCATGGTGTCGAGCGTCGGCTGGTCGCCCGTGTAGCTGTGGATCGTGGTCATGAAGCCCTGGCGGATGCCGATCTTCTCGTGCAGCACATGGGCGACCGGGCCGAGGCAGTTCGTGGTGCAGGAGGCGTTCGAGACCACCATGTCGTCCGCCGTGATCGTGTGGTGATTGACACCGTACACCACGGTCTTGTCGGCACCGCTCGCCGGGGCGGAGACAAGCACGCGCTTCGAGCCGTTCTGGAGGTGCAGCGAGGCCTTCTCCTTCGACGCGAAGATGCCCGTGCACTCGAGCGCGATGTCCACATCGCCCCAGGGCAGGGCGGCGGGGTCACGCTCGGCGGTCACGCGGATCGGGCCGCGGCCCACATCGATAGTGTCGCCATCCACGGTCACCGTGGCGGGAAAGCGGCCGTGCACACTGTCGTAACGGAGGAGGTGCGCGTTGGTCTCCACCGGGCCGAGATCGTTGATGGCGACGACCTCGATATCGGTGCGCCCCGACTCGACGATGGCGCGCAGCACGTTGCGCCCGATGCGACCGAACCCGTTGATGGCAACCTTCACCGCCATGGTCTCTCTCCCGTTTTGCGTTGGCTCTCGGCGGGCGATCCCGCCGCACGCGCGCGGTATGGACCGGCAGGGCGCCTAAATCAACGCGCCCCGCGGACGGAGGATCCACGGGGCGCCGGGTCTGAGTTCATCGCATAGCTTAGGAGGCGAACTCCCACTCGCTTGGGCTTACCTCCATAATGCTGCCGATAGTGGGGTTGTTGCCCCTGAACTCATCGCTCTCGGAGAAGCGGATAAGCAGGACCTCGGGGGCCAGCGGGTTCTCCTCGTCTTCCAGCCGACCGACCCAGAACTCGAAGCCCGAAGGGTCCGAAATGCGGTCGAGCGTGTTGACGTAGAGCAGCTCCACATAGTCGCGCGGGTCGATCTCGAAGGCCGTGCCGTCATAGAGCTCAACGAACTCGTCGGCGACCGTGAAGCGCGCTGCGACTTCCTCGAAGGTGAGGTCGCCGAAGTCCACGCGGTCGATCCAGAAGTTGACGCCTTCGAGGTCCGGGATCCGATCGAAGGCCGCGCCGTAGAGGAACGCGATGTCGAGCACCACCTCGATATCGAGGCCGGTGGGTTCAGGTGTGGGGTCGGGTGTGGGGTCGGGTGTGGGCTCGGGCGTCGGTTCCGGTGACGGCTCCGGCGTGATGTCGACCACGGTGATGCCGTCGAACTCGGTGAAGGGAATGAGGTCGTTCGCGCCGAAGCCCGGCGGCGTCACGATGATCTCGCCATTCGGCGAACTCGTGATGACGCTCAGGAGATCGGTGCCCACGGGGAATTCGGGGAACGGGTCACCGTCGATCACCACGATGAAACCGTCGGTCTCGTCCTGCAGTTCGGGATCCTCGGTGTCGAAGGAGCCGATGGTGGTGTCCACCGTTTCACCCTCGAAGGTGAAGATCAGGCGAGCGAAGAACTCGTCGAACACCTCGATCTCTTCGCCGCTCTCCACATCCGTGAGCGTGAAGCTGAGATCATCGTTGAGCGGGTTGCCGCCATCGCCGCCGAAAACGCCCGAGGCATCGGTGACGAGGCGGAGCTGACGCTCGCCTTCGAAGAGAAGCTGCTGGTCGTTGTCGACGCTGTCGAAAAAGAACGCGTCGACGAGGAAGGTGCTTTCCATGGCCGGTTCCGTAGTGACGAAGAGGGACCTGCACGACGCCACGTGAAGCGCGCGCTGTCATCAAAAACCTGCCGGACAGTCCCGATACGGGACGCAACCGATCGCGGCGCCGACGGCACCCACCCTTGTTGGGCCGCCCGCAGCAGGCGGATCGAAGCACACGCATAGGGAGAGTGAGCGGGAATCGATTCGCGGAGGGGTTGTTTCATTTTCGGACAACGCATGCGTCGGCAAACACAACATCTAGACTCAGCACTACCATAGGTTGTGTTAATTCTTAAAGTTTGTTTACTTTTTTATATTTCTAACGGACTCCGAATAAAGCGAAGTATCCTTCCACTGTACCGTCGTGGAGACGACAAATGAGTGAGGTGTGATATGAAACTAGGCGCTATTGGCGTCGCGATGACGCTCGCCTTTTTGCCGATGACGGCATCGGCGATCATAATTGACTTTGAAGGCGAACAAAGCGATGCCCTTCAAACGGTGCCGCTGACGAGTTTCACTGAAGATGGCCTTACTTTCGATCTAACTTTCACAGGTCCGAACGCTGGTCCGGCGATCTTTGACACTACCTGTTCTGACTTTGGCGCCCCCGGCGCTGGCGCAGCTTGTAATGGTGACGACGATTTGTTGCCTATTGCGGGTCAGCCCGTGAGCGCAGTGGACTTCAACGGCGGCATCGCCGGCAACGTGCTCATCCTCCAGGAGAGCGGTTCCGCCATTCCGGATGACCAGGCGCCGGGTGGAACGATCACCTTCACGTCGAATGCCGCTAACCCGGCGTTCTTCCTCAACTCCTTCTGGGCCATTGATGACGGCATGTTCACCATCATGGCCGGTGGAGAGAGTGCGTCTGTGAATAATGGCTCAGGCGCGGCTGCGGAGAACGCCGAGGGTCAGGCCATCTTCACCACCCCGGTGCTGATCAACCCGGGCGAGAGCTTCACGCTGACCTTCAGCGGCTCCGGCGCGATCGACAACCTTTCGGTCACGCCTGTGCCCGTTCCGCCCGCGGCGCTGCTGCTGGTGGGTGCTCTCGGTGGTCTGGCGGTGATGCGCCGGAAGCGCCGCTCGGAAAGCTGACGCGCAAGCCCCCGCTGCAGCAGTCGGCGAGACCCCCGCGGACCATGTCCGCGGGGGTCTTCAACGTTCAGGCGAGTAGGGCGCGTACCTTGTCCGCTACGGCCTCGGGGGTGATCCCGAAATGGGCGTAGAGGTCCTTGTAGGGGGCTGAGGCCCCGAAGCTCGACATGCCCACGAAGGCGGCCTTGGCTTCGCGGCCACGCTCCCCGAGGAGCCAGCGGTCCCACCCCATGCCGACGCCCGCTTCGATGCCCACGCGCACGGGGCCGGCAGGAAGGACGCGGCGGCGATAGGCTTCCTCGGCCGCGGCGAAGCGTTCCATGGAGGGCATGGAGACCACGCGGACGCCCACCCCCTCCCGCTCCAGCAGGGCTTTCGCGCCCATGGCCACCTCGACCTCCGAGCCGGAGGCGATGAGGATGGCTGCGCGCTTGTGCTCCGCCTCCGCCAGCACATAGGCGCCCTGCGCGGCCTGGTTCGCGCTGGTGTACTTGGCGCGGAACGTCGGCAGGTTCTGTCGGGAGAGCGCCAGAACCGTCGGCCCGTCCGTCTTCTCCAGCGCGCAGGCCCAGGCCTCGGCGGTCTCGACGGCATCCGCGGGGCGGATGACCTGCATGTTCGGGATCGCCCGCAGTGCGGCGAGATGTTCGACCGGCTGGTGCGTCGGCCCGTCCTCTCCGAGGCCTATGCTGTCATGCGTCATGACATAGACCACGCGCTGGCCCATGAGCGCGGAGAGGCGCATGGCTGCGCGCGCATAGTCGGAGAACACGAGGAACGTGCCGCCATAGGGCAGGGCGCCGCCATGGAGCGCGATGCCGTTCATCGCGGCTGCCATGCCATGCTCGCGGATGCCGTAGTAGACGTAGCGGCCCTTGCGGTTCGTCTCGTCGAAAACGCCGAGATCCGCGGTCTTGGTGTTGTTCGAGCCGGTGAGATCGGCCGAGCCGCCGATGGTCTCGGGCAGCACCGGGTTGATCACCGCGAGCGCGTTCTCGGACGCCTTGCGGGTGGCGACGGTCGGCTTCTCGTCCACGAGGCTGCGGCGGAGCTTGTTGAGCGCGCTGGTGAGCTTCGCTGGCACATCGCCCGCCATCATGCGCTCAAAGTCCGCGCGCTTGCGGTCCGAGAGCGCCGCGAAGGCCTCGCCCCAAACCGTCCGTGCCTCTGCGCCGCGGGCGCCGAGAGCGCGCCACTCGCCGAGGATGTCCTGCGGCACGTCGAAGGGGGCGTGCGGCCAGTCATGCGCGGCCTTCGCGCCCTTCACCTCGTCGTCGCCCGTGATCGCGCCATGGGCCTTGGCCGTGTCCTGCAGCGTGGGCGCGCCAAGGCCGATATGCGTCTTGCAGGCCAGCATCACCGGCGCCTTCTGGGCCATGGCCCAGCCCAGCGCCGCCTCGATGTCGCTCGTGTCGTGCCCGTCCACCGCGCGGGTGACCCAGCCGCTCGCCTCGAAGCGGGCGCGCTGGTCGGTCGCGTCCGAAAGGCTCACCTTGCCGTCGATACTGATGCCGTTGTCGTCGAAAAGCACGATGAGGTTCGAGAGCTTCTGGCGCCCGGCCAGCGTGATCGCCTCCTGGCTCACGCCTTCCATGAGGCAGCCATCGCCCGCGATCACCCAGGTGCGGTGATTGCAGATCTTGGCGCCGAAGCGGGCGCGCAGGCTCTCCTCGGCAATCGCCATACCCACGGCGGTGGCAAGGCCCTGGCCGAGGGGTCCGGTGGTGGTCTCGATCCCCGGGGCATGCCCATGCTCCGGATGGCCGGCCGTCGGCTGGCCCAACTGGCGGAAGCCCTTGATCGCATCGATACCCATGCCCGGATATCCTGTGAGATGGAGCAGGCTGTAGAGCAGCATCGAGCCATGGCCGGCGGAGAGCACGAAGCGGTCACGGTCCGGCCAGTCGGGCGCTGCGGGATCGAAGCGGAGATGCTTCTCGAAGAGCACCGTCGCCACATCCGCCATGCCCATCGGCATGCCCGTATGCCCCGAATTCGCAGCCTTCACCGCATCGAGGGCGAGCGCGCGGATCGCGGCCGCCATGCGGAAGCGGCGCGGGTCGGCCTGTTTCATCTCGTCGATCGTCACGCCTGCCATGGCTACTTCGGGCGTTCGGCCCGCTCCCTCGTACCGTCTCACTCCTGGGGCTTTGCGGAACGGCATCCCGCAAGGCGGCGCGACATTGCTCACGCGGGGGCGCGAGGGTCAAGCATCACAGGTGCCGCGGCGTGGGTATTCCGGGCCATATGGGAACGGGCGGGCGCTCAGGCGGGTTTCGCGAAGGGACCGGGCGGTCGATACTCAAGGTTGCAACACCGCGCGGCCGTGATTCGACGGCGCGCAAGACGGTGGAGGGACGATGATCGCTTTGGAGCAGGCCGTGCGCCGGTTGTCCGCAGCCGTTGAGCTGGCGGAGACGCGGGCAGCGGCAGCGGCCGCGAGGGGCGCCGATGGTACCGCGTCGGGCATGACCGGGGATCTCTTCGAGGATGACCGCGACGCGCTCAAGGCGCGGATCCGGGCGCTCGAGGAACAGGCGGCCGAGGATGCGGCGCTGCGGGTCGAGGCGGCGGCGGCCGTGAAGGCCGCGCTGGCCGACTTGAAGGCCGCCCATAGCGATGGCGGCGACACGGGGGCGCCAGAGCATGCCTGAGGTGACGATAGAGGTTGCGGGCCGGCCCTATCGCGTGGGCTGCGGGGAGGGCGAGGAGGAGCATCTCCGCGATCTTGCCCTGCGGCTCGACACGGAAGCGCAGAAGCTCTCGCGCGGCACGGCGGCGGTACCCGAGGCGCGGCTCCTGCTCATGACCGCGCTGGTGATCGCCGACCGGCTGTGGGAGGCGCAGCGCGAGATCCGGGCGCTTGAGCAGCGGATCGAGCAGGGCGCGGTGCCGCCCGCACCGAACGGCGCCGATGGGACGGAGCACGAAGCAGCGCTTGTCGCCGAGATTGAGGCGCTCGCCGCCCGCGTCGAGGCGTTGATGCCCGGGAGCGGGCAGGGCGCCTGAACCGTGCCGCTGGGCGGCTGGCCTTGCAGCGTGCGGTTGCCGGGCATACGTTCGCTATCGGCGGGTGCTGTCCTTCCCGTGCGAGGACAGTTTCCTGGTGGCCTAAGCATCTTCGCGGGAGCTGGCTCTGCCCTTGACCGTGGTCTCGGGTATCTGGCGCCCACCTGGTTTACCAGGCTCGCGAGGATCTGACACCTCCACGGTCGCGACGGGCCCGCCACCCTCTTCGCCGCGCCACGCCGCGGCCGCCCCCCATGAGCGGAGACGTGCTGCATGACCGGCGCCCATCCCACCGATGCGTTGAAGAAAGCCGCGCGGCGCGCCGCCTACGATGCGCGCAAGGCCGCCCACGGGTCGGATCCCGCCGGGAAGGCGGCGGCCGCGGCGGCGGCGCTCCGGGAGGCGATAGGCGCGCTCGCACCCGGCACGGTCGTCGCGGGGTACCGCCCCATCCGGACGGAGATCGACCCGACGCCGGCGATGGTAGCGCTGCACGGCGCGGGCTGCGCCATCGCCGTGCCGGTGATCGAAGGAGAGGGCAGGCCCCTTGCCTTCCGCGCCTGGTCGCCCGGCTGCCGCGAGGTGGAGGGCCCGTTCGGTGCCGTCGTCCCTGCGGAGGGAGACTGGCTTACCCCACGCATTCTGATCGTCCCCCTCGTCGCGTTCGACAGCGCGGGCTACCGGCTGGGTTATGGCGGCGGCTTCTACGATCGCACGTTGGAGGGGTTGCGGGCGCAGGACCTTGCGACCCGCGCCATCGGCTTCGCCTACGCAGCGCAGGAGTTGAGCGCCCTGCCGCTCGAGCCTACGGACCAGCGGCTCGACAAGATCGTGACGGAACTGGGCGTGCGGGCGCCACGATGAGCAGCTCGCAGGAGCGCTTCAGTGTAAGGGTTTCCTTCACCATCCAGGTTGCATAGGCGGGGGCCGCGGCCGGGATGGTTGACGGAGCCACCGCCAAGCGCTGAGGGTCGAGGGGCGCGCGGTGGGCGGCGCGCGCAGAAGAGCGGCACGAAGGGCGGCAGGGGGCCGATGCGACTTCTCTTTCTCGGTGACATCGTGGGACGCGCCGGACGGCAGGCGGTGATCGACACGCTGCCGGCCCTGCGTGCCGAGCGGAAGATCGACTTCGTGGCCGTGAACGCCGAGAACGCGGCCGCCGGATATGGGCTCACGCGCAGCATCGCCGCCGAGCTCTTCGCGGCGGGTGCGGACGTGATCACGCTCGGCGACCATGCCTTCGACCAGAAGGAGATGCTGCAAGCGATCGACGAGGAACCCCGTATCCTCCGCCCGCTCAATATCGCGAAGCAGGCCCCCGGGCGCGGGCTTCAGGTGGTCGAGACCGCTCGGGGCAGGCGGGTCGCCATCGCCGTGGCGCTCGGCCGCGTCTTCATGAGCAGGCCTTACGACGACCCTTTCTCGGCCCTCGAGGCTGCGCTGCGCGCCCATCCTCTGGCCCCCGGCGCAGGGGCGGATGCCGTGATCGTGGAGATCCATGCGGAGGCGACGTCGGAGAAAATGGCCATCGGCCACTGGTGCGACGGCAAGGCGAGCCTGGTGGTCGGCACGCATACGCATGTGCCCACGGCCGATACGATGATCCTGAACCGCGGCACCGCCTACCAGACCGATGCGGGCATGTGCGGGGACTATGATAGCGTGATCGGCATGGACAAGACGGAGCCTCTGAAGCGTTTCGTCACCGGCCTCGGCGCAGGGCGCTTCGAGCCCGCGCTGGGGGAGGCCACGGTCTCCGGCGTGATTGTCGAGACCGATAACGCGACCGGCCTCGCCCGCAGCGCTGCGCCGCTTCGCCTGGGCGGCAGGGTGGCGCAGGGTTGAGGGTGCTCCGGCCGGGCGCAGGGAGGGGGCGATGAGCCTCGGCGCGGCGCTTCTGGCGGACTGGCAGGCCTGGGTCACGCTCGGCACCGTGCTGGCGATGTTCGGCCTCTTCGTGAGCGAGCGCTACCCAACGGAAGTGGTGGCCATCTTCGGGCTCTCCTTCCTGATGGCGCTCGGCATCCTGCCGGTGGACGCGATGCTGCGGGTCTTCGCCAACCCGGCGCCGGTAACCATCGCGGCGATGTTCATCCTCTCGGGCGCACTCGTCCGCACTGGTGCGCTCGATGCCTTCGCCCGGCTGATTTCCACCAACGCGGAGGCGCGGCCGAAGGGCGTGGTGGCGGGGTTCGCGGGGCTCACGGTCGGCGCCTCCGCCTTCATGAACAACACGCCGGTGGTGGTGATGCTCATCCCGGTCGCCGTGCGGACGGCCGCGATGCTGCAGGTCTCGGCCAGCCAGGTGCTGATCCCGCTTTCCTACGCGGCCATTCTGGGCGGTATGTGCACGCTCATCGGCACCTCCACCAACCTGCTGGTGGACGGTGTGGCCCGCACGCACGGCCTCGCGCCCTTCACGCTTTTCGAGGTGACGCCGCTTGCGTTGGTGATCGTGGCCGTGGGGCTCGGCTTCGTGACCCTCGCCGCTCCCCGCTTCCTGCCGCGGCGCGATGCGATGCTCGACTTCCTCAGCAATCGCAAAAAACTGCGCTTCTTCACGGAGGTCGTGGTTCCGGAAGGCTCGACCCTTATCGGCCGGCGCCTCGAGGATGTGGAGCACTTCAAGCGCGAGGATATGAGCGTGATCGACGTGATCCGCGGGGACCTCTCGCTCCGGCGTGATTTCACGGCGGTGGTGCTCGCGGCGGGGGACCGGGTGGTGCTGCGCTCCGGCGTGAACGAACTTCTGTCGCTCCGCGGGAACCGGGCGCTCAGCATGGTGGGGCAGCTCGAGGCGGTGGGGGAGAAATCCACCGTGACGGTCGAGGCGCTGATCACGCCGGACTGCAAGCTCGTCGGCCGGCAGATCGGCGATGTGCGCTTCCGCCGCCGCTACGGAGTCTATCCGCTCGCAGTCCACCGCCGGGCGGAGCGCGTGGGGAGCGTGCTGGACGAGGTGCGCATCCGCGTGGGCGATACGCTGCTGCTCGAGGGCGACCCTGACGATATCCGCCGCCTCTCGGTCGACCAGAACCTCGCCGACATCACCCAGCCCACGGAGCGGCCCTACAGGCGGGAGCGCGCGCCGGTGGTTTTGGCGATCCTCGCGCTCGTGGTGGTGGGAGGGGCCTTCGGGCTGATGCCGATCGCGGGGCTCGCGGTCATCGGCGTTGCCCTTGCGCTCGCGACCCGCTGCATCGATGCGGAGGAGGCGTTCGAGCTCGTGGACTGGCGCCTTCTCGCGCTCATCTTCTCGATGCTCGGGGTAGGTGTCGCGCTCGAGCGCACGGGCGCCCTCGGCCTCGTGGTCGGCGTGGCGGAGCCCTGGCTCATGGGCCTGCCACCCTCGCTCGTGCTCTGGGTGGTGTTCATGATGGCGTCGGTTCTGACGGAGCTCGTCTCCAACAACGCGGTGGCGGTGGTGATGACGCCCGTGGCGATCGGGATTGCGGGGGCCCTAGGCGCCGATCCCCGGCCGTTCGTGGTGGCCGTCATGGTGGCGGCCTCCGCCAGCTTCGCCACGCCCATCGGCTACCAGACGAACACGCTGGTCTACGCCGCCGGCGGCTACCGCTTCGTCGACTATATGCGCCTTGGCGTGCCGATGAACCTGCTGGTGAGCATCCTCGCCAGCCTGCTCATCCCGTTCCTCTGGCCGCTCTAGCGCGCGCTACTTGCCGGTGATCATCTGCCCCGGGTCGCCGTAATAGGTGTAGCCCTTGCCGAAATGCTTGTGCGAGCCGAGGTCGCGCCCGTAGCTCGGCCGGCCGAAGCCCCAGCCGCCGCCGTGATGGCCGTGCTTGTGGTGCTTGTGCTTGCTGCGCTTGTGATAGCCGTGCCGGCGGTCGTGCTTGCGGGCCTTGTTCCGCTTCTTGCGGCATTTCTTGTTGCAAACGAGCTCGGCGGTCGCGCCGCCCTGCAGCTGCAGGGGGGATGAAGCGGGCGCCGGGCTAGCCGGCATGGCCCTCGCCGCGGGTGCCAATGCCACAGCGGCGAGGAGGCTCGCGGTGAGGAGGCCGGCGGAGACGGTGATGGCGCGCATCATTCCACGTCCTCGATACCGAAATCGGCGCGGATCTCCTGCCAGCTCTCCGCCAGCGCCGCACAGTCCATCTCCGCTGTCGGCAGCGAGGCGCCGTAGCCCGCGCCCGTGGCGAAGGACCAGGCGAGGGCGCTGCCCACGTCTTTCAGGATCAGGTCGAAGATCAGATGCGCTTCTTCCTCGATCACCGCGCGCGCCTCGTCGTCAGCCGCGCAGGCATAGGTGTTGCCGACGCTGAGCCCGAGCGCCTGGGTCTTCTCCGTCATCTCGGCGGTGGGAAGGGCGATGCGGGTCTCGTCCGCGGCGATCGCCGGAAGCGCACCCATTGCGACGATCGCGAGCGTTGCGCCCAACGGCGCGCGAAGGAAACGAGACGACATACCGGGCCTCCCAGCCATTTTCTTTCCCAAAGCCTGCCAGAGCCTCCGGGGCCTGTCATGCGAAAGTCCTGTGGCGGCATGCCGCGCGCGGGCATCTGGCGTGGACGCTGCGGCGCATCGGGGCGAGAATGGGGGCGGCGAAACCGACGCGGGCGGGCCTCGATGAGCGACAGCGACACAAAGCTCCGGCCTAAAGCCAAGCCGAAGGTCGAGAAGCCGCGGCTCTACAAGGTGATCCTGCTGAACGACGACTTCACGCCCCGCAACTTCGTGGTGCGCGTGCTGCAGAAGATCTTCCGGATGACGGAGGGCGAGGCGAACGGCGTGATGCTGACGGCGCACCGCAAGGGCGCATGCGTGGTCGCCGTGTTCACGAAAGAGGTTGCCGAGACCAAGGCCGAGCAGGGCACCGAAGCCGGCCGCCGCGAAGGCTACCCCCTAACCTTCACCACCGAGCCCGAATAGAAAAGGGCCCCGCAGAGGGGCCCTTGAGCACAGCTCGGATGCTGACGTTCAGGAACCGCTGCGGCGACGCATGAGGCCCAGCCCGGCCAGACCGCCCGCCAGGAGCAGCACGGAGGCCGGCAGCGGAACGGCAGGCGGCGGCGGAGACGCTGGCGGCGTCTGCACAGTGAACGTGAAGGTCGACAACGAGTTCGCATCGCCTGCAGCCGTACCGTTGATCAAGAGGCTACCCGGAGCATCCTCAAATCCCCCCGGAGAGTCGTTATCGTCGCTGATGAGCAGGCGATAGAACAGCGTGAATTCGGTGGAGCCCACGTCGGCGCCCGGCGCGAGGGTGTTCACATTATCTGCGTCGGCCACGATCTCGAACGTCAGCGTGCCCGTCTCGTCGGGATCAGGACCTGTGTCCGTGTAGCTCGCGGTGAATGTCCGCCCAATGTTCGATGCCACGTCACCAAACACGAGGCTCAGAGCAGAGATCGAACCATCGAGCAGGGTAAAGCTACCCGTGTTGTCGACCGCCGCGAGGGCGCCGCCGATCGCGATATCCTCGTTCGGCTGAATGCCTGCCGTTCCGTTGCCGTCGAGGTCGAGCGTCGCCTGGACGTTAAATGCCGACGGATCGGCGAACATCACGGCTTCAGCCTTCCCGGCGAATACGATCACCGCCAAGACAGCGGCATACGTTGCAAAACGATGCATGAGTTCCCCCGCTAAGTGCTCCCGCGCAAGGTGGTCCCATACTGCGGGAGGGGGGTCAAAGGGTTTCGTCAACCAAGGTGAAAATTTTGCGCTGCGCTGCGGTGGTGGGGCTTCCGTGCACTAGAACGCGGCGCCTTTGTCTCAAAATGAAGCGTGCGCCGAGGGGGCGATCTCCCGTGGGCTAAGCGCGCAGTGCAATCTCCGGTCGATTGAGAATCGTGAGGCTGCAACCTAGCCGTGAGTGCACCTCCGGGAGCCGCCCGCGCTTGCCGGCCCACTGCGTCACTTCTATAACGCGGCGAATTCCGAACGACCGAAGACGTGGAGGTCGCCCATGGCGGGGCATTCCAAATGGGCCAATATCCAGCATCGTAAGGGGCGGCAGGATGCTGCGCGCTCGAAGCTTTTCTCCAAGCTTGCCAAGGAGATCACCGTCGCCGCGAAGATGGGCGACCCCGATCCCGACAAGAACCCGCGCCTGCGCCTGGCGGTGAAGGAAGCCAAGTCGAACTCCGTCCCGAAGGACGTGATCGACCGGGCCATCAAGAAGAGCCAGGGCGGCGACGCGGAGAATTACGACGAGATCCGCTACGAGGGCTACGGCCCCGGCGGGG
>JBCBEP010000042.1:0-27292 GCA_038528605.1 Pseudomonadota bacterium
GTCATCAACGCCGAGACGGGCGTGGCCGGATCCTCGGCAAAGCGGATGTCCCGGTTCGTGAGGATACCCACGAGCTTGCCGCCCGCAGCGACCACCGGGAAACCCGTGATGCGGTAGCGCTCCTGATAATCGAGCGCGTCTGCCAGCGTCTGCTCCGGCGAGAGTGTCACCGGCGCGTAGACGATGCCGCTCTCGAACCGCTTCACGGCGCGCACCTGGGCGGCCTGCTCCTCGTTCGTGAGATTGCGATGGATCACGCCCATGCCGCCGGCCTGCGCCATGGCGATGGCCATCTGCTGCTCGGTCACCGTATCCATCGCCGAGGAAAGCAACGGAATGTTGAGCTCGATGCTCTTGGTTACCCGGGTGCGCAGGTCGGCTTGCGCGGGGATGACCTCCGAGGCGCCCGGCACCAGCAGCACGTCATCGAAGGTGAGGGCTTCCCGAATCTCCATGGCTCGTCTCCTGTCGTCGGCGGGAGCAGGCCACCCGCGGGCCAATCCCCCACCGGCGCCGCTACTCCTGGGGAGCTCTCATGTCACGCCCCGCCGGGCTTGGGAAGGGACGGGTCACATGGTCGCCACGCCGTCAATTGCAAGGCTCCTCGCGCTGGCCGCAGGGTTGGCGGCCTGCTTCGCCCCCCTCACCGCCAACGCGGGCGAGGGGCCGTATCCTCCGACGATCCGGGCAGCGGACGTGATCGCGGCGCTCTCGGACGATCTGAACGGGGACGGCACGGCCGACCGCGCGATGCTGGTCGACGACCCGGAGGACAGCACCGCCACCCTCCTCGTCTTTACCGGGCAGCTCTCCGGCCCCGGCTTCGCGCCCGCGCTTGAGGCCATCGGCATTGCCTGGTCCGGCCGCATGTTCGGCACCATACCCTGGCTCGAGGTGAACGACCGCGGCAGCCTCCTCATCCACGCCGAGAATGCGAGCGTCGGGCGCAATCGCTGGCGGGAGGTGCATGCCATCGCCTGGCGGGAGGGCGCCTTCGTCCTCGCCGGCTACACATGGGAGAGCTACGACACGCTGGACCCTGCGGCGACGACCGCCTGCGACGTGAACCTGCTCACCGGCCGGGCCATCCTGAACGGCACGACCTATCGGGGCGCCCCCCGCCGCGTCTCGCCAAGTGAGATCATGCCGAATGATCTTGCCCCCTGCCCGGGCAACTGAGCGGCCGGCAAACGCGGCGTGCCGGCCCGGTCGCGACAAGGAGACTGCTATGGCCCATGGCTACGAAACCGGGCGGCTCGACCTGCCCTTCACCGGCATCTGCACCTTCGCGCGGAAGCCCTACGTGGCCGACTGGTCGTCGATCGACGCGGATTTCGCCATCCTCGGCGCGCCCTTCGACGCAGGTACCCAGTGGCGCGCCGGCGCCCGCTTCGGCCCCCGCGCGGTGCGCGAAGCCTCCACCCTCTTCTCCTTCGGCCATGCCGGCGCCTACGACCATGAGGACGACGTGACCTATCTAGGCGACACGGTGCGCATCGTCGATATGGGCGACGCGGACATCGTCCATACCGACACGATCCGCTCCCACGCCAATATCGAGGCCGGCGTCCGCGCGGCGCTCGCGGGCGGCGCCACACCCGTGGTCATCGGTGGGGACCATTCGGTCAACATCCCCGCCATCGCCGCCTTCGACGGCGAGGCCCGCACCAAGGGCCCCCTCCACATCGTCCAGATCGACGCGCATCTCGACTTCGTGGACGAACGCCACGGCGTCCGCTTCGGCCATGGCAACCCCATGCGCCGCGCGGCGGAGCGGGACTATGTCAGCGGCCTCACCCAGATCGGCATCCGCAACGTGAGCTCCACCGCGCGCGAGGGGTACGAGGACGCCCGCGCCCGCGGCTCGGACATCCTCTCGGTCCGCGAGGCACGCGCGCTGGGGCCGGCCGCCCTCGCCGCACGCGTGCCGGAAGGCGCTCGGCTCTATCTCACCATCGATATCGACGCCTTCTGCCCCTCCATCGCCGCGGGCACCGGCACGCCCAGCCATGGCGGGTTTCTCTACTACGAGGTGCTGGAGTTGCTGCAGGCCCTGGCCCGCCGCCACGCCGTCGCAGGCATCGACCTCGTGGAAGTGGCGCCGGACTACGATCCCTCGGGAAGCACGCAGATCCTCGCGGCCCAGCTCCTCCTCAACCTCCTCGGCTTCGTCGCCCACGCCCGCAGCGGGGCCTGAGCGACGCAGCTCTCAATGGGCGACGAGAAGGGGCAGCTGGACGGCCTCGAGCGTATCGCGCGTCACCCCGCCCAGCACGCTCTCGCGGAAGCGCGAGTGCCCGTAAGCGCCCATGACCACGAGGCCCGCTCCCGTCTCCCGCGCGTGGCGCATGATCTCCTGCGAGATCGAGCCGACGGGGCGGGCCAGCACCGTGATCTCCGCCTTCACTTCGTGGCGCGAGAGCATGACGGCGAGCCGTTCCCCCGGCCGTTCCGCCATCGGGTCCACCATGCAGATCTCCACAAGACCCGCACGCCGGAGATAAGGCATCGCCCCCCTTACCGCCCGCAACGCCTGCCGGCTCCCGTCCCAGCCGATCAGCACGCGCGCGGTATCCGGCGCCGGCGCTCCCTCGGGCATGATCAGCGCCGGGATGTCGCACTCGTAGAGCACAGCTTCGAGCAACTCCGCCGTCGTCCGCGGCGTCTCCTTGCCATACGGCGGGTTCATCACGGCGAGATCGGCGAAGCGCGCGACCACGTTCACCCGGTGCTCGAGATTGCTGAACACGGTCACGCATGGCAGCGCCTCGCCCCGCACACCAGCCGCCGAGATCGCAGCTTCCGCCGCTGCCGCCGCCCGCTCCGCCTCACGCTGGTTCTCCTCGAAGAACCGGGCGATCATGCCTGCGCCGCCATCTCCGAACGGATAGCTCGGCACATCCGGCTGGTAGCGCAGCGTCAGCACCGTCAGATGCGCATCCTCCGCATCGGCCACGGCCATCGCTGCCGCCAGCCGCGCGTCGGAGCCGGGGTCCGTGTCGGCGAAGCTCACCACCGAGCGGTAGCGCGTCGCGAGCCCTGCTTTCCTCCCGGCGTCGGCATCAGGCATGGCGGGCACCGTCGCCCAGAGGCGGTACGGCGGCCGCGAGTTCCTCGCGCATGTCGGAAAGCGCTTCTTGCCCCTGCTCCGCCGCGAGGCTCGCGAAGGTCCCGCAGGTCTCGGTGTACTGTGCCATCGCCGTCGACGCGAAGCCGGCCCAGATCGTCGCCGCCTCCTGCGGGGAGCGGCACTCGGCCAGGGCCATCAGCGTCTCCCGGTCATGCTCGAGACGGCGCTCTACGAAATCCGCGCAGACCCGGCTCAGCCGCGCCATGCGGCCGATCATGTGGCTGTGCGCCGCCGCCATGGCCTGCACGCCACGCTCGCTGCCGAGCGTCATCGCCGCAAGGTCCGGCATCCCCGCCGCGACCGAAGCCGTGGTGTTCTTGGTGGCCTTCGTTGTGGTCGTCATCCGGCTCTCTCCTGCCATCCGCTCATTTTCTGGCGTGCCAGCAGTTGAGCAGAGCGTGCACCGCCTGACGTTGACGCCAATCAAGCGGTGTTGCCGGACAGGTTGATACGTGGCCGCTCAGCAGCCGCCCGGGGCTTACGGCTCGCGCGAAAGCCGCTGGGCGGGCCGCAGCCGGATCATCGGTTGCTGATGCGCCTTGCTAGAGCGTCTCTCGCCAACAGGCTTCTCGCCCTCGCTGCTCAAGAGCTTCAGAACGCCGGTCTCCATCGCGAGATGGTAGAGACGATACTCCGGCAGCACGTGGAACGTATCGAGCGGCGCGCTGCGGCGTTCGACGCTTTCCTGATTGGCCGCTGCGCGCGGCCCAAACGCGTAGCGCACATTCTCTTCGAGCAGCCGGTCACGATAAGCGCTGAGGGCGAGGCACGCCTCCAGCATCATAGCCGGATGCCCCGCTGAGTCGTGTTCCTTCGCCTGTTCTTCGAAGAACCCGCAATCGAGAGCAGCGGCCGGCTGCACTCCAAAAATCGCAGCGCCACAGAGCGCTGCGAGCAGAACTTGAGACTGTTTTCCCACCTTCACGTAAGCCATGAGTAGTAGACCTCCACAAACCCGGCACCCACCCATGCAGTAAGCGCAAGGATAGTGGCGACGTGGGGGCAAGTCGCGTCTGAAAACCGTCAACTTGGGAGAGACTGGGGCGGCAGCGGATCCTCAATCCTCGGCACCGTCGGGCCGGCCGCGGAAGCCCGTGGCCACCACATAGATCTCAGTGGAGTCCTTCCGGCTGGCGGGCGGCTTGATATGCGCGACCTTCGCGAACCGCTGCTTTAGCGCTGCGAGCAGCGACCCCTCCGCGCCCCCCTGCAGCACCTTGGCCACGAAGCTGCCGCCCTCCTCCAGCACGTCGAAGGCAAACTCGGCCGCCGCTTCGGCCAACGCCATGATCTTGAGGTGATCCGTCGCCCGATGGCCCGACGCTGCCGCCGCCATGTCCGACAGCACCGCATCCGCCGGTCCGTTCAGCGCCGTCCGCACGGCCTCATCCGCGCCCTCGTCCAGAAAGTCGCGCTGCATGAGCGTCACGCCGGGGATAGGCTCCACCTCCTGCAGGTCGACGCCGAGCACGAAGCCCTGCTTCTTGTCCTGCCGCGCACCATCCGCGTTCACCCGCGCCACGGCCACCTGGCACCAGCCGCCGGGCGCGCAGCCAAGGTCCACCACCCGCGCGCCGGGCACGAGGAAGCGCAGCTTGTCGTCGATCTCCGCCAGCTTGTAGGCGGCGCGCCCGCGAAACCCCTCCGCCTGGGCGCGGCGCACATAGGGGTCGTTCAGCTGCCGCTCCAGCCACCGGGTCGAGGAGAGGCGGCGGCCCTTTGCTGTCTTCACCTTCTGGCGCAGCTCCCGCTGCCCGCGGCCCGAGGCGCCGGCCACAGGCCCGGTCCGCCCCTTGCCGGCGCCGCCCGGCCCCTTACCGCGCCCGCCACTACCGCTGCGCTTGCCGCCGCCGCCCGCCGCCATGATCCCGCTCTCCCCGGATGCCCGATCCCCGGGCTGTCGCCGCAGGCCTACTCCGCCGCGCCCTCGGCCGCCAGCCGCCGCTGGTGGAGGAGCCCGTAGAGCATGCCTTCGCGCAAACCCCGGTCGGCGATACGCAACCCGCCCTCCGGCCAGGCGCGCAGCACCGTCATCAGGATCGCGGCGCCCGAGAGCACCAGCTCCGCCCGCCCGGCCCCCACGCCGGGGCACCGCGCGCGGCCCTCCGCGCCGAGGCCCAGCAGCCGTTCCGTCAGCCCCTCGGCCGCCTCGCGCGGCAGCCACATGCCGTCCACCTGCGCCCGGTCGTAGACCCTGAGGCCGAGATGGAGCGCGCCATAGGTCGTCGCCGTGCCGGAGACACCGATGATCTGCAGCTTGCCTGCCAGCTTCTCCCGCATCTCGGGCGCCAGGGGGCGGAAGCTCGCCAGCGCCTCGCCGAACGCCCCGGCCATCGCGGCGAAGCGCGCCCGGTCGTCCGCCACGGCCCCGTACCGGTCGCGCAGCGTCGAGACGCCCAGCGGCACCGACACCCAGTCGCACACATGCGCGGCCGCCGCCCGGGCATGCTGGCACTCCTCGCCCGGATGGAGCGGCGCAAGCGCCCGCACCAGCGCCTGCCGCCGCGCCGGCGAGGCGTGGGAGAGATCGACCCAGATCAGCTCCGTCGAGCCCCCGCCGATATCCACCACGAGGAGCTGTTCGGCCTCGGTATCGACCAGCGGCGCACAGCCCGCCACAGCCAGCCGCGCCTCCTCCTCCGCCGAGATCACGCGGAGCGACAGCCCCGTCTCCTGCAGCACCCGCCGGATGAAGGCCCGGCCGTTCGCCGCCCGCCGGCAGGCTTCCGTGGCCACGATGCGCGCGGCGGAGACCCGCCGCTGCCGGAGCTTCGAGGCACAGATCCGCAGCGCCTTGATCGCCCGTTCCTGCGCCGCGCCCGAAAGGCTGCCCGTCCGCTCGATATCCTCGCCGAGCCGCACGGGCCGGCTGAAGGCATCGATCACCTTGAAGCCCGCATCGTCGTACCCGGCGGGCTCGGGCCCGGTCGCCTCGGCCAGCGGGCGGGCGATCAGCAGGCGGCAGTTATTCGTGCCAAGGTCGAGCGCCGCGATCAGCGGTGCTGAGGCCGCGCCGGCCAGCCGCCCGCCCGGCACCATGCCCGCGCCACCACCGGCACCCGTCAAATCTCCCTGCGTTCCCGCCGCCTTGCGCATCGTTCTTCCGTCCGTTTCCGAACAGGATTACGCAGATCGCCCTGCCCCCACAAGCACACTGGCGCAGAAGGTCTACGGCGGCATTGATCGCAAAGCGTTTGAGGTATGCTGCGACCCTCCACACCATGGCGCGAGTGACGCCTGAAGGTCCATGCCCTGTCCGCCGCGATACCTGGCGCACCGACCTTTCTCTGGTGGCTCCCCGCACCCCGACAAAGCACCAGCCTCTGCGCGTCGACGAAGCGATCTTGCGGAACTCCCTCCTCACCTGCTCCCCGCCGTGCTACAAAATCGAAATTCGTGAAGCACAATTTGAAGGAGAGCAGTATGGCTGTGTCAAAACCCCAGAGAATCGTGATGCACTGGACCGCTGGCGGCCATGACATGTCCGACAGCGACTATGAGAAATATCATGAGGTCGTCGAGGGCGATGGAACCCGCCGGCTCTGCAAACGGCGGCCGGAAGCCAACAACGACACGAGCGATGGTGACTATGCCGCTCATGTCCGGGCAAAGAACACAGGTTCGATCGGGCTAGCCATGTGCTGCATGGCCGGCGCACAAGAACGCCCCTTCAAGAAGGGCAGCCATCCCATGACGGACGTACAGCTCAACGTCTTCATCGACATGGTGGCCGAGTATGCTGAAACCTACGACATCCCCATCGATAGGCGTCACGTCCTCTCTCACGAAGAAGTCGACGTCACGCTCGGGGTGCCGCAGGACAAGTGGGACATCATGTGGCTGCCCCACATGGCCAAACCCGGCAATGTAGTAGAGGTCGGCGACTTCCTGCGTGAACGCATCACTGCTGCTCAGAAGAAGAAGTTCCGCTCGACGCAGCCTGTCTACGCAGGGTTGGACGAAGACGACCTCATCGAACGCATCGTTGCGCGGCTCAAGCAGGAGTTGGCCTCAGGCCCGTAAGGCCCGGCACCCGGTTTCTTCGACATGCCTACCGGCCCCTCAAGCGGGCCGATAGCATATCTATCCTCGCCCTTAGGGGCCTTCGCAAGGCACGCATTGGCGGCAGCTCAGGCGCAGCCGGCGGCGGCGATTTGCATGGGCTGGGGGTCGACGCCGAGGGCGCGGCAGAGCTGCATCGGCAGGTCGGGCTTGTTGAGGGTGTAGAGGTGGAGATGCTCCACGCCCTCCGCCATCAGCCCGTCGCACTGCTCGGAGGCGATGGAGAGCGAGAGGAGATCGTGCTCCGCCTGCGTCTCCGCCCGGAAATACGCGTCATGCATCCACTGCGGCACGCTCATCCCGCAACCAGCGGCGAAGCCGACCATCTTGTCGAAATCGTCGATGCAGAGGATGCCCGGGATGATCGGCACCTCGATCCCCGCCTTCACGCAGGCGTCGCGGAACCTGAGATAGGTCTCGTTCTCGAAGAAAAACTGGGTGATCGCGCTGTCCGCGCCCGCATCCACCTTGCGCTTCAGATACTCGATATCCGCCCGCGTATCCGCCGCCTCCGGATGCTTCTCCGGATAGGCGCCGACGGTGATGCCGAAGCCGCCCATCTCCCGCAGCGCGGCGACGAGCTCGATGGAACTCGCGAACCCGTCCTCATGCGGCCGGAAGCCGCCCGCCCCGGCCGGCGGATCCCCCCGCAGCGCCACGATCCGGCTCACGCCGAGCTTCGCGTACCCGCGCGCCACCTTTATCACGTCGTCCCGGCTCGCGCCCACGCAGGTCAGGTGCCCCGCCACATCGAGCCGTGCACGGTCCCGGATCGCGAGGATCGCGGCCATCGTCCGGTCCCGCGTCGTGCCGCCGGCGCCGTAGGTCACGCTCACATATTTCGGCCCGAAGGGCGCCAGGCGCTCCACCGAGTGCCAGAGCGCCGCCGCCGATTTCGGCGTCTTGGGCGGAAAGAACTCGAAGCTGATCTTCGGCAACTGGCGCGTCATCCCGCGTCCTACCCTTTCGGCCTCCGGAAAAGTTCACAGGTTATAGGCGCGCAGATGCGACCCATCAAGCGCCGCTTACGACACCAGCGGTTAACCGCGCCTTACGCGGCTCAGCTCTTGCGCGGACCGCTGCCGACCCGTGCAGCCGGGCGCGGCCCGTCCAAGAGCCCGACGAAGAGCACGATCTCGCCCGGGCGGGGCGCGTCGGCCACCGATACCGTGACCGTATCGATGTAGTCGAAGGCCCAGGGCTCGTCCTTGTGGCCGAGCGGCAGGTCGAGCGTCGCCCCCAGCGCCGCCACCTTCGTGTTTGCCGGGATAAGCGCGGCCCCGCCGCCCACCGCAGCCCGCATCGGCTTGCCGAGGGTCGGGTGCAGCACGGCCGCACCGTGCTCCATGGCGCCGTCCATGCCAACGAGCGCGCCCTTGCCGTAGCCGATCGCCGGCCCCTCGAGCGCGGCCACCGCCTCGGCCGCAAGCCGCTCGCCAAGCAAGCCCGCCATCTCGAAGAGCGGCGAGAGATCCGCCACATAGCCCCCGGCGCACGGGTTCTCGAACACCGCAGCAGCCACCGCCCGCGTTACGGGCCCGGCGGCCTCGCCCGCTTCCTCCGCCTCGATCCGCTCCCGGATCAGCACCGACTTTCGAACCCGCATACCCGTCCTCCCGCTCGCCGGCGCATCTCGCGGCGCCCACCCCCGGCAACCGCCCTCAGCAACCGCCGTCACCAACCGCCGTCACCAACCTGTCGCGGACAGTGCAGCGATTGTCGAGTTTGCGGGATGCCGCCGCCCGCCGCCCCGCTATTGCTTGCCGACCATCGGCGGAGGGACAGAGGCAATGCCCGATCTCGTGATCGTCTACTGGCGCGACATTCCCGCGCAAGTGATCGTCGGCAAAGGGCGCCGCGCGGCCAAGCGTCCGCTGCCCGAGCGCTTCGAGCAGGCCATTGACAGATGCGCGATGAAAGTTGGCGCGAAGGACGATGATGCCTACCTAGCGGAATGGCGGAAATCCGAGCCCGTCGATGTCGATGGCGACGCTGAGACTGTCGCAGACGAGACGGCGAAGCGGCTCGATGCGGAATACGACACGGACCGGATCAAGGCGCTGATCGCGCAGGACGGCTGGGCGGAAGCGAAAGTCTGAGAACAGACACACGGAAGGGGCGAAACACGATCATGGCGCGCATCCTGAACTTCATGAGCCGCAAGGCCCACGCCGAGGCCCCCGCCGCCAAGACGGGCGACCTTGCAGCCATGCTCGACGGCTTCTCCATCGAGGTGATGCCGCGCACCGCCGCCAAGATCGAAAGCTTCCGCGAGATCCTGCCCGAGGGCACGCGCGTCTACATCGCCCATATCGACGGCACGCCGATCGAGGAGATGGTCGCCACCGCCAAGCGGCTGGCCGATGAAGGCTTCCCGGTAATGCCTCACTTCCCCGCCCGCATCATCGCGGACGAGGCGATGCTGGCGGACTGGGTGGCCCGCTACCAGGGCGAGGCCGGCGTCGACCAGGGCCTCATCCTCGCCGGCGGCGTGACCGAGCCGAAGGGTGCCTTCCACTCCTCCATGCAGCTCCTCGAGACCGGCGTGTTCGACCGCGCGGGCTTCAAGCGCCTCCACGTGGCGGGTCACCCCGAGGGCAACCGGGACATCGACGTCGATGGCGGCGAGAAGGAAGTGATGGCCGCCCTCGCCTGGAAGCAGGCCTTCGCCGAGCGAACCGATGCCGAGATGGCCATCGCCACGCAGTTCTGCTTCGAGGCAGCACCCGTGATCGCCTGGGCCAATCGCCTCTCGGCTGCCGGTGTCACCATGCCCGTCCACATCGGCGTCGCCGGCCCCGCCAAGCTGCAGACGCTGATCAAGTTCTCCATGGCCTGCGGTGTGGGTCCCTCCCTCCGCGTCCTCCAGCGCCGCGCGGCGGATCTCACAAAACTCATGCTGCCCTTCACGCCGGAGGAATTCCTCGCCGACCTCGCCACCCACCGCGCCCAGAACCCGGACTTCAACGTCACGAAGGTCCACTTCTTCCCGCTCGGCGGCATCAAGGCCACGGCCGAGTGGACGGCCGAGCACGGCCGCGTCGCCACCGCCGCAAGCGCCACCGCCTGAGCCATCGGTAGGGTGGGGTTCGACCCCACCGTTCCTCGACCGCCGGAAAGCGGTGGGGTCGAACCCCACCCTACCGATATCTGCATCCTGCCACGCCCAAGGACCGCCGCCCATGACCCGCACCGTCATCGAGTCGAAAACCAAAACCGTCGTCATGGGCTTCGACGAGCCCTTCTGCGTCATCGGCGAGCGCATCAATCCCACCGGCCGCAAGAAGCTGAACGAGGAACTCGAGGCGGGAGACTTCTCCACCGTCGAGAAGGACGCGCTCCTTCAGGTCGCCTGCGGCGCCACGGTGCTCGACATCAACTCGGGCGCCGTCTTCTCCAACAAGATGGCCGAGGACCCGCGCTACGCGGACAACAACTTCGTCGAGCCCTCCCTCATGAAGGCGCTGGTCGAGAAGGTGCAGGCCATCACCGACGTGCCCCTCTGCATCGACAGCTCGGTCCCCGGCGCGCTCGAGAACGGGCTCGAGGCGTGCGAGGGCCGCCCCCTCCTCAACTCCGTCACCGGCGAGGAGGAACGGCTGGAGGTCGTCCTGCCGCTCGTCAGGAAGTACAACGTCCCCGTCGTGGCGATCTCCAACGACGATACCGGCATCAACGACGATCCGGATGTCCGCTTCGAGGTCGCCAAGAAGATCGTCCACCGCGCGGCGGACCATGGCATCCCGGCGCATGACATCGTTGTGGACCCCCTCGTGATGCCCATCGGCGCGAAGGACACGGCGGGCCTGCAGGTCTACGCCCTCGTCCGGCGTCTCCGCGAGGAGCTCGGCGTCAACACCACCTGCGGCGCGTCGAACATCAGCTTCGGCCTGCCCAACCGCCATGGCATCAACAACGCCTTCCTCGCCACCGCCGCGTCGCATGGCATGACCTCGGCGATCATGAACCCGGTCGATCTCGGCGTGACGAAGAAGGTGATCCTCGACAAGATCGCGGCGCTTCGCGCCCAGGGCTTCGCCTTCCCGGAGGAGATGGACCCGGCAAGCATCGCCCCCCTCCTCGGCCTCGGCGCCACGGAGGCGATGGTCGAGGCCCGCAAGGCGGAGCTCATGGCCCTCGGCGTGAGCGTGCCGGAGATGCCCTGGGCCACCCTCGCGCCCATGCTCGGCCTCGGCCACCCGAAAGGCGTGCCCTCGAAGGAGATCGAGAGCATCAAGGCGACCGATTTCCTGATGAACAACGATACGGGCGGCGCGAACTGGATCCGCTTCAACAAGCCCCCCGTGGCCCCCGGCGCCATCGGCGGCGCGCGCGAAGGCCGCCGCCGCCGCCGCGCCTGACCGCAGGGTCAACAACCGCAAAGCGCCGGTGCGAGAGTTGCGGCCGCAGCAGTCCTGCCGCCCAGGGGGCGCGCTGTAGCCGCAGGCTGTGAGTTCACGAACTGCGCAGGGCGGTGCTCGTTTCCACCTCGGCGTCGGGATGACTGAGGCCCCATATGCGCTGCGCATCGCGGGTGATGAGACGGTGCTGCAGCCTGTCCAGTTCCTCGATTGCCTGCGCCTCGTCCGCGGTTCTGCGGAGGGCCCGGTTATAGGCTCGGTGAACGGATTTCGGGCGCCAGGGCAGCACGGCCCCCGCAAGCCAGTGGCGCAGGGTGGCGGGAAGACGGTCGAACTCATGCATCGGGTTCTCGGCCCGGCGCCGGCGCCTCAGCGTGGTGTTTCCGCGGTTGCGGCGCATCAGCATTCCTCGTCGGCATCGAAGATCGGGTCGATCACAAGCAACAGACGCGTCTCCCCGGTTCCTTCGATTGGCGGTGAGCGGTGGAGAAGCCTTGCGGAGGGCGGATCGGGCCAAAGCGTGCCACGCAGGACCACCGGCGACCCGGTGGGCACGGTGAAGACGGGGCGCGGCTCCTCGCCATCGGTGGAAACGCCGTACTGCGTACCCGTGCCCCGATAAGTGCAGATCAGTCGGGCCGTGACCGCATCCACATGGAACCTCCGGCACGCATTCGTTGAGACGACGTCTAGGCGGAGGCGGATGAGGGGACATGGCATAAGCGCCACGAACCGCGCCGTAAGCGCCTCGATATCGCCCTGGAGCCAGGAACGATGCGCGCCGTCGGGCACCTGCCGTGCCTCGAAGAGATCTGCGAGGCAGGGCCCGACATCCTCGGGCGGAAGGATCATCCGCGCACGCGGCAAGGTGTCGGGCAACAACGCGTCGAGCCAGAACTGGAATTCAGGGTCGATGTGGCGACGCCAGATTGCCGCCGCGCATCCGGGCTGGCGGATCGCCTCCAGACCGTCTGGAGTGTCCGCGACGCCCACACCGATTGCAGCATCGCTCACCACATCGCGCACAAGGTTCATCGCGCTCCTCGCCTTTCGATCGCATCGCCGAACAGTCTCGTAGCGGATGATACGTTATAACGTTGCATCACCGTCAAGAGGCTGCCGCCTGGGAATGCGCAGGCGCTAGCCGCGGCGTGCGGGGAAGGCGAGATCGGGGGTGTAGCGCGCGAAGCTGCTGAGGGATTGAGCGTTGCACTCGGCCTGCCATCGCGAGCCTGGGACAACCGCGGAGAAGCAGGCGTGACGCGCCCGCAGCTCGGCAGTCTGCGCATTCTCCTCGATGGCGATGGCGACAAGACCCGCCACCACGCCCTCCTGCCTGCCCACGAGGCCGATGGCACCGCGCATCGTGCCACCGGTCTCCACCCACTGGTCAACGAGCAGCACGCGCGTGCCGGGGGCGAAAGCGGGGAGGCGCATCTCCATGTCCTGCGTGCGCCCCGAGTAGTTGGTGAAGCTCACCCTGTCGGTCTCGACGCAGAGCTTGCCGGCCTTGCGAATGGGCAGGAAGCCGACGCCGAGACGGGCGGCCAACGCCGCGCCAAGCACGAAGCCCATGGCGTCGAGCCCACCCACCACGTCGATCGCGTGCCCGTCGAGATCCGCGAGCAGATCGTCGAGCAGATCGTTGAAGGCATCGCCATTGATGTAGATCGAGGTGGGGTCGAGCCAGGCAAACTGTGGCCCCTTGGTATTCGGCGCCATCAGGCGAAGATACCAGCGGTCGGCTCGTGGGCCTTTGTCGATGCTCATGCTGTCCTCCCGAGCTCACCGGCTACGGCCACGAGATCGGAAAGCCGCGCCGGATCGATGTTGTAGAAGTCGCCCGCGTGGTTGATCCCGGTCGCGACCATGAAGGCGTCCACGCCCGCATACGCCGCTGCGTTTTCCGGCGTGATGCCCGAGGCGAGGGCGATGGCATGATCCCCAGCCCCGGCCCGGAACGCCGCGATCTTCTCGGCCGCAGCTGCTTCGCCGGTGGCAACGCCGGAGGTTGTCACCACATCCATGAAACCCGTGGCCAGGCGGGCCGAGTGCTCCCATGCCGCAGAGGGCACGGGGCGCTGCTTCTTGAAGGCCGTCCCGCCGAAGTAGAGGCCGCGCCAGCCGGAAAGGGTGCGGGCCGCGTCGATCGCCATCGCCTCCTCCTGCGCCGTTCTGCGCTCGTCGATCCGCGCGTCATCGGCCCAGTAGGCATCGATCCGGACACCCTCGGCCTCCAGCCTGCCCAGAATGGGGAAGGCGTTCAGCCCGGTAACGGCGAGGAAATTGATGCCGATGAAGACGTCAGGCGCAGCCGCGCGCGCGGCGCGAATGATCGGCATGAACGGGTCGATCCCGAAATCGTGGTTGATGAGGAAGACGCCTGAGGCGCCTCCGCCGAGAGCCGCCTCCACGTTCCGGCATGTCTGCGCCTCGTCCTGCACATGGATCACCGGCAGCACCACCGGCCCCGGTGTGGAGAATGCCGCGTGAAACTCGTCTCTCGTCATGACCGCCCCCAGGACCGGCTGCCCGTCGAATGGGCATGCTTCTTGCTTGATATGTTGATGGTTGCCCACTGGCAGCACCGCGTCTACCCAATGTGCTGAGAAGAACGGCACCTGGACGCTTTGCCGAGCAGACACGAGGCAGCCTGATGGATTTTCTGCCGGCGTAAGTGGCAGCGGTCCGAAACCGGGCGTCGGCAGGCGACCAGGTGGATGACAAAGACAGGAAGGGATCTCTCCGTGACCAAGCTCCTCACCCCGAAGGGACTGACAACACCGAGCCGCCGCGATGTTCTGCGCTACGGCAGCGCCGCCGCTCTCTCCGCGCCCTTCGTGAACCGCGCCTGGGCGCAGACAACCGAGATCAACATGCTGGCCTGGTACGGCCATGGCGAGCCAGACATCGTCGGTGCCTTCGAGGAGGCGAACAACGTCAAGTTTGTGCCGAAATACTATGCGGGCGGGGACAACATGCTGGCGCTCATCGCCCAGTCCCCACCGGGCACCTACGACGTGATCCTCTCGGACGCGGAGTTCGTGCAGCAGCTCAACGCCGCGGACTACATCGAGCCGCTGGACGCCGCCGACTATCCGTTCGACGACATGCTGCACGAGGACTTCACGAAATTCCCGGGCCACTGGGCGGACGACACGCTCTACTCCGTGATGGTGCGCTTCGGGCATCTCGGCGTCAGCTACAACACCACCGCGATCTCCGCGGAAGAGGCGATGAGCTACAAGTGCTTCTGGAACGAGGCGGTGACCGGCAAGGTCGGCCATTTCGACTGGCACCTGCCGAGCCTGGGCATGGTCAGTCTCTACAACGGCAATGGCGCGGGCCTCTGGGACCTGGACGACGCGAAATGGGACGCGGTGCAGGAGACCACGATGAGCCTGCGCCCCCAGGTGGGCGGCTATTTCGACTATGGCGGCACCTTCAACAGCCTCAAGAACGGCGAGATGCTGGCCATGTGCGGGATCGGCGACTGGATCACCGGCGTCCTGGAGAAGGACGGCGCGACGGTCGCCTCCGTCATCCCCGAGGAAGGCGGCATCCAGTGGACCGAGAGCTACTGCATCGGCAAGGGCTCGGCGAAGGCGGACATCGTGAAGACCTTCATGCAGTACATGCTGAGCCCCGAGGGGCAGGTGAAATCCGCCCAGATGGCGGCCTATCCGGGCAACTGCATCACCAAGGGCGGGCGGGCCATGCTCAATGAGGTCGACCCGGCGGAGGCGGCGCGCACCCATCAGGTAGAGGGCAATGCGATGAACCCGATCACGCTAATCGAAACGGGGCGCATCCATTACCGCAACATCCCCGTCAACCAGACGCTGGAGGACTGGAACGACTTCTGGTCCGAGTACAAGAACGCCTGATGAAGCGTCAGAGGGGGTCTGGCCCCGCCGTTGCAGGAGCGGTGGGGTGAAACCCCACCCTACCGCCATGAACCAGCGCCTCTACCCTTTGACGTTCCGCCTGCCGCTCCTGGTCTGGTACGGGCTCTTTTTTGTGGGCCCGCTGCTCTTCACGGTCGCCATGTCGTTCTTCCTCGTGAAGAACTACCGCATGGTCGAGGCGTTCGAGACCGTGAACTGGGCGCGGATGTTCAGTCGTGACTTCTTCTGGGATGCCTATTGGCGCACCCTCGCCCTCGCGGCCCTCTCCTCGCTCATCGCCTCGCTCATCGCCTTTCCCGCAGCCTACGCGCTGGCCTTCCGGGCGAGCGAGACGCAGCGGCGCTGGGCCATCTCGCTCCTGATCATCCCGTTCTTCACGAGCTATCTCGTCCGCGTCTTCTCCTGGTACGTGATCCTCGCGGAGGCGGGCGTGGTGAACGGGATCATCGGCACGGTGGGGCTCGGCCCCTTCACGATGCTCAACACCATGTTCGGCACCGTGGTGGGGTACCTCACCCTCGTGCTCCCGCTGGTCGTGATCCTGCAGACGCTGGCGCTCTCCGCCGTGGACCGGGACCTGGTGCAGGCGGCCGGCAACCTGGGCTGCCCGCCCGGCCGGGTGCTCTGGCAGGTGATCGTGCCGGCCGCGCGAACCGGGCTGATCATCGCCGCGCTCATCGCTTTCATATTGTCCTTCGGAGACTTCGTGAGCCCCTACTATCTCGGCGGCTCGAAGCCGCCCACGCTGCCGATCCTGATCATCGACACCACGAAATCGGGCCAGCAATGGCCGCGCGCAGCAGTGGTTGCCATCGTCATGATCGTCACGCTCCTGACCATCGCCTTCGCGGCGGTAACGGCGGCCTATGCCAAGCGGGGCACGTCATGACCTCGTCGCGCGCGCTGGGCTGGGTGCTGGGGCTCTATATGGGGCTGATCTTCGTCTTCGTCTTCGCGCCGATCGGGTTCAGCGTGATCTTCTCCTTCAACTCGGACCGCTTCCCCACCATCCCGCTCGGCAGCTTCACCACCATCTGGTACGAGACGATCTTCGCCGATCCGGACGTGTGGGACGCCGCCCTCAGGAGCCTCAAGGTCTCGCTCGCCACGGCGACGATCGCCACCACGCTGGGCTTTGCGACGGCCTATACCGACTATCGCTTCGGTTTCCGCTTCAAGAGCGCCTATCTGGCGCTCGCGCTGCTGCCGCCGACGATCCCGCTCATCATCCTCGCCCTCGCCATGCTCGCCTGGTTCTCGCGCCTCGGGCTCTCGGGGCAGCTGTGGGCGGTGATCATCGCGCATTCCGTGCTGACCGCACCCTTCGCCATGGCGATCATCCGGCTCCGGCTCGAGCAGATGGATGGGAGCCTCGAGGCCGCGGCCTGGAACCTGGGCGCGGGGCCGTGGACGGCGCTGAGAGAAGTGATCCTGCCCTTTTGCCGGCCGGCCATCATCGCAGCGGCCTGCCTCACGGCGGCGGTTTCGTTCGACGAGTTCACCATCGCCTGGTTCGTCTCGGGCCTGGAGAAGACCATCCCGGTGCACATTCTCGAGATCGTGCAGGGGAATATCGACCCGCAGGTGAACGCCATCGGCAGCCTCGTCTTCGTCACATCCATGGTGCTGGTGGCCTCGGCCCAGGGGTTCTCGATGCTGCGGGGGCGGCTATGACGGCGCTGGTGACGCTCGACCGTGTGGAGAAGCGGTTCGGCGCCTTCACCGCGGTGCACCCGATGGCGCTCGAGATCGGCGAGGGCGAGTTCCTGGCCATCATGGGCCCCTCCGGCTGCGGCAAGACCACGACGCTGCGTATGCTGGCAGGCCTCGAACAGCCGACGGGCGGGGAGATCCGCATGGACGGCCGGGTGATGAACGAGGTGGCGCCCCATGAGCGGGACACGCCGATGGTCTGGCAGTCCCTCGCCCTCTTCCCGTTCCTGACAGTACGCGAAAATGTGGAGTTCGGTCTCAAGATGCGGAGGGTGGCGGCGGCGGAGCGGCGCCGGCGCGCGCTCGACTGGCTGGAGCGGCTGGGCATTGCCGAATTCGAACGGCGGAACGTCGCCACGCTTTCCGGCGGGCAGCGCCAGCGCGTGGCCCTCGCGCGCAGCCTCGTGACCGAGCCACGCATGCTGCTGCTGGACGAGCCGCTCTCCGCGCTCGATCAGCATCTCACAATCCGGATGCAAGGGGTGCTGACGGGGCTGCAGCGGGACCTTGGGATCACCTTCGTCTACGTCACCCACTCGCAGTCCGAAGCCTTCGCGATGGCGGACCGGGTGGTGATCATGAACGCCGGGCGCATCGCCCAGGTCGGCCGGCCGAGGGACATCTACCGCGCGCCGGCGGACCGGTTCGTGGCGGAATTCACCGGCGCCAACAACATTCTCAGCGGGACGGTCGAGAACATTGACGGCAACCACGTGACGCTCACGGGCTCTACCGGGCGGTTCTCCTTGCTTGCGGACACCGCGCCCGAGGGCCGCCTTACCTTCGTGATCGCGGCTGACCGTGTGCGCATCGGCGAAGGCGCCGAGAACACGGTGGAGGCGCGGCTGATCTCGGAGGAATTCATCGGCTCGGTCGTGACCCTCTATCTCGAGGCCGATGATGGGACGGAGTTCAAGGTTCAGCTGCAGGAGCGAGCGCTCGATCAGCTCGGCCTCGAGAACGGCGCGCGCGTGACCCTGGGCTGGGACGCGGCAGACGCGCATCTGCTGGGAGAGAGCGCATGATCCGGAACCCGATCCCCTGGCCGAATGGCGCGCGCTGCGCCTGCGCGCTCACCTTCGACATGGATGCGGACAGCCTCATCCACATCGCCCGGCCGGCGGACGCCCACGACCGTCTCTATCCCATCTCAATGGGCCGCTACGGGCCCACCGTCGCCATCCCCCGCATTCTCGAGACCTACCGGCGGCTGGGGCTCAAACAGTCGTTCTTCATCCCCGGATGGTGCCTCGAGCACTACCAGGACACCGTGGAGCAGATCCTCGCGGGCGGGCACGAGATCGGCCATCACGGCTACCTCCATGAGGACCCGGTGGAGGGCGGCGACCAGGCGGCGTGGTTCGAGCGGGCGATGGAGGCACATCGCCGGATCATCGGCCGCGCTCCCCGTGGCTACCGCGCGCCGGTCTACAACGTGACGCAGGAGGTGATCGACCTGCTCACCGCCAACGGCTTCCGCTATGACAGTTCGCTGATGGCCGACGACATTCCCTACCGCATGGACGCCCCCGGCGGCGCGCTCTGGGAGATGCCGGTGCATTGGGGCTGCGATGACTGGCCGCCCTTCGCGCATTACGAAGAGATCGGCTACATGATGCCGGTGAAGGCACCCTCCGAGGGCTTGGCCGCGTTCTGGGAGGAGTTCGAGGCGGCCTATGCTGCGGGCGGGTTCTTTATTCTCATCGTCCACCCTTTCCTCACCGGCCGGCTCGCACGGTGGGGCCATGTGGAGCGCTGGCTGGAGGCGACGCTGGCGGAGCGGGACGTATGGTTCGCCCGCCTCGAAGACATCGCAGACCATCTCGATGGGCTGATGGCGGAGGGCGGCTGGTCGCCCCGCACCGAAACCCTGCCCTATTTCACCAAACCCGTGCTCGGCTGAGCGCGCGAAGGAGGGTCGAGTGCTGACCGAGACCGACCGCCGCTTCCTGCACCCCGCCCACGAGGGCGCACTGGCCAGAGTGTGCGAGGGCGGCACGTGATGGCCTACGCGCCGACGATGCTGGACGGGCCGACACCATCGGTCGCCATCGCGCCGGAGGGCCGGGCGGTCGCTGGGCAGACCTATGTCATCCCGGCCCGCGAGGGGCGGGCGGTGCGGCTCGAGGCAGGGCAATCCCTCTGGATCGAGACGCCGGAGGGCACGCAGGTCTGCGACTTCTTCGCGCTGGCGGCCGAGAGCCCGGCGGAGATGCTCTCGATGGAGCACTGCCGGACGGCGCTCGGCCGGGTCTACCTGCGCACGGGCGATGAGCTCGTTAGCAACCGTCGGCGCGCAATGCTCACGCTGGTGGAGGATACGTCGCCCGGGGTGCACGACACGCTGATCGCCTGCTGCGACCAGCCGCGCTACGCGTCCCTCGGCGCCGACGGCTACCACGCGAATTGTGCGGACAATTTCCGGGCGGCGCTTGCGGCCATCGGGGTGACGCCCCTCCATGTCCCGGCACCGCTGAACCTCTGGATGAACATCCCGGTCGAACCGGACGGTTCCTATGCCTGGACACCGCCAGTCGCCCGGCCCGGGGACCGGGTGGTCTTCCGGGCGCTGATGGATTGCGTGGCTGTCATGTCCGCCTGCCCGCAGGACATGACGGCGGTGAACGGCGCGGTCCCGCAGCTCACGGAACTGCGCTTCGGGGTGGTGGCCGCCTGAGCCGGTCAGGTGCTGCTGAAGACCTCGCGGCCGGCGACGATCGTCGAGACCACGCGAGGCAGCGCCTCCGCCGTCGCGTCCACCACAACGAGATCCGCTCGCCTGCCCGCGCTCAGCACGCCACGATCCGCCAACGCCGCCGCCGCTGCAGCGTTCTCGGAGACAAGCGCCCAGGCTTCCGGCAGCGCCAGCACGCCGTCGCGCACCAGGCGGAACGCAGCGTGGAGGGGCGCCGGGTAGTAGTAGTCCGAGGCGAGCACGGTGCAGAGCCCGTCCGCCACTGCCGGGGTGGCGTTCACCATGCCGTTATGGCTGCCACCGCGGAGCACATTGGGCGCGCCCATCACCGTGTGCTCGCCCGCGGCCCTCGCGGCCTGTGCCGTCTCGCGGTTCATGGGAAACTCCGAGGTGATGGCGCCGAGGGTGCGGAAGTTCTCGCGTTCGGCCGGCGTCCGCTCGTCATGGGCGAGGAGCACGGCGCCCACCGCCCGGGCGGCCGCCGCCAAGCGCGCCACGGCTGCCGGCACCTGGTCCCGCCGCGCCCATTGTGCCTCCAGCATCGCCTCGTAGTCGGCCATGCTCAGCCCCGCGCGCTCCGCATATTGCGCGATCTTCCGGGCCACGGGCGCCTTCTCGATGGTGCCGGTCGTGTGGTCGTTGAAGGCGAGGATCGGGCGCGGGTCGAGCGCCAGCCAGGCTTCGACCGTCTCCACCGCTTCCAGCGCGAAGGTCTCCCAGCGGATATGAAGCCGGGTGTCGCAACCGAGGCTGGGGCGAAGAGCGACCAGCGCCTCCACCAGCACCCGCGCGTGCTCGAGGCTTCTCAGCCCCGGCTCCCATGAAACGGTGATGCCGTGAAAGGCCGTGGTGATCCCGTTGGCGATGAGCTGGCGGTCCGTATCGAGAAAGGCGATGTCGCTGCGGATCATGGTCTTCGGCCGGGGCATCACCTGGCGCTCGAAGGCATCGCCATGGATGTCGACGATCCCCGGCAGCACGAGCCTGCCCTGCGCCTCGATCACCCGCGCACCCGCCGGCACGGCGTCGACGAAGCCCATAATCCGGTCGCCAGAAACCGCGACCCGCGCGGGCCTGAGGCCGTCGGGGGTCAGCACCCGGTCGCCCTCGATGACCAGCGTGATCTCATCCGTCGTGTCACGCATCGCGAATCCCCGTGTCTTCGTCCGCAGTGTCATCATGGCGTCGCGGCGCCTTGTTAACGGAACGCTAAAGCGTGAACCACCAACAACGAGGTCGACCTTATGCTCCGTCAGCTTTTCGCCGCCGCTCTCCTCGCGGCTCTTCCCGCCATTGCGCAGGCCGAGGAGGTCAAGTTCGCCGTTACCGATATCGAGGGCCTCGAAGCCCTGCAGCAGGAATTCGGCGCGTTCGAAGCGGCGCTCGAGAAGTCCACGGGCCTCGACATCGCCCTCTTCCCAGTGAACTCGCGCACCGCTGCTGTGGAAGCCATGAAGGCCGAGCAGGTCGATTTTGTGCTCACCGGTCCGGCCGAGTACGTGGTGATCGAGGCGCTCACCAATGCCAATATCGTCGTGGCCTGGCAGCGGCCGGACTATTTTGCCCAGATCGTGGTGCTGGCCGACGGGCCCATCAAGTCGGTCGAGGACCTCAAGGGCCAGACGGTAACCTTCGGCTCCGTCGGCTCCACCTCGCAGCATCTCGGCCCGGCGCAGGCGCTCACCGATATGGGCCTCGGCTACGGCAGCGACTACAACGCCCAGATCATCAGCCGGAACGTCGCCGTCGAGGCGCTGATCCGCGGCGACGTGCAGGGTGTCGGCATGAATTTCGGCCATCTCCAGCGCGTGCGCACGGCATTCCCCGACACAGCCTTCACCGTCGTCGCCCGCGGTCGTGACCTGCCGAACGACATCCTCGTGGCGCGCGAGGGCGTGGACGATGCCGTCTTCGCCAAGGTCCGCGACGCGTTCCTGAACGACGGCGAGGCGCTCATGGCAGGCGTGCTCGAGGGCGAGGACAACCAGAAGTACAAAGGCGGCTTCTTCCTCACCTCCGTCGACGACAGCGACTACGACTATGTGCGCTCCATGTACCGCACCATCGGCGTTGAAAGCTTCGACAACTTTGTCGGCGACTGATGCTATTGCTCCACGGGCTCCGGCACTTGGCCGGGGCCCCGACCCGGCAGTGGCGCCGATGACCGAACCGGTGATCGTGACCAAGGGCCTGCGCAAGGCCTACCGTGCCGGCAGCCCGGTGCTCGACGGGATCGATCTCACGCTCGCCCCGGGTGAGAGACTGGCGCTGATCGGCGCGAACGGCTCCGGCAAGTCAACGCTGATGCGCTGCCTCATCGGGCTCGTGCCGCTCTCCGGCGGGTCCGTCAGCCTCTTCGGCCACCGCTTTACCGAGAGCCCGGCACCCGCAGCCCGCGCGGCCATGCGCCGGCGCATCGGCTTCGTCTTTCAGGACCATTCGCTGGTGCGCCGCCGTACCGTGCTCTCGAACGTGGTGCACGGCTTCCTCGGCCGGCGCGGCAGCTGGCACGCCTTCGCCCAGTGCCTCGCACCCGCCGCATGGCGCGCCGAGGCCATGGCGGCCCTCGACGAGGTCGGGCTGGCGGACCGCGCCGGCGAGCGGGTCGACACGCTCTCCGGCGGCCAGCAGCAGCGCGTCGCCATCGCCCGCGCCCTCGTCCACCGGCCCGACCTGATCTTCGCCGACGAACCCGCCGCCAGCCTCGACCCCGCCGCCGGGCGCGAGGTGATGGCGCTCTTCGCCCGCCTCACCCGCAGCCATGGCATCGCGCTCCTCTACAGCTCGCACGACATGGCCCACGCCGCCGGTTTCTCCGATCGCGTCGTGGCGCTGAAGGATGGCCGCGTGGCGCTCGACGCGCCAAGCAGCGAGGTCTCCGCCGGAAGCCTCGACACGCTCTTCGGGGACCGCAATGGCTGACGAGACCGAAGGGGCCCCCGCGCGCAGACGCCCGGTCGCCCCCTCCCGCCTCGCCGGTATGTCCGCCGGCGGCTTCCTGGCGGTCGTCGTGCTTCTCGCGCTCGTCATCAGCTCCGCCGGCGAGGTAGCCCCCTCGCCCGAACGGCTGGCGGACGGCGTGCCCCGCATCGGCTCGCTGCTCGAGCGTATGTGGCCGCCCAACACCCAACCGGCCTTTCTCGAACGCATCGGCCTGCGCATTCTCGAGACCTTCCAGATCGCGCTGGTGGGGGCGGCCATCGGCATCGCGCTCAGCCTGCCCATCGCCTGGCTCGCCGCGCGCGGTGTCTCGCCCGTCGGCCCCTTCGCCTTCCTCTTCAAGGCGGTCGTGTCCTTCTTCCGGACGGTGCCGGACCTCATCTGGGCGCTGATCTTCGTGGTCGCCGTCGGGCTTGGCGCAGTAGCCGGCACCATGACCATCGTCGTCGACACCATCGGCTTCTGCGGCCGGTTCTTCGCCGAGGCCATCGAGGACGCGGACCGCAAGCCGCAGGACGCGCTCTACGCCATCGGCGCGAACCGCGTCTCTGTGCTCTTCGCCGCCATCCTGCCGGAGGCAGCACCCTCGATGATCAACGCCTCCCTCTTCGCGCTGGAGAAGGCGGTGCGCTCCTCCGTGGTGCTCGGGCTCGTGGGGGCGGGCGGTATCGGACAAGAGCTCAAGGTCGCCTTCGATCTCTTCCAGTACCAGAGCGCGGCGACCATCATCCTCGTCATCTTCCTCGTGGTGCTCCTGATGGAGTGGATCACCGATCGGCTGCGCGCCCGCTTCGAATAGCCCCGCCCTTGCGCGCCCCGCCTGCCCCGCTAGGCTCCCGGGTCTCAGCGGCGAGGGAGCACGGGATGAGCGAGAACGCAGAGACGGCCGGTGAAAGCGCCCTCGGTCACCTGAAGGTCCTCGATCTCAGCCGCATTCTCGCCGGGCCCTGGGCCACGCAGGCGCTCGCCGATCTCGGCGCCGATGTGCTCAAGATCGAACGCCCCGATGGCGGGGACGATACCCGGATCTGGGGCCCGCCCTTTCTCGAGCCGGCAGAGGACGGGCGGGGCGAGATGCGGCGCGACGCCGCCTATTTCACCGCCGCCAACCGCAACAAGCGCTCGCTCGCCATCGATTTCTCCCGGCCGGAGGGCGCGGATATCGTCCGTCAGTTGGCGGCAAAGGCCGATGTGCTGGTGGAGAACTTCAAGCTCGGCGGGCTCGCGAAATACGGGCTCGACTACGAAAGCCTCGCCGAGATCAACCCCCGCCTCGTCTACTGCTCCATCACCGGCTTCGGCCAGGAGGGGCCCTATGCGCCGCGCGCGGGCTACGACTTTCTGATCCAGGGCATGGCAGGGCTCATGAGCGTCACCGGCCAGCCGGAAGGCAGCCCGGGTGCCGGGCCGGTGAAGGTGGGCGTCGCGGTCTGCGATCTCTTCACGGGGCTCTATGCGACCACCTCGATCCTCGCCGCCCTCGCCTGGCGGGACCGGTCCGGTCGCGGCCAGCATATCGACTGCTCGCTGATGGCGAGCACCGTGGCGATCCTGGCCAACCAGAACGCCAACCATCTCGTCGGCGGCGTGGCACCGGGGCGCATGGGCAACAAGCACCCGAATGTCATGCCCTACAGCGTCTATGCCGTGAGCGACGGGCACGTGATCATCGCCTGCGGCAACGACCGGCAGTTTGCCCGGCTGGCCGAAGCGCTGGGGATCGGCCGGCTTGCGGAAGACCCACGCTTCACCACCAACGCTGCCCGGATCGCGAACCGCGACCTCCTCGACGAACACCTCCACCGCGCCCTTGCGGCCTATGACCGGGAGGGTGCGATCGCGCTTCTCGAAGGCGTGGGCGTGCCCTGCGGCCCGATCAACACCATTCCGGACGTGTTCGCCGACCCGCATGTGGCCGCGCAGGGCCTGCGCGTCGAGCTCGAGCGCGACGACGGACGGACGATCCCCACGGTCGCCTTCCCCGCCCGGCTGGGTGCCACACCGGCGCAATACCACCGCGCGCCACCGCGGCTGGGCGCCGATACAGGCGCGGTCCTGAAGGCGGAGCTCGGGCTCGACGAGGCCGCGCTTGACGCCCTGCGCGCCGCAGGCATCCTCTAGCCGTCCGTCCCTAGCCGGCGCGTCTTGCCTCCCCCACCATCCACGCATGCGGCGTGCCCGAAAGCGCGCGGCGGACCAACGCCATGTTCTCGATTGAGGCGCCAAGGCTGGACGGAGCCTGCTTCACGAAGCTCGGCGCGCGTTCCTCGAACCGCGGCACGCCAAGAAGCGCAGCCAGCCGGTGCGCCGGGCCTTCGGCAAGCGCGCCTTCACCGTCCATCATCTCCCCGTAGTCGAGCGTGGCGAGCCGCTTCGTAGGCTTCAGCCACCGTTCGATGAGCGCCACTTCGTCCGACGTCGTCTCGATGTAATGGGAGAGCGCTCGGATATCGATGACTGCCGATTGAACCCCCAGCCGGTCAGCTTCGGTCGCGTGCCAGACCCTGTTTGCCTCCGCCAGCCGGCCCGAGACGAAGCTCTCCACATAGTTCTGGCGGGTGAGGTGGATGATCGCCGCCCCGCGTGCATCGGCATGCCGGATCAGCCAAGGGCGCTCGAGCAGACCCCGCCATCCGCCCGCCAGATGATGCAGGCTCCGGTACTTCACATCCAGCACCGGTACCCGCCCGGGATAGCGCTCCGCCATGCGCGCGAGGTAGCCCTCGAAGAGCAGTTCCTGCTCCCATGGCATGGCGGCAGCGGCGTTCTCGCCCACCCGCTCGGCGAGGAAGGTGAAGAAATTGTCTGCCTCGCCGGCATTATCGGGGTGCAGGATCTCACCGAGATATTTCAGGCTGGGCTGCTTATCGAGCACCGAGCCCAGGGCCCCGGTGCCCGAGCGCTGCCGAGCGAGCAGGAGTGCGAAGGGAGGCGGCCCTGCCTGCTGTCCCTCCCCCACCGGGCGTTCGGCTGTCCGGTTCTGCTGTTCAGCGATGGGCCTTGCGCGGTGGCTGGTCGGTTCTGACATCACTTCTCCTCAAGGCAGCGCGGAGTGCACGCGTCACGCCACAAGTGCCGCCACCTGCTGCCGGCTGCGTGCGCTCAGGGCCGCATGGTATTCACCGTAGTCCGCCAGGATCTCATCCCGTGCAGCGATGGCAGCGATCGCCTTCTCAGCGATTGCCGCCGGGGCGAGGGGCCGCTCCACGACAATTTTTTCCCGCAGGGCCTCATGATCCCTGAAGAGATCGCTCGCGGGGCCGATCAGGCAGGGCACACCGAGCGCGAAACTCTCGAGAGGCACCATCGGCGAGCACTCGGAAAGCGTCACATAGAGCGTCAGATCCGTGTCGCGCATCTGACGATGCAGCATTTCGCGGGGAAGAGGTCGGGACCAAAGCCGCTCGAACGGGACCTGAGCATCGCTCACAAACCGACGCGCCGTCTCGTCGAGCCCCGCCGCGCGGAGGCGCGCGCCAGGGATCATCGTGGTGGCGGCCAGAACAGCAAGCGGCGTCTTTCGATAGGGCGATGAGCCAGAGAGCCACACCCCGAGGAGAGGTCCCTCCCCCGCGCCCCATTGCCGCCGTCCCGCAGGAGCGGCGCCTTCGGTTCTTGCCGGGAGCGGCACGATGTTCGGGATATGCACCGCGTCCACATCCAGCGCGGCAAACCAGCGTTCGAGCCCTGCCTTCACCACGCCCACCCGCGTCACCTCGCCATCGCGAAGCGCCTGCAGCCAGTGGCGCAGCAGGTTCCAGTCGTGCGGCTCGCCCATCTGCAGGAAGTTCGAGTGCCAGAGGAGGTCGAAGCGCCGGTCGGGCGCGCGCGCCAGCACCGCGCGTAAGATCGCCAGGTTGAAGAGATCACCGCCCGAGACAACGAAATGGCGCGCCCCGCTTTCGACAAGGACCTCGGCGAGACTCTCGATATCCTCTGGGCTGATCTCGTCCGGATGTTCGTCGAGGCCGGGCGGCACCGGGAGTGATTGGCGGAACAACATCTGCGTCGACAGCGCCACGCCGCGCCAGCGCGGGACATAGAGCGCCACCGGTTCGCTCGGGTCGATCCTGGCCAGAAGGTGCTGGTAATGCGCGCTTCTTTCAGAATGCGCCACCCGCGCCACGTCTGTCGGCGCATGCGTTGCGTCAGTCTGCACGGTCTCTTGAAGCGGCGGCCCGGCAGCGGCGGCGAGAGCGGCGTCACCATCGCCCCGCGGCTCTGGCATCGCGTGTTCCGCCAAGGCATCTGCGAGGGCCGGCAATTGCGCAAGATCGATCTCCAGCGTCCTCGTTTCCGCAGAATAAAGGTCGATCCGGAGCGTGGTCTCCTCGTGGCTGATCTCGACAATGCCGCTCCAAGGGTGACGCAGCATGAGCAACCGGCCGCCCGGCCCCACCCGCACCAGAAGAGCACCGGCCCACCCTTTCGCCACACCGCGCCAGTGGCCGCTCTGTCCCGAGATCTCGTCGATGCTCTCCCA
>JBCBEP010000043.1:0-27216 GCA_038528605.1 Pseudomonadota bacterium
GGAAGGCCAGATCGCCGAGCAGGATGCCAAGGCCGTTGCCGTCCACGATGGGGCTCTCTGCGCGCAGGAGCGCCTCCTGATCGGGCTCGGGTTCGGGGTCCGGGATAGGCTCGGGTTCAGGCTCCGGCTCGGGCTCCGGCGCTGGCAGCGGCTCGGGCTCCCGGTTCTGCGCCTCCTCGCTCTCGGCGAAGACGCTGGCGAGCTCCTCGAGCGAGACCCCGGCCTCAAGCCGGCCCACCCAGTGCTCGAGCCCGCTCTCCTCCGGCGGACGCCCCAGGTAGAAGTCGTAAAGCTGCTCCACCAGGAACGTGTAGAAATCGTTAAGCATACTGCTCTCCTCATTTTGTTATCCGAACGGAGCGGAAGCCCTCCTGTAGCCCGTTCCATCGGCCCGTTGCTTGACAATTGATAGGTGCGAACGCGGCGGCGAAGAGGCGCCTCGCTGATTTGCAGGGTGGCGGTCAAGAGAGAATGGTCCTCGCAGGCGGCGACGAGACCCGGATCAGCTGCGTCCGGTCGTGAGGGCATGGAGGGCGGGAAGCGACGAGGGCATGGAGGGGGGCATGGAGGGGGGCGTCATGAGATCGCTGATCATGGCGTCGAAGGCGCCGGCGGCGGCCGCGATGCCGTAGCCGCGGCGCACATGCGCCCGGCCCGCCAGCCCCAGCGCGTCGATCCGCTCGGGCGCCGCCATCAGGCCCTGGAGCGCCTCGGCGATGTTCTCGGCCGAGGGCGTCTCGAGCAGAAGCCCCCCTGCCCCCGCCGCCTCGACGAGCCCCCCTGCCCGCGCGGCCACCAGCGCGGTCCCGCAGGCCAGCGCCTCGATGGCCACCCGGCCGAAGGGCTCGGCGTTCTGGGTGGGGGCGAGCGCGATGGCCGCCCGCGCCATTTCCCGGCGCACCGCGTCATGGGGCACATCGGTCAGGAGATCGACATCCGGCCCTGCCGCGGCGATGGCGGCATGTGCCCGCGCGGCATAGGCCGGATCGGCCCGCGTGGTGTCGAGGATGAAGCGCCCGCGCCAGCCCGGCCGTGCCGCCAGCGCCCGGCCCATGGCCTCCGCGGCCTCGAGCACGCCCTTCTCCGGCGCCAGACGGCCGACGAAGAGCACCAGCCGCTCCTTCTCCGCCGCCGGGCGCCATTCCTCGAGGGCGATGCCGTTCGGCGTGACGAAAAGCGCAGGCCCCCCGCGGCCGATCGCGGCCGCCGCTCCCCATTCCGCCTCGAAGACCCGCCGGCAGCAATCGGAGACGAAGGCGATGCCGGCGAGGCGGCGCAGGCGGCTGCCCTTCAGCCAGGCGGTCACCGGGTTCGAGGGCGGCTTCATGAAGTTGTGCCGCACCAGCACCACGGGCACCGGCGCCAGCGCCCGGGCCAGCCGCGCCGCGGTGGCGAGATGCTGATGCACCACCACGAGGCCCGGCCGGCGCTCGGCGATGCGGGCCGCGCGGCGGGCGAAGCTCTCGGTCCGGCTCCAGCAGGCCAGCGTCACATCCTCGAAGGGCTGCTCCACCGCCTCGGCGAACACGGTGATGGCCTTGCTGAAGCGGCTCTCGCAGGCCAGCTCATGCACGTAGAGATCGATCGAGGTGGCGTTCTTCGGGGAGAAGCGCGTGTTGCGCGGGGCGACGATGACGATGTCGCGTGCCGGGCCGGCAGCGCCGATACCGGCACGGCCGGCGGCGTCGATCTGGCTCAGCGGTCGGGTCATGGGGTCGGCCCCCAGCACGTTACCCTGCACGTTGCCCAGAACATTCCCCGACACATCGCCCGGCATACTACCGAGCATCCTGCGGGACATGCCCCGGCGCTCTGGCGGGCGGACGCGCTCAGGCCTTCGCGGCCCCCTTGGAGCCATCCGCCTCGGTTTCGGTATCCGCGTCGATGCGGCGGAACCGCGCCGTATCGCCGCCGAACTTCCCGTCCTCGTCGAACAGAAGCTCGAAGGTCACAGGGTCGTAGAAGCGCATGAGATTGAAAACGAAGGTCGAGGGCGCGAGGCCGAGCGAACGCGCCCAGGCCCCGTACCGGTCGGGCGGGATCCGGCCGCGGCCGTTCTCGAGCTGGCTGATGAAGGTGTAGTACTCCGCACCGACCTCGCGGGCCATCTGGCGCTGGCTGAGGCCGCGCGCGGTGCGCAACGCCTTCAGCCACCGGCCGCCGGCGCGGCGCAGTTCCTGGACATCGGCCTCATTGGCCCGCTGGTTATGCACGTACATCGGCGCTCCCCGGCTCGCGCCGCCCGCGGTCAGCCCGGGCAGGACCGCGCGGCATGGCTCCAGCTGGGATCCGCCGCTCCGGTCCGCCCGCCCGCGGACGGGGGGCTATAACTTCACTGCACAGATTGGCAGGAATCAGCGACGGTGTAAACTTTCCTGTGCACCCGAGCTGCCGACGGTACCGATCCCGCAACGATCCGTGGCGGCGTGTTGCCCGAAGCATGGCACGCGCCGCCGGATGGCGCGTTGTGGTGGCGGCAAGGGCGCGCCGGTTGCATGCCGGTGGTCCCGCTCGGTAGAGACGCGCGCATGACCGTATCCGACCCCGCATCAGAGGCCCCCGCGAAAGCCGCCGCCAAAAGGCTGGCGCCGACGCTCGAGGGCCGGCCGGCGCTCCTTCTCCGCCTCTTCCGCGAGGCGGGGATGGAGCACTGGAAGGGCTATGCCATGGCCCTCGGCCTCATGGGCGTGATCGCGGGCACCACCGGGCTCTCGGCCTGGGTGATGCGCGACGTGATCAACGAGATCTTCGTGGAGGGCCGTGGCGAGCTCGTTGGCCCCATCGCCGGCGCGGTGGCGTTCATCTTCATCGTCAAAGGCGCGGCCACCTATTTCAACAGCGTGATCCTCAACCGCATCGGCAACGCCATCGTCGCCAAGCTCCAGATGCGGCTCTTCGACCATGTGCTGGGCCAGCGCGTGGACTTCTTCGACCGTTTCCCCGTGGGCGATGTGGCCACCCGGCTCAGCCATAATGCGCGCGCCGGCCGCGAGGCCCTGAACCTCGTCATCACCCGGCTGGGGCGCGATCTCCTCTCGGTCATCGCGCTCGGCCTCGTCATGGTGCTGCAGAACCCGGAGCTTTCGGCCATCGCGCTCCTGGGCGCGCCGCCGGCGATCTGGGGGCTCAACAAGCTCGTCAAGCGCATCAAGAAGGTGGCCAAGGCGGAGTTTCTCGGTCTCGCCCAGATCGTCACCACCGTGCAGGAGACCGGCGGGGGCCTGCGCGTGATCAAGGCCTTCGGGCTCGAGGGGCGCATGCGCGGGCAGATGGACGATGCGGTGGAGGGCGTGAGGAAGCGCGCGGATGCCATCGCCACCATCTCCGCCGCGCCGATCCCGCTCATGGAGACCGTGGCGGGTCTCGCGATCGCCGCCGTCATCCTCTATGCGGGCCACCGGGTGACCGACGGGACGCAGGATCCCGGCGCCTTCTTCGCCTTTCTCACTGCGCTGCTGCTGGCCTACGACCCGGCGCGGCGCGTGGCCCAGCTCAACGTGGTGCTGCACGCCCATCTCGTGGGTGTCGAGATCATGTATTCCATGCTCGACCGGCCGACGCGGCTGCGCGAGAAGCCCGGCGCCGAGCCCCTGCCCGAGGGGCCCGGGCGCATCGCGCTCGAAGGCGTGCGCTTCACCTATGGCGACCATGGCGAGGTGCTGCCCTGGCCCGACCCGGCCGCCGTGCTGGCCGGCAAGGCCGCCGTTCCGGATCCCGCCCCAGAAATGGCCCCAGAGAGCGCCCCAAAGGCTGCCCCTGCCCCGCCTGCCGGCGCGACACCGCCCAAGCCGGCGCCCAGACCCGACCCCGATCCCGAAGCCGACCCCGATAACGCACTCCTGCCCGAGGCTCGCGCGCCCCTGCTGACCGACGGCCCCCCTGCCCTCGCGGGGCTCGATCTCGTGGCCGAGGCCGGGCAGGTCACCGCGCTCGTCGGCCCCTCGGGCGCGGGCAAGAGCACGGTCTTCCAGCTCATCGAGCGGTTCTACGACCCCGAGGAGGGCCGGGTGGCCATCGACGGGCACGACATCGCGGGCGTGACGCTCGACAGTCTGCGCGCCCGCATCGCCTATGTCTCCCAGGACGCCTTCCTGTTCGACGGCACGGTGGCCGAGAACATCGATCTCGGCCGACCGAAGGACGCCCCTCCCTCCGAGCGCGAGACCATCATCGCGGCCGCCAGGGCCGCGAATGCCCACAGCTTCATCGAGGCGCTGGCCGAGGGCTACGACACCCCCCTCGGCGAGAACGGCGCGCGGCTCTCGGGCGGGCAGCGCCAGCGCCTCTCCATCGCCCGCGCCATGCTCCGCAGCCCCCAGATCCTGCTGCTGGACGAGCCCACCTCCGCCCTCGATGCGGAGGCGGAGGCCCATGTGGCCGAGGCGCTCGAGCGTCTCATGAAGGGCCGCACGGTTCTCGTCATCGCGCACCGCTTCTCCACGATTCGCAGCGCCGACATGATCCACGCCATGGAAGCCGGCCGCGTGGTCGAGAGCGGCACCCATACCGAGCTTCTCGCAAAAGGCGGCCTCTATGCCCGCCTCCACGCCTTCCAGTTCGGGCAGGCAGCCCCCGCGGGCGACGCTACCGTCTCTCCCGCACCGTAACCCGCGCCATAACCTGCATCGTAACCTGCACATCCCGAAGGCCGGGCCGGGTCAAGGATCGCGGAGCGACCGGCGGAACCGGCTCGTCCTTGACGCGGCCCGGCCTTCGATCATGCTCGACAAGGCGCCCCTGCGGCGCCTCCCCAGCCCCTCATCGAAGCCTGCAGCCACGCGGCGTCCCGCATGTCAGGGCGCTCCCGCAACAACCGATCCCGGCGACAAGCCGGGATACCGTTTCGCTGAAGGCCCTGTGCCCGGAAAGCTCAGGGCGCGCCGCGCCGTTCGGCCCAGCTTGCGCAAAAGCGGAGATAGTGGCGGTCGGGATGGCGGGGTTCGATCTCCTCGAGCTCGCACCAGCGCCGCCATTCGCGCTCGAGATGGTAGACATCCCAGCCGGGCGCGAGGCTGCGGGCTTCCTGGTAGGTCTCGGGCAGGAGCTTGCCGACGCCCAGTTCCTCGAGCGCCGCCTCGCGCCGCAGCCGGAAGATCACCACGTCCCCGTCCGTCAGCTCCACCGCATAATCCGGGATATGCGCATGCTCCGCGTCCTGGCGCGCGATCCGGTGCACTTGCTGGCGGAAGACGCGGAGATCCGAGGTCGAGCCGCATTTCTGGTGCAGCTTCTGCAGCCCGATGCGCCAGAGCGGCTGCAGCCCGCAATGCTTCCGGGCGATCTCGTAGATCCGCCGCTCGAGAGGTTTTCGGAGCCGGAAATAGTCCCGGTGGAGCGTCAGCACCTCATGGGCGCGGATCGCGGCATAGGTCCAGTCCGAAAGCCGCGCCTCCACCTCGATCATGCGCCCGCCCCGCGTGCGGCGCACGATGCGGAACTGGTCGATGAGCGAGAAGGCCGAGGTCACCTCCTGCCCGCCGGTCACGATATTGGTCACGATCTGGGTGCCCTGGAGCCGGGCAAAAGCCGCCTGCAGCCGCTCATAACCCGCCCCGCCCCCGGCCCGGTTCGTCGCGCGCATGAGATCCGCCGCCTGGAAGCGCACATATTGCGAGGGCTCGCGCCCCGCATTGAGCGCGGCCACCAGCTGGGAGATGCAGAAGATGAGCACATCCCGGTCGTGGATGGTGGCGAGGCCTTCGGGCGAGGGCCGCACCTCCACCCAGTTCTTGCCGTTCTCGTAGCGCAGCCGCCGCGTATCGGGGCGGGTGGAGAGCGAGAAGATCGGGTGCTCCATCGGCGCCATATCGCCCTTGGGCGTGGCATCGAGAATGTCGCAGAGGAAGAAATCGCCCTGGGGGTAGCGGTCGGGGTCGAGCGGGGTCGCCGCACTCCGCCCCCCCTGCCCCATCGCGGCCGGCCGGCCTGCGCCCTCCGCAGCATCCTGCCCCGCCGGCAGCGCATCGAAGAGCCCGGGTGCCTCGGTTTCGGTAACGGCAGGCGCGGTTTGGTCTTTCATCGCCGGACTGTTCTATCGTCCACGAACTGGTCTTTCAACGCCGGAGTGGTCCTTCATCGCCCAATTGGTCTTTCGGAATCAAATCGCGGGTCCTTTGGAATCGCCCGACTGGTCCTTTGGAATCGGGGGGTGCGAAAAACCGGTTTGAAAAGAGAAGGTTGCGAGTCTTTTCCACTGCGTAACCAGACTCTTAACCCGATTTAACACCCCTCGCAGAAAGGGCGGCCCCAAACACCCTCCTCACCGCGGCCGGCGCCGCCCGTCCGGCACCATGGCAGCGGCAGGAATTGTCACGCCGGCCTGCGACAATGCCCGCATCACGAGGTGGCGCACCGAGCAATCCTCCGCCACCGCCTGCGCCTTCAACGCCCGGATCACCGAGACCGGCAGCTCGATATTGAGCGCTCTCTGAGGCTCAGGCTCAGGGGTAGGTTCAGGCGCAGCCGTCTGCCCTTCGGCCGAAAGGGGCGCTGAAGGGGTCCTGGCCCTTCGAGCGACAGGCCTCGAAGACGTATCGACAACAGGCTCAAGCGCAGGTTCGGAGATGGGTTCGGGGTTGGATCCGGGGGCGGGTTCCGCATGAACGGGCAAGGCGGATGCCGGTTCTGCCGCAGGCTCGGTCTTGGGCGCCGTTTTGGGTTCCGTCTCGAGCCTCGCCACACCGCGGCGGCGAGCCAGGGCTTCGAGGCGTGCTTCCTCTTCGGCTTCCCGCGCCGCATCGGCCTCGGAAGGGGGCGCGATGGCACGGAAGCTCGGGGGCGGGCGGCGGCTCATGCCCCCTGCCCCGCTGCCTGTGGCAGCGCCTCCGCCGAACCGGCCGCCGCGCCCGCGATCATCGCCTCCATCTCCGCCACCAACGCGGCGAGCTCAGGGCCCGCCCCCCGGTCCGGCTCCTTGGCATGGGGCGCCACCGCGTCGAGGAACATCTCCTTATAGGCGATGCGATCCACCAGCGGCGTGGCGAAGCGCGGCAGGCCCGAACGATCGAGTTCCGCTTCCACGAACCGGTCGAGCCGGGTGCGCAGCGGCCGCACCTTGGTGAAGAGGACGGCATGGGGAATGGCGCGCCCCAGGGTCTCCTCGATGTCCCGGATATCGCGGGCGATGGTCATGGCCTGGCGGATATCGGGCTCGGAATGCTGGGCCGGGATCACCACGAGATCGGCCTTCGCCACGGCCTTCATCAGCGTCACTTCGCGGATGCCCGGCAGGTCGACGAAGACATGGGGCCAGCCCGCCGCGCGGGCGGCCCGGAAGGCATCGGCGAAATCGTCCGCGGCCACCGCGCCGATGGCGAGGCCGGGCAGGGTGGGGGCCCCGTCCCCAGCACCTGTGCCAGGGCCCATCCCAGTCTCCATCGCAGTCCCGATCCCTGCGTCAACCAGGCTTGCATCGGGTGCAAGACGGGCCACGCCGCTCGCCTGGCCCCAGGCATCGAGGGTGCGGTTCTGGTCGAGATCGAGCACGGCGACGCCCTCGCCGCGCCCGGCGAGAAGGGCCGCGATGGCCGCGCAGCTGGTGGATTTTCCGACGCCGCCCTTGGAGGAGGCAAAGACGATCTGCATGGACGGGGTGCTCCTATGCCATGTCGGAGGGCGTGTTCACTGCCGGCCCCGCGCCTTTTCCCGGCGGCGGCCGTCTGACGAACAAGCCATCCCTTGTGGGGCCGGCATGTGCTGCCGCATGATCTTGAGAGCGCAGCCTACCTCACATCCATAAATATGTAAATCCATATCTACATAAATATGGAATTGTGGGTTTGCGAAGATATGAAAATCCATAAATCCATATTCATGTAAATATGGACTTATGGACGTCGCCGATCACGGCGCGCAATCTCGGCCAGCCACGCCTTTGGCGTTGCTGTAGAGTCACGCTCCTACCCCTGCAGGACAGCGCCCCTAGGGGTGTGGAGTTTCCTGTTGCTTCGCGAAGGCCCTTCCGCATAGTTTCCCACCGTCCATCACGTGCGTCCGCCGTGCCGGTTCGCGGCCTGTCGGCGCCAACAACGAGGGAACCTGATGCTTGATGACACTCTGATCATCGACGGCCTGGCGTTTATCTTCCAGCGCACGCCGACCGATGCCGAGATCGCGACGTTCACGGACGAAGACACCTTCTCCAGCGAGCGCGAAGCTCTCGAAGCTGCGGCTGAGTCCGACGCCGCCGCCGGCGCGCGCCTGACCGTCGCGTTCTACGACGTCTTCCTCGGCGGCCGCGTGCCGGACGAGGGTGGCTTCGAGTTCTGGGTGCCGAAGGCGACCGCCTCGCTCGCCACGCCGAGCGAAGGCCGCGACGTTGCCGAGCGCTTCGCGAACAGCAACGAGTTCTCCGAGACCTTCTCGCAGCTCACCAACGAGACGATCATCGAGACCTTCTACCTCGAGTTCCTCGACCGTCCGTCCGATCCCGACGGTTTCGCCTTCTGGCTCGACGTGCTGAACGCGGCCACCTCGTTCGACGAGGACGGCAACATCATCGAGGACGAGGCGCGTAATGACGCGATTGCCGATCTCGGCTTCTCGTTCATCCGCTCGGCCGAGTATCAGGGCCTCTCGGGCGACAACATCACCGCCTTCCTCGTGAGCGGTGCCGAGGGCACGCAGGACTTCGAAGGCCTGCTCGACGACGAAGTGCTCGGCGCGCCGGGCGTCGGCAACGGCCTCACCTTCACCGACGGTGTGGACAACCTCGAGGGCACGGGCCTCGACGACACCTTCGTCGCGCCGCTCGCCCAGGCGTCGGCCGGCTTCGGCAACGTCACCAACACCTTCGAGTCCGGTGACACCTTCATCGGCGGCGGCGGCAACGACAGCGCTCAGATCGACCTCACGGTCACCACGAGCGGCCTGTTCCCGTCGGGCCCGGCGATCTCGACGAACTCGTCGAGCGTCGAGAACATGTTCATCCGCAACCAGACGCTCAACGCCGACCTCGCGTCCAACACCGTTCTCGGTGCGGTCGCCGGCGTGGTGATCACGACCCCGGGCGCGGTGATCGGCCCGAACGCGGTGAACGCCAACAACATCCTCGGTGCTGGCAGCCTCTTCGCCCGCGTCGACGCGCAGAACAACAACGGCGTCGAGCAGTGGTGGTCGGACAACAGCCGCGGCGACCTCGTGATCGAGGACGTGCGCTCGCGCACCGACAGCACCTTCATCGGCTTCCGGGACAGCGATCCGTTCGTGTCCTACGCCGTGTTCTACGATCCGGCGGCGCTCCAGTCGAACCTGGGCGAGTCGAGCCTGCTCGTTACGCTCGACGACCTCAACCAGCCCGACCTCTCCGAGTTCCCGGTCACCGGTGTCGCGTTCTCGCGCGGCGGCGAGACCGTGACCCTCGAGATCCCGCGTGTGGCTGAGGGCGGTGACTTCGACACCGATCCGATCAACAACTCGATCGCCGACTTCGTGGCCGCTCTGAACGAAGAGATCGCCACCCAGGGCCTCACCGGCCTCGAGGCGGTCGCGGTCAACGACACGCAGTTCCTGATCGTCGACAGCGAGAGCACCGAGCTCGCGCCGGGTGCGACGCTGTTCCTCGACGGCCAGGCGCCGGCCGACGGTAACCTCGTCTTCTCGCAGGAGCCGAACGCGGCGCCGGAAGGCCCGATCATCGGCAACCTCGTGGCCGACGGCGTGGGCCGCGGTGCCGAGGGTGGTGCCTTCATCGTCGGCTCCATGGGCCAGACGGACGGCATCGAGGTGTTCAACCTCTTCGTCGAAGAGCGGTCGGACATCCAGATCCTCAGCTCGACCAACAACGTCCTGCAGGAAGTCATCGTCGACGATCTGCCGGGCTCCTTCGGCGGCACCGGCGTTGCCGGCGACCTGATCATCGGCCCGAACACCAGCTCGTCCTCGGGCGGCATCGAGTCGATCTTCGATCTCCCGACCACCGACGACAACCGCGTCGGCACCGTCGGCATCTCGGATGTGCGCAACTTCAACAGCGTCGGCTTCGACGACAATGTGAAGGTCGGCGCCCAGATCACCTCGGCCTCGCTCGAGAAGTACCTGGACACCGACGGCATCGCCGAGTTCGCGAACCCGGATACGGGCCTCGTGGAGTTCGACTACAACCTCGGTGACGGCAGCGGCGACACGCCGGGCAACAACCTCTCGCTGAACTTCAACAACACCGCGGCCGGCGGCCTCTTCGCCCCGAACCTGGTGCCGTTCAGCCCGGTCTTCACCATGGACATCACGTCCGGCACCGGTGCCGACCGTGTGAACCTGACCGGTTCGGGCCCGCTCCTCGGTGCGCTGCCCTTCCAGAAGGACTCGATCAACATCGATCTCGACGTCAACGACCTCGAGGCCGACACGGTCGAGAACACCCTCGAGCTCAACACCTCGACCGGTGTTGCGGTTGCCGCCGCGAACGGTCTGCCGGCCCTCACGGTTGCGCAGAACGCGTTCGAGACCTTCGAGGATGTCGACAACCTGATCATCGCCGGCAACGGCGACACGCCGGGTGACGACGCCGCGACCGATCTCATCACGATGGACATCACCAACGGTAACATGCTTGGCCTCAGCGAGATCTTCGTTGCGACCACGGGTGCGACCACGGACACGACCATCATCAACCCCGAGGCGGGCACGGGCATCACCATCTGGGGCATCAACCAGACCATCGGTACGCCAGCCACGTCGGATGCCAACCAGCAGTTCGACATCGTCACGATCACCGACAGCCAGGAAGAAGAGCTCGAGATCGATCTCCTCAACACGGCTGCGGCGACCGGTCAGCTCGGCGTGACCAACCTCACGGTGAACGGCACCGGCACCAACGAGGCCAACTCGGCGGTCCGTCAGGTCACCGTGAACTCGAACGGCGCGCTCAACACCATCAACCAGGTGACGAGCTTCAACGGCCTGAGCGTCAACACCCTCGTGCTGCAGGGCACGCAGGCGCTGTCGCTCGAAGTCAACGCCATGTCCCTGCTGAACCCGACGGCGACGGCCGGTGACAGCGCCAACGATCTCACGATCGATGGCGAAGACCTCGAGGGGCTTCTCACCCTCGGTGTCGACGGTGGTGCCGGCACGGCGGCGATCCTGAACGGCCTCTCCAACGACACGATCACCGGCAACGGCATCGCTGGCGGCCTGGTCGGCTTCGGTGGCAACTTCGGTGGCACTACCGATATCGGCTCGCTCGATGCGGTGGACGACACGGCGCTTGGTGTCAGCCCGACCATCACGGGCTTCGACAGCATCCAGTTCGGCTCGGTTGTCGGCTCGGCTTACGGCGCTGCCGTGGGTCAGCAGCTCTCGGGTGCGCTCGGTGTGTTCAGCCTCGCCGGCGCAGGGTCGCTCAACGAGAGCATCCTCATCGGTGCGGTCGGCGGTGCGCTCGTGCTCACCGGCCTCAGCGATGGCACGGACATCACCGTGGGTGAAAGCGGGGCGACGGCGACCTTCAGCCAGAACCTCAACTTCATCGGTAACGGCGCTGGTACGATCACCGTCAGCCTCACCGACGGCATCTTCGACAACAGCGGTCTGCTGACGGGCGCCAACACGCTCGATGTCAGTGACTTCACCACCTTCAACCTCGATGTGGTGATCCCGACCGACAATGTCGGCGGTGTGCCGGATGACGACATCCTGCTTGAGATCGTGCTGGATGATGCCTTCCGCATCGACACGGCTGTGGCCGGCTTCACGCCGACCGTGGGCAATGCCGCTGAGGACTTCGCCACGCAGGCGGGTCTCGACAACATCGTTCAGGTCGATGCGATCCTGGCCAACTTCGTCATCACCGGTGGCAGCACGACCGACCCGGACGACTCGCTGACGCTGCAGGATGTCACGAACGCACCTGAGGTGATCCCGGCCTCGATCAACACCCTCGACTTCAGCGGGTACAACGGCACGTTCATCGGCGAGCTGGTCAACGCCGTGGTGCCGGCGGCGCCGACCTTCGTCAGCTCCGCCAACGACGATGTCCAGGTGATCGCGAACGGTGCAGAGAACTTCACTCTGGATCTGACCGACTTCCTGGTTGTTGGTGGTCCCGCCGGTGGTTCCTCGGTGGACTTCAACACGGTGATCACGCTCCTGAACGCGCCGACGTCCAACTCGGGCGTGGCGGGTGTGCCGGCGGCGATCTACACCGTGGACGATGTGATCGCGGACGATCCGGACAGCGACGTCGACGTCAACAACTTCTCGACGTCCGACAACGTGACCGTGTTCAACCTCACGCCGCTTGGGTTCAGCGACATCTCCGATGTCGACATCCAGACGGTGGCCGACTGGCAGGCCGATGGCGGCACCGCGGTCGTGCCGGCCAACATCGACGTGATCATCACGCCGGATGGCTCGGGCGCGACCGATGCGTGGGCCTTCTTCCTCGACACCACGACGGCTGACGGTTCCACCTTCCTGCCGCAAGACTTCACCGAGCTGAACTTCGACTTCGTCTGATCGACGCGGTCGACGGGCCGTCCGCCCCGGCGGACGGCCTCAGCAAGAGCCAGAACAGGAATTCGCCCCGGCATCGCCGGGGCGTTTTTCGTTATGTGCCCACGCCTTGCGCCGGCGGCGCCTTACACTGTGCTGCGGCGTCTCTGAAAGCTGGGCGACAGGTTACCGCGACAGCGCACGGCCCGGCGCGGAGGGAGAGGGGATAACGGGATAGCGTCGGTGCGTCCCGGCGCATTGGCGCTTTCCTATGGCGCGCTCTGCCATCGCCGCCGGCGCAACGCTGTGCGGTGGTAGTGATGCCGTCAGATGCGTGAAGGTGGCGCGGGCATGAGAGCGCAAAACGATAGCGGCCGCCCGGAGCTTTGCTCCCGGCGGCCGCTATCGTTCCAGCAATGTGCTCAGGAGCCGCAGGGGCAATGCAATCAGGCTGCGGTCCGGCGCAGAACGAGGAGACCGCCCAGGCCGCTGGCGAGCAGGATGAAACCTGCAGGGAGCGGGACTGCAAGCTCATCGACGCTTTCGTTGAGCGCGAGCGAGAAGGCGGTGCTGGACACCAGCGAGAAGGCCACACTGCCCTGAACCATGTCCTGTGCGGTGGGGACCACGAGCTCGAAGAGGAAGCTTTCGTTGTTCAGACCGTCGCCTGCGACCGTGCCGAAATCACTGAAGGCCATGCCGATCTGCGTGCCGATGAGCGCGTTCGGTACGTTGCCCGTTGCAGGGGCGACAACCATGAACTCGCCAATCTGTGTCCCGTTCAACAGGACGTTGAAGTCGACGCTTCCACTATTCGGTAGCGAAACCTGTGCGATCGTCAGCACAAAGGCCAGCTCATCGACCGATGTGGTGCCCGTGTTCGTATATTGCTGACGCAGGAAGTCGTTCTCGTCACCAAGGGGTCCGGTGTTCGGGAACCCAACAGGGCCTTCCGTGCCCTGAGCGCGCTGCGTCGCCTGAATGCTCGGAAACGGCAGCGTTACGGCCTCAGCCATCCCGACGGTTGCCATCAGGCCGATAGCCGCCACACATGCCGCACGCAAAGTCGTGTTCATAGGCCCCTCCCACGGCGTCACCCCACGCCTACAAGTCATACGAATACGGCGATTAATGGAGCGATGCAAGAAAGGTTGAGACTTATCAATTGAAACACCATCAGGCCTGAGAGGATTGTCCCGTTAGGGGACGTTGATTGGCAGTCATTGCCCCGGTTTTTCTTGTTCTGAGGGATGAAGGGCGGGGCTCAGCCGGTCGGCCATGGTGTCGAAGGCCTGGCCGGCGGCGGCGAGATTCCATCTCTCGGCCCGGGCGCGGGCGGTGGTGGCGAGACGGCGGCGGGCCTGTTCATCGGCCATCAGGGGCCCCGCCGCGGCCACCAGGGCCGGTGTATCGGGGGTTTCGAGCGTGATGCCGGCCCCCTCCACCAGCGGGCCGAGCCCGCCGGCGGCACTCGCCACCACCGCAGCACCCGTGGCCATGGCCTCGAGGGCGACGCGGCCGAAGGGTTCGGCAGCCTGGGTCGGCACCAGGGCAACGGCGCTTGTGGCGACCAGGGCGCGCACGGCTTCATGCGCGATATTCTCGTGGATGGCGACCCGGCGGCCCAGGGGAGCGAGCGTTTGGCGCACCGTGGCGGCATAGGCCGGGTCCGCCTCCCGGCTGTCGAGCACGAAGACCGCCTCCCAGCCCGGATGCATGGCGAGCAGGCGCACCGTGGCCTCAGCGGCCTCGCGCACGCCCTTCTCCGGCGCGAGCCGGCCGGTAAAGAGCAGCCGGTCGCGCTTGGGCTGCGGCTGCCAGAGATCCGTGTCGATGCCGTTCGGCGTGAGGAAGAGGGGCAGGGGGCCCTTCAGGGGGTGGGCCTGCCCGCACCAGCCCGCCCGGAACGCCTCGAGCAGCGCGGGGCTCACGAAGCCGAGGCCGGCGAGGCGGGCGAAGCGGGCGGCCTGGAGCCGCGCCGAGAGCCAGCCGAGCGGCCCGCGCCCGGGCGGTTTCACATAGTTGTGCCGGATGAGCGCCACCGGCGTGCCGGGCAGGTGCCGGGCAAGCCCCGCCGCGGTGCCGAGATGCTGGTGCACGACGATGAGTGCCGGCGCCTCCTCCTGCGCGATCGCCGCCAACGTCCGGTCCCGCGCCCGTCCGCGCCGCTGCGCGTCCCAGGGGATGTGCCGGATGCCCGGGAAGGGGTCGGCCACCGCGGGGGCTGCCACGGTGATGCGGGGGCGATGGCGGCTCGCCCGCACGATCTCGGCGATATGGAGATCGATCGAGGTGGCGCCCTCGGGCGAGAAGCGGCAACCGCGCGGCGCCACGATCAGGATGCCGCCCGATCCGGGGGGCTTCCCGACGGCACCCCTGTGGCTCATGCCGCCTTGCCGTCGCCGCCCGGCAGGTCGCCGGCGCGCCTCGGCGTGTCCTCACGAGCCTCCTTCCCAGCCCCCTTCCCCGCCTCCTTCTGCGCGGCGAGGTCCTGCAGCGTCTCGGCGGCGGCGGCGATATCGGCTTCGGCCCAGACGAAATCGCGGTCCGGGTAGTGCCCCGTCCAGTCCCGATGGGGCACGAGCCGGTAGGGCACCGGGTGATAGCCCGCATAGGCGGGGGCGTATTCCGCATTGGCCGACCAGTCCGTCGCCACCACCGGGGTGCCGAGGGCGAGGCATTCGTGGATGTTGAGCCCGTAGCCCTCGGCCCGGTGGAGCGAGAGATAGACATCCGCGCCCGCCTGCAGCGCGGTCATCTCCGCCTCCGGCAGGAACTCCTCCACGAGGCGGATCGACGGCGACCCGCCTGCTCCGGCCGCGATCATCTCCTCGAGCTCCCGGCGCACGATGGCGGTGCGCTTCGAGAGCCGGAGCTTCAGGATCAGCACCCGGTCCGCCCGCCCGCCAAAGGCCGCGGCCCAGGCCGCCACATGGGCCCAGGGGTTCTTGCGCGCGGGGCAGCTCCGGATATCCATCACCGCAAGGCCAAGAAAGGCGTCCTCCGGCACCCCCCAGCGGGCGCGTATCGCGGCCCGGAGCGCGCCCCGGTCGGGCGGCAGGGTGCCGGCGGGCAGCTGCGGCGCATGGGGGCGGAGCGCGATCTCGAGCCCCGGCGGCGCGGCATCGGCAATCGCCTGCCGGCTATAGGCCGAGGGCGTCCAGATCTCGTGCACCACGTCGAAGGCGAAATGCCAGTCCCGCCCCAGCACCGGCGTCTCCCAGACCCAGAGGCCCGTGCGCCGGGCGCGGGCGATGCGGGCGGGCGGGACGAGGGCGAGGGCGCGGGCATAGGTATCCGGCGCGGAGAGGAGGTAGAGCCTGGCCACAGGCGCGCCGTCCGCGCGCGGGTCAGGGTGGCGGGGCAGGGCGGGGTCGGTGAGGTCCAGCCGCTCGACCGGCCCAAGCCCCGCGGCGCGCGCCTCCGCCTCCAGCCGGGCATGCTCGTAGAGCGCCGCACGGCTGATGCCGTTGTCCCCCGAAAAGTCGCCGATGGCGAGGATCGGGCCCGCCGCGGGGCAGTCCGCCGCCGCGGGCTTGGCGTAAGGCGCGCAGGCCGCCGCGTTCTCCGCCATCCAGCGCCCCCGGCGGCGGGCGAGGCGCAGGCGACGCCAGAGCGCGCTCGGCGTCCAGCGCCGGAGCGCGGCGGGCAGGCGGCGGAAGCGCGCTTCCGGATCGTCCGCCACGGCCATGGCCCTGGCCGCGTGCCGGCCCGCGGTCATGGGCGGACCGCGAGATACATGTGGGAGAGAAAGCCCGGGTCCTCCCCGGTCGCCGTGTCGCGGTCGACCTCGAGGGGCGCGCAGCCCGCCTCGGCGATCAGGCGGAAGACATCGCCCTGGGCGAGGGCGTGCATCTCCATCTCCGGCCCGCCCCCGCCCGCGCGGAGGGCGGCGCGCCGGGCCGCATCCGCCGCCGCATCCCAGGCATAGCCGTCGATGCGGCTCACGGTCTGGAAAAGGGCGGCCCCGCCGGGGCGGAGCGCCTTCAGCAGCCCCGCGATCATCGCCGCCTGCACCGGTGGCGGGTTGTGCTGGAGCACGAGCCGGCAATAGGCGAAATCCGCCGCCGGCAGCGTGGCGAGATCGCCGGGCGCGCCGAGCCGGTGGAAGCGGATATTGCCGTGCCCCGCGCGGCGCAGCTCCGTCTCCGCCACGGCGAGATGGGCCGTGGAGATATCCACCGCCGTCACGGTCGCGAAGCGCGTGGCGAGCCGGCGCGTCACCCGCCCCACGCCCGCGCCGAGCTCGAGGCAGGCGCCGGCGCCCTCCTCCACGGCCTGGGCGAAATGGGCCGCCACGCGGGCGCGCGCATCGTCGATGAGGGCGGCATCCTCGTCCGCGCTCGCCTCGAAATCCGCGCGCCAGGTCTCGAGCCGGTCCTGCAGGAAGGCCTCATGGGTCAGCACCGAGTAATGCGGTTCGGTCTCGCCGAGCGCCTGCCAGGCCTCCGCAATCTCGGCGAAGAGCCGGGCGGTCTCCTCAGGCAGGGCGTCGGGCAGCAGCGTGGGTCCCGCGGGGCGCCAGTAACGCGGCAGGCCCGCCCGCGTGCCGTGGCCGAGCCGGTTGGCCGGGCTGCCGGGCCCCTCCGCCGCGCCCACGATGCCCGCATAGCCCGCGGCGAATTCGGGCGAGCCGAGGAGCGTGGTGCGCAGCGCCGCATCGTCCGCCAGACCCGCATGAAAGCGGATCGCGGCCGCATCCTCCGGCGGGCGGCCGAGGATCCAGCGGAAGGCGGCGATAACGTCGGTTTCGGTCGGCATGGCCCCAATGGACCCCGGTTCGATGGCAGTGAGGTGTCGGCGGGCATGGTCGGCCCCCGGATAGAGCATGTTTGCGGGCCGAACGCCACTAGCTCCCCCACCTGCTCCCGCACCTGCTCCCCGCGCGGGCTTGCCGTGGCAGGCCGGACCTGTCAGGACGCCCGCGCATCCGGGGATCATCCCCCAAACGCCACCGCAGCCAGAGCGACCGCAGGAGCGAGCCCATGAGCAGCCACCAGACCCTCCCCACCATCTTCGCCGACAGCATCGCCGACATGCAGGTGACCAACGGCAATCTGCGCGTGACCCTCGTCCAGGCCGGCAAGGCCGATGGCGAGACCGTGGAATGCGCCCGCCTCATCCTGCCCGCCAACCGCGCGCACCCCATCGCCAAGGCGCTGGTCAAGGGCATCGAGGAGCTCGCCAGCAAGATGCGCGAGCAGCAGGAAACCGCCGGCATCCCCCCCGAACAACAAAACTGAGCAGCAGAACTGAGCGGGCAGCGCCCGCCTGCCTCTCACGGGGCCGAACGACGCCACATCGCACTGTGTCCCGGGCCCGCCCGGGACCTCCCGACGGCCCCTCGGCGCGACGCGACGAAGGGGGCTCTGGTCAGGTGACCATTGGCGGGAGACGGCGAAACCCGACCTCGAGCCCGTGCTTCCAGAATTGCAGGAGCACCGGAAGATCGCCAGGGCGGCCAGCCCACTTTTCCCAATATCTTCGGTGCGCCATAGGCCGCGTAGCCGCCCGTTCACCTTCCACAATGACCGAGTGAGGAAGATGCCAATCGCGCCGAACCTCAGTCTGGAGGATCAAAACAGTCGCTGCGTCACGCACTTTCAGCATTGCAGACGTTCGTTCATTCCAGCACACTTAAATCATAGCGAAGCTCTCATAGAGCTGCATCTTCTATGCTAAAGAGCGGCAAACCAGCTGGGCCACTAGTCTCGTGAAATATTGCTTCATCGGTCTCAACAAACTTCTCAACGAATGCGGCATTTCAAAGCTTGTTATTGCACGAGAAGCGGGTCTATCGCCTCAAACAGTAGCTCGAGCTGAGTTTGGCGCCCCTCAGCGATATGAAACGCTCTCTCGCATTTTCTACGCAGTCAATCAGCATTACGATGACCGATTAAATATATCTGATTATATAAAAGAATATGATCCAGATCGAAGTGTTTCATCGCCAAAATCAAAGTACTCAGATCAAATGAAAACTGTTGCAACCGCTAGTGCCGTAGGGGCTGGAGTTGCTGGCATTGCAGGGGAACTGGGTAGTCTATTTGGCTTGTTTAAGAAGGAATTGCGCAGCATACAGCGCTCCCTGGATGACGTTGTTTCTGAGCACCGCATGCTGTTTGACTTAAAGAACACATTGAGAAGCATTACTGCGAGTGCTGCTGGAATTTACGGGACTGTGTATTATTTAAAAATAAAGCAAGAGCATGTCTATAATACGCCCTTAAGTTGGACAAGCATGCTATCTTCTTCACATTTCTCTCATGTAAGAGACACCGTCTTAAAAGATATATCGAGCTTTCCGCCAGAAGACCGTTTAACTCTAGAGAACGAAGCCAAAGAAATGATCTGGCGAGCAATTTCACAGTATGAAGATGTTCCAATGGATCGAGAAAATGCAGACGAGCTACACAGGAAGATTAATCAGTTTTACGGCGATGAGAGTAGTATTAGTTTTTCAAACGCTTTTGAGGAGAGCTATATTCCGGAGCCACGCACGTGAGTTAAAGATTTTTCTTGTATCTAGAACGAGATCAGCAGGGTTTTTGAATATCGGCATGTAGGCGGCTCCTCGAGTGCCTTCCACTCTTGCCCAACGTGGAAGATGGGTGAGGGGTGCTAGGTGGGATTTCGGCTTCTCCCGCTGGTGATCTCGCCAAGGCATGGGACAGATCGCGTCGGTCGCTGGTCTGCTGCTTCAGCCGCGGCGCTCTAGGAGGGCGGCGGCGCGGTTGGCCATGAGGCCCTCGAGGGGGGTGGCGGTGCCGCTCTGGTTGGGGCCGCTCTGGTTGGGGCCGAGGCGGCGGCGGAGGGCGTCGGCCGAGAGGCGGGTGCGCGCGTCCTCTTCGAAGGCGCGGGCGATGGCGGCGATGCCTTCCGCGTAGCGTGGCGTGCCATGCGCCGCCTCGAGCCGGGCGCGCCCGGCCGCCCCCTTCGTGGCGGCAAGGCCCCGGTCCCGGTCGATCGCGCGGAGCAGCGGGGGCAGGGCGGTCGCCTCCGAGCTCGGGGGTATGCGGAACACCGTCTCCCCGGGCAGGGTCGCGTACCAGCCGAGATCGGTCACCACGCTCGCCGCCGCCGCGTTCCAGAGCCTGAGCTGGCTGCCCGAGGCCTCCCCCACCGTGGGCTCGCGCAGGTTGAGCACGAGATGCGCCTCGCGGAGTGCGGCATCGAGCCGGGCCTCCTCCACGAAACCCATGAGGCGCACCCGGTCCTCGAGCCCGAGCTCGGCGATCTTGCGGCGGACCAGCGCCTCGTCCCAGACCTTGCCCAGCACCCTGAGCTCGAAATTCACCGCCTCCCCTTCCGGCACGCGGCCGGGCGCGACCATGGCCAGCGCCTCCAGCCCCTCGAGGAGCCGGCGGTTGGGGAAGATATGGCCGAACTGCACGAGCCTGAGCGGGCCCTCGGCGGCACGCCCTGCCCCGGGCCGGGCGGCGCTGGCGGGGTAGGGGAGTTCCAGCCGGTAGGCGGGCAGGAAGCCGCGGGCGGCCACGGTCTTGAAGGCGGGGCCGGTATGGGTGAGGAGCGAGACGGCGCGCCCCGTGGCGGCCTCCCAATGGGGCATGGCGGCATAGAGCGCCTCGCGGCTGAGCCCGCCGGGGGTGACCTCTGCGGGCGCCTTGCCGTCCAGGATCGCGCTCATGGCCGCCCGGCCGGCCGCGCCATAGAAGCGCGCGCTCTCTGCCAGCACGGCGCGGCGGGTCACGTGTCCCGCCTCCGCCGCGCCGGCCAGCATGTCGACAAGGCTGAGATCGTGCAGCACGAGGCAGGCGGAGACCCGGGCGGCGAGGCGCAGCATGCTGCCGTGGAACCGCGCATTGTTCCCGAGATGGATGAAGACCGCCTCGGCGAAGGGGCCTCCCCCCATGTTCCCCCCCTGCCGGGGCGGCCCGAGCCGGCGCATATCCATGGGCAGATGGGCGGCTGCGTCGAAGCGGCGGAGGCGGACGGCCCGGGCGATCTCGGGGTCCACGTCGCGCTGGTCGGTCCAGAGCACCACCTCCGCCACCTCGGCAAGGGCGGGGAGCAGCCGGCGGGTGTATTCGGCGATATCCGTGGGCTCCGGCGGCAGCGGGCAGACCCAGTGGATCCGGAGACCGGTCATGCCGCCCGTCATGTTCCCTGTCATGTTCCCTGTCCGGCGCGGACCAGCGTCTCGACCACCGTCTCCCAGCCGATGCCGAGGCCGGCATAGCGCGCCGCCGCCGCGGCCCCCATGCGCTCGGCGAGGCCTGCATCCTCCGAGAGCCGGGCGAAGGCCGTGCCGAGGGCCGCGGGCTCGGGAGCGGTGACGCAGCCCTCCTGGCCGTCGCGGATGAATTCGAGCGGGCCGCCGCTGTCGGTGGTCACGATCACGGGCCTGGCCGAGAGCATCGCCTCGAGGGTGATGTAGCCGTAATCCTCGTCCACCGGGGTGAACACCACGGCGCGCGCCTCTGCATAGAGGCGCACCATCTCCGCATCCGGGATGGCGCCGGTGAAGGTCACGCGGTCCTCGAGCCCCAGGGCGGTAACGCGCTCCTTGAGCGCCCGGGTATGGCCCGCATCGTCGCTGGGGCCCGCCAACACCAGCTTTGCCCCTGGTGAATGGGCTACTGCCTCGATCATCAGGTCCTGGCGCTTCAGCGGATTGAGCCGCCCCGGCGCAAACAGGTAGTCCCCGTAAGGCCCCGCCCTCAGCCGCTCCGCATTGGGGGGCGGGTGGTAGAGGGGCGTGGCCGCGATGCCGTTATACTTAGCGAGCCTGGCTGCGACGTTGCCCGAATTGGCATAGATGCGCGCGCCCGGGGCGCCGAGGCTCCCGGCGTCCTCCGCCCGGATCAGCCCGCGCACCGCCGCCCCGTCCGGGTCGTGCAGAAGATCCGAGATCCCGCTGTCCCAGAGGTCGTAGGCTTGGCGGTGCTGGTGCAGCACCCAGAAGACCTTGTTTGGGTGCCGCGCGAGCCAGGCGGGGAATTTGAGCCCGATCATCATGTCGATCGGGTCGCCCGCGAAATGGCCGAGATCGATGAGCTTGGCGGCCATCACATGCTCGACGAGCGCCTGGCCGGGATGCCAGCGGAAGGGGATCGTCACCTCCGCCGCCTCATGCCCGTGTTCCTGCAAGGCCCTGACGAGATTGGCGGAATGCCGCTCCGCCCCGCCGGTGACGAAGGGCACATCGGTGCGGGTGACGGCGATGCGCATGGGGGCGGTCTCCGGGAGGGCAGGAGGGCGTCAGGCCTCGGGTACTGCAGGGGCCTCGCCCGCGTCGAGAGCCGGTTTGATCCCCAGCACGGCGAGGTCCATGGGCCCGAAGAGGAGCTCCGCCACCACCGGGTCGAGCCGGCCTTCGCGGGCGAGGATGTCGCCGGTCTCGGAGGGGTGCAGGAAGCGCGCCTCGACGGGATGGAAGCCGAGCGTGTCGAGCAGGGCCGTCAGCACCTCGGCGGGCAGCGGCTTGATATGCGTGGGGTCGAAATGGAAGTTCCGCGCGCCCACGATCAGCGTGGCGGGGTTCGGCGTCTCGAGCATGAGAAGCCCGCCGGGGCGGAGCACGCGCAGCGCCTCGCGCGTGAGCCGGGCGGTATCGCGGAAGGGCAGGTGCTCCACCAGGTGATGGGCCGAGACCACCGCAAGCGTGTTGGCGGGCAGGCTCTCCATCAGCGCGATGGCGTCCCCTTCCTCCACCGGCAGGCCCTCGGCGCGGGCCTCGGCGGCCTGCACGGGGTTGAGATCGATGCCGCGGGCCTCGATGCCCTTCGAGACCAGCAGTTCGAGCCATTCGCCGCGCCCGCAGCCGATATCGAGCACCGCGCCGCCCCCGCTGCGCTCGCGGGCCGCCGCGACGTCGTCGAGATAGGGGACGAGGCGGCGCGCGATCTCCTCGCGGGAGCCCCTCAGCCGCGCCTCGATGCGGTTGTAGCAGGCGTCGAGCAGCGCCTCGAGGCCTTCGGCGGGACCTTCTGCGGGCGCTGTACCGGACGGCTTGCCGCCGAAGCGCAGCACGTCGAGCCGGCGGGCGAGATCCGCATAGGCGCGGGCGGTGATGGCCCGCTCGTCCCGCCCCGCCGCGCGCTCCGCCGCGAGCGCGGTCTCCGCCGCCGCGAGCCGCGCCTCGGTCTCCGCCAGCCGGTCTGCCGCCGCATCGAGCCGGGCCTGGGCATCGTCGAGCCGGGCGGCGAGGCCCGCTTCGCGGGCATGGGCATCGGCGGCCAGATCGTCGAGCCGGCCGAGGCCGTGCCGGAGGTCGTTCTCCGCGCCGTCGAGCCGGGGGGAGAGGTCGTCGAGCCGGCGGCTGTCGAGCTTCGAGCGGCGATAGGTGGTGCCGAGCCGGGCGAGGCCCGAGAAGAACCATTCGAGCTTTTTCAGCGGCTTGGCGCGGCGCGGATCCTCGGCCATCGCGGTCTCCGTGGTTGGGGCGCGCCCGGTTGTGCGGCCTGTCCGCCGGCTGCCTGCGGGGTCCGGCGCGGCAAGCCCGGGGGCCTCCGCAGGCCCGGTCTCCGCCGGGGCGGCGAGGCGCGCGGCGGGGCTGGGATACCGGCCTTCGAGGCCGCCGGGAAGGTCGGTCATCGGGAAAGGCTCAGACGAGCCAGTCGTCGAGCGTCTCGAGGGCGGTGACGAGGATGGCGCTCGAGCTGTCGGCATAATCGACGCTGACGGTGACGAGATCGCCCGCGGCGAGGCCTTCGCTGCGCGGGTCGATCAGCACCACGTCGCCATCGATCAGCCGGGTCTCGAGCCGGGTCGGATCGGCGGTGCCGCCGCGGCTCTCCGCGTCGCGCAGGAGCGCGAAGAACGGGTCGCGGGCGATGGTGTAGTGGAGCGGCGCCGCTGCCTCGGCCTGCAAGGCCGCCTGCATCGGATCGGGGGCGGCGAAGGCGAACTGGTCGAGATCCGAGAGCGAGCTCGGCGCGTCGCGGCGCAGCAGGCCGTACTCCGCCGGGGCGCGGGTCTCGAAGGCGGGGATGACCACGGTCACCGTCTCGATGAGCGGCGCGTCATCGAGCGCGATCCCGGCGAGCTGCAGGAGGGCCGCACCCGAAGGGCCGGCGGTGAGCTCGGCGGCGAGGTCGCGCAGCGCGAAGGGCAGGTCGCCGCCCAGGATGGCGCCGATGGCCGCGCTTTCGCCCGCGGGCTCGGCGCGCGAAGCGGGCAGGGCGACGGGGGCGAGCCCGGCGACGCTTTCGGCAACGGCGGCGGGGCTCACCGGCGCCTTCTCGGCCCGGCCGCGCGCGCCCTCGGGCTCCATGCCGAAGCTCGGGTCGAGCGTGGCGAGGCCGCCGAAGGCCGCCGCGAGCGCCCCGGCCTCGAAGCCAAGCCCAAAGCCAATCCCGAAACCAGCCGCAACGCCGGTGCCGAAGCCCGTCTCCACACCCGTCGCGAAGCTGGGGCGCCAGGCCGCATCGAGGCTGCCGGGCAGCGCATCGGTGGCGGTCTCGGAGGGCGCGACGGCGAGGAGGTCCTCGAGGCTCGCGAAGGCGAAGCCGAAGGGGTCGCCCTCCGCCAGGGTCAGCCCGTCGCCGCCCGCGAAGGTCGTGTCGTGCCGGCCTTCGCCGCTCTCGGCTACCGGGGCTGCGGCATGTCCGGCGCGGCTCTCGAGCGCGAGGCCGGCAGCGGCGGCCGCGCCTTTCTCCCAGATCGCATCGTCCTGGAGCGCGCCGGCGAGCGCCTCGGCGCCTTCGAGCCCGCCGATGGCGGCGCGCAGCTGGCCTTCATCCGCGATCCCGAAGGCCGCGATCATGGCGACCGAATGGAGCAGGACCCAGGCCTGGAAGGGCTGGCCGCCCTCGGCGCCGCGCTCGCGTCCCGCCTCCGCGGCGACGAACTGGCCGACGGACTGGACGATCTGGCGCAGCTTCGCCGCGGCCTCGGCATGGGCCTCGCCGGCCATCTCCGCCTCGATGGCGATCTCCTCGGCGGCGTCGGCACCCGGCTCGGCATCCGTGGCGGCCGCGTCGTCCGACCCTTCGCGCGCTTCCGCGGCGGCGATCAGCGCGTCGATATCGATGGTGGCGCCATCCGTCGCCGTCGCGTCCTCTTCTTCGGACGCCACCTCGGGCCGGGGGCCGTACATCTGGGCGTAGAGCATGATGCTGAGCAGCATGCCCGCCAGCATGGCGCTGGGATGGAGATAGAGGCCCGCGCCCTGCCGCCGCTCCGGCGCCACCAGCACGGCCTCCGCGAAGAAGCGCTCTGAGCAATGGGCGAGGCTGCGCCCCTCGATGGCGCGGCCGAGCACGCCGGCCTCCACGAGATAGTAGCCGTCGAGCCGGGCGATATGGACCACCACATCGCCGGTATGGGCATTGCAGAAGGCCGCCCAGGGGTCGCCCTCGTCGGTCTCGCCGAGCTCGACCTCGACAGCGAGGCCAGCACCCATCAGGAGGCGTTCGAGGCGGGCGATGAGGGCGCGTTCCTCATTGTCCCAGCCGGCCTGGCGGCGCGCGAAGGTGAGCAGCGTTGCCGACATGACCGTCACTCTCCCCCTGGCTCGCCCGTTATCCACCGCGCCGCAGCGCAGCACCGCCAATCACACGCTTCAAGCGCCTTCCGGCCCGGCCTGCAAGCCCCGATTGCCGCCAGCTGCTTAACGCAGGGGCCGCCATTCCGTTCCTGTGGCCGCGAGAACGCTGGAAATCCACTCTCCGGAAAGAAAGCGTGCCAGCAAAGGGCCGGGGTGTAAACTTTCCTGTAGTCTACCCCGGCCCTTTTCACGGCGCCCTTCATGGCACCTCACGCGCGATGCCGGGGGGCTTGAGGGCGGCATAGGCGGCGCGCAGCTCCTCCACCGATTTCTGCCACCAGGAGACCTTAACGGCCACCACGCGCCGGCCGCGCTTCACGGGCTCGATGGCCACGCCGAAGGAGGCGAGGGCGTTGATCTCCGCGAGCGCGGGCTTGATGGCCTTGAGATTGAGGTTCGAATAGGTGGCGAGCTTGCCCTCGGGCACGCCCATCAGCTCGCGGAAGGCGTCGAGCTCGAAGGTCTCCGAGAAGACATGCGAGAGGCGCACCCGGCGGGACAGCGCCTCGTAAAGCGCCAGCGCGTATTTCGTGGAGAAGGCGCGCATCACCTCGAGCTCGAGCTTGCCGAAGACGGACGACTCGCGCAGGAGCGGCACCAGCCGCTTGTCGAAACTGTAGCTCAGCGTGCCGCGCGGGCGCTCGGGGTCGTCCATGTCGTTGCCGCCCAGCAGGGCGACGCGCCGGGTGCGCCCGTCGGCCATGCGCACGGTCACGATGGTCTTCATGAGCGCGAGGATCGAGGCTTCGATGCGTTCGTTGCCCTTATGCGTGCCGCGCAGCGCCGCGAGATCGATGGTCCATTCCTGGCCCTCGCGGCCCATCTCCGGCCCGAAGGCATGGGCGATGAGCAGGTTGTAGAGCCGGCGCGCCTGGAGCGTGAGGCCCGTGGCGCCCTCGATATCAATGAGCTCGGCGGGCTTGATCATCTCGCCATGGCCGGGCCGCAGATCGAGCGTGCGCCGCCGGCCGGGCACGGGTGTGGGCGCGATGGCCTGACGCTTACCTTCGGGGGGCGTCGGCGCTGGATCGGCGGGCGCGGGCTTGGGCAGGGGCGGCATGACGGGCTCGGTTCGGGGCTGGCAAGGCGGATTTTGTACCGTCAGGCTACCGCATCTTGTGGTGGTCTGCCCATACACCCCCAATCGGTAAGGATAGGACCCCCCATCGGTAAGGTCTCGCCCCCGATGGGTAGCGCGGTCTCCCCCAGGGCGTAAGCGCCATGCGGCCAAGCCCTTGCGCCATCAGGCGCAATCGCGCCCGAAGAAAGAAGACTCTGAAGAAAAGAAGAAGGCTGGTGGTCTGTGAGGGGCTGAAACAGCCCGTGGCCCCCGGTCTGGCAGGCCTGCTGACACCCCGGCAGACGGCGCGAAACCCGCACCCCCGAAAAGTAATTCAGTACCTTAAAGGTCGAAATCAAACATAATTCATATTCCGCCGGTGGCGCCGATTACTTCTGGGGGGTGTCCCCGGCTGCCTCGGGAGCGGCGATCACCTCCAGAAGGTGCCGGAAGGAGAATGCCGGCCCATGCGGGATGGGCTGGCATTCTCCGATCGAGCCGGCGCGTCTCGGGAGGCCGGCGGTATCCATGACGGTCTCCGTAACGGGGAAACCGCCTAGAAGCCGAAGCTGTCGACGATCGTCAGCGCGTCGTACTGGCCGTCGGTGATCAGCACGCCGCCATTGGTGACGTTGGTGGTCGCCACCGTGTCGTCCGTGACGCCGGACACCACCACCTGCTGGCCGTCGAGGAAGGCCAGATCGCCGATGAGAATGCCGAAGCCGTTGCCGTCCACGATGGGGCTGTCCTCGCGCAAGGCCTCCTCCGAAGCGGGCAGCGGTTCGGACGAGAACTCGAAGCTGTCGACGATCGTCAGCGCATCGTACTGCCCGTCGGTGATCAGCACGCCGCCGCGGGTGACGTTGGTGGTCGCCACCGTGTCGTCCGTGACGCCGGACACCACCACCTGCTGGCCGTCGAGGAAGGCCAGATCGCCGAGCAGGATGCCAAGGCCGTTGCCGTCCACGATGGGGCTGTCCTCGCGCAGGACCTCCTGCGGCACGGGAACGGGCTCAGGCGCGGGCCCGAATTCGAAACCCTCGATGACCGTGAGCGCATCGTACTGGCCGTCGGTGATCAGCACGCCGCCGCGGGTGACGTTGGTGGTCGCCACCGTGTCGTCCGTGACGCCGGACACCACCACCTGCTGGCCGTCGAGGAAGGCCAGATCGCCGAGCAGGATGCCAAGGCCGTTGCCGTCCACGATGGGGCT